>NZ_JBFAPK010000037.1:0-89053 GCF_040676675.1 Micromonospora sp. NPDC049559 | reverse complement strand
CCCGCGGCGCCCCCGCCCGGCCCGCCCCCCCCGCCGCCCCCCCCCCCCCCCCCCGCCGCGGCCCGGCCCCCCCCCCCGCCCCCGGCGGGGCCCCCCCCCCCCCCGGCCGTGTGTCGAGGGCGTCCCCCGGGGGCGGGGCGTCGACACGCGTGCCGCTGCGGCCCGCCGGCCGGATCGGACCGGTCGTGCTAGATTCCGCGCGTCCTCTTCCCGTCCTCCTGTCCTCACATCCGCACGCCAGCGCCGCCGCCCACCTCCGGCGATTTTTCCGGGCCCGGCAGCCCGTCCGGGGTTCGTGCTTGCGGACAGCACGTCGAAGGTGATGAATATAAATATGACGACAGCGCCGCACACGGTGATCATTGGCGCGGGTCCGGCCGGACTCACCGCCGCGTACGAACTGACCAAGCGCAACGCCTCCGTACAGGTCTTCGAGGCCGACGACGTGGTGGGCGGGATCAGCCGTACGGTGGAGCGGGACGGTTGGCGGTTCGACATCGGCGGACACCGCTTCTTCACCAAGGTCCCGCAGGTCGAGGCGCTGTGGCACGAGATCCTGCCCGACGAGGACTTCCTGCTCCGCCCCCGGATGAGCCGCATCCACTACCGCGAGAAGCTCTTCGACTACCCCCTGAAGGCCGGCAACGCGCTGGGCAACCTGGGCGTCGTCGAGGCCGTACGCTGCGTCGGGTCGTACCTGTGGGCCCAGGTCAGGCCGCCGAAGGACCAGAGCCACTTCGAGGGCTGGGTCTCGGCGCGCTTCGGCAAGCGGCTCTACTCGATCTTCTTCAAGACCTACACCGAGAAGCTCTGGGGCATCCCCGCCACCGAGTTGCAGGCGGCCTGGGCCGCCCAACGGATCAAGAACCTCTCGCTCGCCAACGCGGTGATCAACGCGCTCATGCCGAAGCGCAACCAGAAGGACATCACCAGCCTGATCGAGGAGTTCCAGTACCCGAAGTACGGCCCCGGCATGATGTGGGAGCGCTGCGCCGAGCACGTGGCGAAGGCGGGCGGGGTCGTCACCACCAGCACCTGGGTCACCCGGGTGCACCGCGACGACAGCGGCGCGGTGGCGGTGACCGTCGGCGACAGCGAGGGCGAGCGCCGGGTCGAGGCCGACCACGTGGTCTCCACCATGCCGCTGAAGCAGTTGATCCACGCCATGGACCCGCCGGCGCCCGAACACGTACGCGCCGCGGCCGACGCGCTCAACTACCGCGACTTCCTCACCGTCGCGCTGGTCGTACCGCAGGAGGCCGGCTTCCCCGACAACTGGATCTACATCCACACCCCCGGCGTGCGGGTCGGCCGGATCCAGAACTTCGGCTCCTGGTCGCCGTACCTCGTGCAGGACGGTCACACCTGCCTCGGGCTGGAGTACTTCGTCTTCGAGGGCGACGAGCTCTGGGAGAGCGGCGACGACGACCTGGTCGCGCTCGCCACGGAGGAGCTGGAGCGGCTCAACCTGGTCGAGCCGGGCGCGGTCAGCGCCGGGTACGTGGTCCGGATGCCGAAGGCGTACCCGGTCTACGACGAGGGCTACGAGCAGGCCGTGGAGACCATCCGCGGCTGGCTGGCCGAGGCGGTGCCGAACGTCTACCCGGTCGGGCGCAACGGCATGCACCGCTACAACAACCAGGACCACTCGATGCTGACCGCGATGCTCACCGCCGAGAACATCCTCGACGGGACCACCCACGACGTGTGGCAGGTCAACGTCGAGGAGGAGTACCACGAGGAGAAGCGCCCCGGGGAGCACGGCAGCGGCCGGGCCGCGCCGGTACTGCCGAAGAAGGCGCCCCGGTGATCGGATGACCGGTCGGCTGGACCGGCTGGCCGGGGACGCGCGCCGGCTGCTGCGGCAGCACTGGGCACTGGTGCTGCTGCTGCTCGGCGGGCTCGTGCTGCGCGCGCTCGTGATGCTCGCCTACCGGCCGGCCTTCTGGTATCAGGGCGACAGCCAGAGCTACCTGGTGCTCGCCTACCGGATGGAACCCGGGACCATCCGGCCGTACGGCTACAGCCTCTTCCTGGACCTCTTCCTGGCGTTCCACTCGGTCGCCCTGATCACCGCCGTCCAGCACCTGATGGGGCTCGCCGTCGCGGTCGCGGCGTACGCCCTCCTGCGCCGCCGCGACGTCTCCCGGCTGATCTCGGCGCTCGCCGTCGCGCCGCTGGTCTTCGACGCCCGCACCGTCGTGCTGGAGCACTTCCTGCTCGCCGAGACGCTCTTCACCGCGCTGCTGACGATCGGGATGGTGGCGCTGGCCTGGAACCGGACGCCCGGTTGGCTCGGCACGCTGGTGGCGGCCGGCGTCTTCTCCTGGGCCGCCGTGACCCGCACGATCGGGCTGGTGGCGCTGGCGGTACCGCTGCTCTACCTGCTGCTGCGGCGGGTGAGCTGGCGCCGGACCGGGGTCTTCGTCGCCGTCGTCGGTACCGTCCTCGGCGGCTACGTCTTCTGGTACCACCACGTCCACGGGCAGTACTCCTTCGGCACCTTCGGCTCGCGCTTCCTCTGGGCCCGTACCACCAGCTTCGTGAACTGCGAGCGGGCCGGGTTCACCCCGCAGGAGCGGCAGCTCTGCCCGCCGCACCCGATCGAGTACCGCTGGCCGCCCGACACGTACCTCTGGAGCTGGCTGACGCCCGAGCAGAAGCGGCCCGAGTACGACGAACTCTTCGCGCGATTCGCCCGCAAGGCGGTGCTGGCCCAGCCCGGCGACTACGCCACCACCGTCGCCAGGGACACCTGGACGCTGATCCGGCCCGGACCGTACCCGGGCGAGAAGGCGCGGTGCGTCGCCGACATGTGGACCTTCCCGGCCGCCGCGCCGCAGGGCTGCCAGCCGTACCTGGCGCCGGCCGATCCGGCGACGAAGCGGTACGCCGGCCTGGTCTCGGAGCGCGACCGGAACCCGCTGACGGGGCCGCTGCACCGCTACTCCGGCCTGGCCACCGTGCCCGGTGCCGCGCTGGCGGCGCTCTGCTTCCTGCTGGCGCTCGCGCTGGCCTGCTACCGGCCCAGGTCGTCGCCCTGGCGGGAGCACCTGGACCCGCTGGCCTGGACCGGTCTGGCCTTCGGCATGATCGTCGCCTCGATCGCCACCTCGGCGATCGACCCGCGCTACGGGCTGCCGTCGATGCCGCTGGCGGTGGTCGGGGCCGCGCTGGCCTGGCGCCGCTTCCGCGTCGTACGACAGTACGGGCGGCGCGACGACGACCGACCCGTACCGGCGGGCTCGGGCGGGACCGGGCCGAGCGAGCCGGTCGCCGCCGCCGTGGGGCCGCCGAGCCGGGTCTGAGGGTACGGCGGGCGGCCGGGGGACAACCGGACCGATCGGGCCCACTAGACTCCGTGCCATGGCAAAGCCCCAGGAGAAGGTGTCGTTCGGCCAGCGGCTGAAGCAGATCGGGATGGTCTTCTCGTTCACCGCCAAACAGGACAGGTGGTTCGTACCACTTGCCATCGTGGCGGTGCTGGTCCCGCTCGCGCTCGCCGTGCTCGCGGCGCTGGTCTGGGGCTGGCAATGGTTCCCGATCGGCATCCTGGTCGCCCTGCTCGCGCTGCTCGTCGTGCTGAACCTGCGGTCGAACCGGGCCATGATGAACGCGGCCGAGGGACAGCCGGGCGCCGCCGCCTCGCTTCTGGAGAACATGCGCGGCGACTGGCGGGTCACCCCGGCCGTCAGCGCCACCACCCAGATGGACATGGTGCACCTGGTCGTCGGCCGCCCCGGCGTGATCCTCCTCGGCGAGGGGAACCCCCAGCGGGTACGCAGCCTGCTCGGACAGGAGAAGCGACGGCTCGCCAAGGTGATCGGCACCGCCCCGCTCTACGACTACGTGGTCGGCCAGGGCGAGGACGAGCTGCCGATCCGCAAGCTGCGCACCACGCTGGTCCGCCTGCCCGGCCGGCTCAAGGGCCCGGAGGTCAACGCGCTGGACAAGCGCCTCAAGGCCCTCTCGGCCCGGCCGCAGATGCCCAAGGGCGCGATCCCGAAGAACATGCGCCCGCCCAAGGGCGCCTTCCGCCAGATGCGCGGCCGGTAGTCTGAGCTGCCGCGCTCGCGCGCTTCGCGGCTGCGTCTCCGCGCTCGCGCGCTTCGCGGCGCCCCAGAGGCGGTGTCTTCCCCTCCGCGGCGGTTTCGGTGGGTGGTCGATCGCCGCGACGCGTCAGTTCAGACACCGCCGGCGCCGCTACGCACACTCGCTGAGGGGCGCGGCGCGGGCCGGGCCTGTTCGGTCGGAGCGGGCGGAAAGGCATTCCCCGCTTCTTCTCCACATCTAATGCGGTGTGGCCACAACGATTTTGATGTGGAGAAGAGGCGTGGACCGGTTTCTCGGGCGGTAGCGGGTGTTACGGCTGGCGGGGCTTGTTGTCGGCGGGGATCACGATCGAGCCGACGGCGCGGTCGTGCAGGCCCCGGCGCTGGCCGTCCATGACCAGCGGGGGTACCAGCAGGGCGAGCAGGAGGCCGCGCAGCAGCGCCCGGGCGACGCCGATACGGCCCCCGTCGGCGTACGAGACGCAGCGCAGCCGGGTGATCCACATGCCCGGGGTCTGCGCGAACAGCCCGATGAAGAGGCCGTACTCCAGGATCAGCACCAGTACGGGCGGCCAGCCGTCCCGGACTGGATCGCCGAAGAAGTTGGCGACCAGCAGGCAGAGCACCCAGTCGACGACGAGGGCGCCGAATCGCCGGGCCAGGCTCGGCGGCTCGACGGGCGACTGGGCGGGCGCGGGTGGCGCCGCGACGTCGTCGTTTCGATCTGTCACGGGGAGTTAGGTTAGCCGCGCCGGCCGGACGGACGTACGGCGGCCGGTCCGGCGGTGGCGTGCGCCGCGCCCGGCGGGCCCGGACGGGACGCGTGGCGCGGCGGGCCGGATCGCCGGCCGGCGCCGAGCCTGGTCCCCGCGCCTGGTCCGGGCCGGAGAGCCGCCCCGCCGCGCAGAAGAGGCGAATTCCGACAACCGGCATTAAGCACGCGCACGGGGTATGGTCCGAGGGTAGGAGACGCGACGGCGACCCCATCCCGCGGTGCTGACGCTCCGCTAGTGACGTAACACGGCAGAAACAGAAGAGACATGCTCGGGCAACCGCATGGCCATAGCGTCGCCAGAAGCCCAGCCACCCCGTGGACGCGCCAGGAGGACGTGTGTTCGCCAATCCCGAGGAACTCCTGCGATACCTCAAGAATGAGGACGTAAAGTTCGTCGATGTACGCTTCTGTGACCTGCCCGGCGTGATGCAGCACTTCAACCTGCCGGTCGAGTCCTTCGACGAGAGCGTTTTCACCGACGGCCTCGCCTTCGACGGATCGTCGATCCGTGGCTTCCAGGCGATCCACGAGTCGGACATGCTGCTCCTGCCCGACGTGGCCACCGCCTTCATCGACCCCTTCCGGGCGCAGAAGACCCTGGCCCTCAACTTCTTCATCCACGACCCGTTCACCCGGGAGGCGTACTCGCGCGACCCGCGCAACGTCGCCAAGAAGGCGGAGTCGTACCTCGCGGCCAGCGGCATCGCGGACACGGCCTACTTCGGCCCGGAGGCGGAGTTCTACATCTTCGACTCCATCCGGCACGAGACCTCGGCGAACCAGTCCTACTACTACATCGACTCCATCGAGGGCTGGTGGAACACCGGTCGCGAGGAGGAGGGCGGCAACCGGGGCTACAAGACCGCCTACAAGGGCGGCTACTTCCCGGTACCGCCGGTGGACCACTACGCCGACCTGCGGGACGCGATCGTCCGTCGGCTGGTCGACACCGGCTTCACCGTGGAGCGCGCGCACCACGAGGTCGGCACCGCCGGCCAGGCTGAGATCAACTACAAGTTCTCGACCCTGCTGCACGCCGGCGACCAGTTGCAGCTCTTCAAGTACATCGTGAAGAACACGGCCTGGGCCAACGGCAAGACCGCGACCTTCATGCCCAAGCCGCTCTTCGGCGACAACGGCTCGGGCATGCACACCCACCAGAGCCTCTGGCTGAACGGCGAGCCGCTCTTCTACGACGAGACCGGCTACGCGGGCCTGTCGGACACCGCGCGCTGGTACATCGGCGGCCTACTGCACCACGCGCCGTCGCTGCTCGCCTTCACCAACCCGACGGTCAACTCGTACCGCCGCCTGGTGCCGGGCTTCGAGGCGCCGGTGAACCTGGTCTACTCGCAGCGCAACCGCTCCGCCTGCACCCGCATCCCGGTGACCGGCAGCAACGCGAAGGCCAAGCGGGTCGAGTTCCGGGTGCCGGACCCCTCGGCGAACGTCTACCTCGCCTTCTCGGCGATGCTGATGGCCGGCCTCGACGGCATCAAGAGCAAGATCGAGCCGCCGGAGCCGATCGACAAGGACCTCTACGACCTCCCGCCGGAGGAGTGGGGTTCGGTCAAGCAGGTGCCGGGCTCGCTCCCCGAGGTGCTGGACTCGCTGGAGGCCGACCACGACTTCCTGCTGGAGGGCGGCGTCTTCACGCCGGACCTGATCTCGACCTGGATCGACTGGAAGCGGACCAACGAGGTCGACCCGGTCCGCCTGCGGCCGACCCCGCACGAGTTCGCGATGTACTACGACGTCTGAGCCTCGACTCAGCAGCACCACCGGGCCGGTCCGCAGCGCGCGGGCCGGCCCGTTCGGCTTCGCCACCGGCGCCGACGCGGGGGCCGAGGGCGGCCGGCCGGTCGGGGGGCCGACCACCGGCCGGCTCAGCGGTCCGGACAGAACGGACCCGCCGCCGTCAGGCTCCCGCTGAGCACGTACCGGCCCGGCTGCGACACCCGTACGGTGGTCCACTCCCCCTGCGGCGCCAGGCAGCCGGGCCGGACCACCGCCCGCGAGCCGGCCACCCCGACCGGGCCGACCGGACCGGTCGGCCCGGTCAGGCGCAGCCAGCGCGACCAGCGCACCCGCACCAGGACCTCGCCCGCGCCCGCCGGCGCGTCGAAGGTGACGCCCGCCGCGTCCGCCGCCACCAGTTCGGCGCCGGCCACGATCGACGTCGGCTCCGCGACGGCGTAGAGGGTCCAGTCCCCGCCCCGCCACACCGGGGTCAGGTACGGCAGGCCGGCCCGGACCAGCTCCGCCTCGCGCCGGCCCACCCAGGACGGTTTCGCTCCGGCCAGCGCCACGTACCCGACGCCGTTGTCGCGCAGCCAGGCGGCGTACGAGTCGGCGTCGACGCTGCCGTCCAGGAAGAGCCGGTGGTACGCCTGGTCGGCCTGGCGCAGCCAGCCCCGGGCCAGCGGGGCGGCCTCGGGCACGTACGCCGCCTCCCAGTAGTTCGCGGTCGGCACCACCTCGACCCGGGCGGGCCCGCGGCGGCGCAGTTCGTCCAGGAGCGGCCGGAAGTAGCCCCGGGCGGCGGTCGGGTCCCCGGCGGCGCGCAGGTCGGCGACCGAGACCGGCGGCTGCCAGACCGCGAGCACCGCCAGCAGCGCCGCGAGCGCCCACGCCCCGCCGGAACGGCCGAGCCGGCGGGCCAGGACGGCCGGCGGCGGCGCGTACCCGACCAGCACCGGGAGCGTGAACATCGCGGCCAGCCGGGTCGCGTTCAGCCCGACCGGGGTGTGTACCGCGCAGGCCGCCGCCACGCCCAGCGTCGCGAGGAGCGCGCCGGCCCGTACCGGCCGCAGCGGCACCAGCAGCGCGACGGCGAGGCTGGCGGTCCCGGCGCGGGCCGCGTCGAGCAGGCTGATGTTCATCCAGCCGCCCGCACCGAAGCCGAATCCCAGCCCGGCCACCGGCACCGCGGCGGCGAGCGCCAGCAGCAGCCCGTCGACCGCCCGTCCCTGCCCGGACCGCCGCCCGGCCGGTGACCTCGATACAGCCCCGAGCACCAGCGCCGCGCCGGCCAACCCGGCGAAGAGCCCGGCGACCGGGCTGGCGGCCCCGGCGAGCACCGCCGCCGGCAGCGCTGTCGCGAGCCGCGGCCCGCGCCGGGCCAGCGTGAGCGCGAGCAGGGCGAGCAGCCCGAACGCCACCCCGATCGCGTAGGTGACCCGGCCGGAGACCAGGTTGCCGGCGATACAGACCGCGCCGAGCAGCGCGGCCGGCAGCGGCCGGCGGGCGGCGGTACGGACCAGCAGCAGCGCGAACGCGACGGCGGCGACGAGCAGCGCCAGCGCACCGGCGATCCGGGGGCCGAGGGTGCCGGGCCCCAGCCAGCTCATCAGCGGCGGGGTGAGCGGGCTGTAGCCGTACGGCGAGACGCCGCCGTACCAGCCGAAGTCGACCGGGGCGGCGCCGTGCCGGTGGAAGAACGAGGCGCGGGCGACCTGGGCCGAGAGGTCGGTACCGAGCGGCGGGGCGGCCAGGAACGCCGCCGCGCAGCCGAGCGCCAGCAGGCCGGCCGTCAGGGTGACCCGGGCGGGCCGGATCGCCGCCCGACCGGTTCCGGCCGGCGGGGTCGCGGCCGGCGCCGCCCCGCCGCGTGCCGTGCGGGCCGCGTCGGGGACCGGGACCGCGCCGGCCCGGTCAGGCATCGAGTACCCGCTCCACGGCCGCGCGGGAGCGCCGCGCGGTGCGCAGGTACTCGTCGAGGAACTCACCCGGGTCGTGCCCGCCGAGCAGCCGGACCACCCCGGCCAGCTCGACTCCGTGTCGGGGCAGCTGGTCCCCGGCCCGGCCCCGGACCAGCATCAGCGCGTTGCGTACCTGGGCGGCCAGCCGCCAGCCCGCCGCCATCGCCGCCGCGTCCGCCGCCTCGATCAGCCCGGCGTCGCGGGCGGCGGCGAGCGCGTCGAGCGTACGGGTGCTGCGCAGCGCCGGCACGTGCCCGCCGTGGCGCAGCTGCACGAGCTGTACCGCCCACTCGACGTCGGCCAGCCCGCCCCGGCCGAGCTTGGTGTGGGTGGCCGGGTCGGCGCCCCGGGGCAGCCGCTCGGTCTCCACCCGCGCCTTGATCCGCCGGATCTCGACCACCTGCTCGCGGGTCAGCCCCCGCCGCGGGTAGCGCACCGGGTTGGCGATCTCCTCGAAGGCGCGCCCCAGCTCGGCGTCGCCGCAGACGAACCGGGCCCGCAGCAGCGCCTGCGCCTCCCAGACCCGGGACCAGCGGGCGTAGTACTGCGCGTACGCGGCGAGGCTGCGCACCAGCGGACCCTGCCGCCCCTCCGGCCGCAGGTCGGCGTCGACGCCGAGCGGCGGGTCGGGCGCCGGCATGCCGAGCAGCCGGCGCAGCTCCTCGGCGATGGCGTGCGCCGCGGCGCTGGCGGCGTCCTCGGCCACTCCGCTCGGGGGCTCGTAGACGAAGAGCACGTCGGCGTCGGAGAGGTAGTTCATCTCGTACCCGCCGAGCCGGCCCATGCCGATGACCGCGAAGCGCAGCCCCGGCGGGCCGGGGTGGGTCGCCCGGGCGGCCTGGAGCGCGGCGGCGAGGGTCGCGTCGGTGACCGCCGAGAGCGCCGCGCCGAGGACGTCGATGTCCAGCGTCGCGGCGGCGGCGGTTCCGGCGGTCGGGTTCGCGGCGCCCAGCCCGGTGGCGGCGCCGCCCGTCCCCGGCCCGACCGGGGCCAGCGATCCGGCGTGGCGCAGCACGTCGGCGCAGGCCAGCCGGAACAGTTCGCGCCGGCGCAGCGCCCGTACGGCGCGGATCGCCTCGGCCGGGTCCGTCGGGCTGGCCCCGCCGCCGGCCAGGTGCCGGTTGGCCGCCGCCGCGAACCCCTCGCAGAGCACCTCGGCGGAGCGCGGGGTCAGCTCGGCGTCCTGGGCGAGCAGCCGCAGCGCCTCCGGGTCGCGGGCGAGCAGGTCGGCCACGTAGCGGGAGAGCGCCAGCTCGCGGGCGAGCCGCCGGGCCACCGGACCCTCGTCGCGCAGCAACCGCAGGTACCAGGGGGTGCCGCCGAGCTTGTCCGAGACGCGGCGGTAGTTCAGCAGGCCGCGGTCGGGCTCGGGCGCGTCGGCGAACTCCTGCAGCAGTACGGGCAGCAGCGTGCGCTGGATCGCGGCGGTACGGGTCACCCCGCCGGTGAGCGCCTCCAGGTGCCGCAGCGCCCCGGACGGGTCGGCGAAGCCGAGGATCTCCAGCCGGTGCCGGGCCGCCTCGGGAGTCATCCGCAGCCCGTCCGCCGGTACCCGGGCCACCGCCTCCAGCAGCGGGCGGTAGAGCAGCTTGGCGTGCAGCCGGCGTACCTCGGTGGCGTGGGCGACCCACTCGGCGCGGAACGCCTCGACCGCGTCCTGGGCCGGGGTGGCGGTGTAGCCGAGCGCGTGCGCCAGCCAGCGCAGCGCGGCCGGGTCGGTCGGTACGGTGTGCGTGCGGCGCAGCCCCTGCAACTGCAGCCGGTGCTCGACGGCGCGCAGGAAGCGGTAGCCGCGCAGCAGCGCCTCGCCGTCGGCGCGGCCGACGTAGCCGCCGGCGACGAGCGCCCGCAGCGCCGGGATGGTGCCGGGTTCGCGCAGCGACTCGTCGATCCGGCCGTGCACCAGCTGGAGCACCTGGACGGCGAACTCGATGTCGCGCAGCCCGCCCGGCCCGCGCTTGATCTCGCGTTCCAGCTCGCGCGGCGGGATGTTGTCGAGGATCTTGCGCCGCATGGCCCGGATGTCGTCGACGGCCTCCGGGCGCTCGGCGGCCCGCCACAGCAGCGGCGCGAGCTGGCCGATCCACTCCTCGGCCAGCGCGGTGTCCCCGGCCGCCGGCCGGGCCTTGAGCAGCGCCTGGAACTCCCAGGTGCGGGCCCAGCGGCGGTAGTAGGCGAGGTGGCTGGCGAGGGTACGCACCAGCGGGCCGCGGTTGCCCTCGGGGCGCAGCGCGGCATCCACCGGCCAGGCGACCAGCCCGCAGATGTGGATCAGCCGGGTGGCGACCGCGGTGCCGGCGGTCAGGTCCTCGTCGGCGGCCGCCACGAAGATCACGTCGACGTCGGAGACGTAGTTGAGTTCCACGCCCCCGCACTTGCCCATCGCCACCACGGCCAGCCGCGGTGGCGGCGTACCGGCGGGCAGCTCGGCGACGGCGATCCGGTACGCGGCGGCCAGGGTGGCGTCGGCCAGCGCGGAGAGCGCCGCCATCGTCTGCTCCAGGCCCTGTCCGCCGGTCAGGTCGGCCGCCGCGACGCGCAGCAGGGCGAGCCGGTACGCCTGCCGCAGCGCGGGGATCGACATCGGCTCGCCGGCCGCCGGCGCCGCGTCCGGTCCGGGCTCCGGTTCGAGCGTCCCGTCGGCCAGCGGCGCCCGCCCGTCCGTGGTCGCCAGCGCCCGCCAGTGCCCCGGGTTGGCCACCAGGTGGTCGCCGAGCGCGGAGGAGGCCCCGAGTACGGCGATCAGCCGGCGGCGCAGCCCCGGATCGGTACGCAGCGCGGCCAGCAGCGGCGAGCCCGCCGCCCCGGGGCCGTCCGCCGTCGCGCCGATGCCGCTCGCGGGTGGTCCTGGGGAGCCCGCCGCCCCGGTGGCTCCGCGCCCGGTCGCCCCGGTGGCCCCGTGCTCGGTCGCCCCGGTGCGCCCTTCGGCCTCGACGACGCGGTGCAGCTGGCGCAGCGCCAGGTCCGGGTCGGCGGCCCGGGACAGGGCCTTGAGCAGCTCGGCGGCGTCGCCGGCCGGCTCCTGTCGGGCCGGATCCCAGAGGCCGAGCCCGTCGGGACCGAGCAGGTCGGCCGCCCGGGCCCCGCCGTCGCCGTCGGCCACCCCGAAGCCGTACCGGGCGAGCCGGCCGCGGGCGCTCGTCGGTCTGGTCATCCGGTCCCCTAGTGGCCGAGCAGCGGCAGGTCGCGGCGCGGCGCGGCCCCCTCCAGCTGCCCCTGGGCGAGCGCGGCGAAGCGCACCGCGAACGGCTGCCAGACCTCCTCGACGTCGGGCATCACCGCCGCGCAGGCGGCGACCACCCGCTCGGGGTCGTAGCCCAGCTCGGCCAGGAGCGCCGAGTCGGCCGCCCAGGCGGCGATCATTTCGGTGTCGCACTCGATGTGGAACTGCAGCCCCCAGGCCCGGTCCCCCATCCGGAACGCCTGGTTCGGGTAGCGGGTGGAGGCGGCCAGCAGTACCGCGCCGTGCGGCAGCTCGGTGATCTCGTCGGAGTGCCACTGGAAGACGTCGGGCATCAGCGGGACCCACTTGAACAGCGGGTCGCCGTCGGCCGCGTCCCGCTTGCCGACCAGCCCGGGACCGACCTCCGGGCCGGCGGTGCTGCGCTCGACCGTACCGGCGTGCGCGGTGGCGAGCAGCTGCGCGCCGAGGCAGACCCCGAGGGTCGGCACCCGACGGCGTACCGCCTTGCGCAGCAACGCCTCCAGGGCGGGGAACCAGGGCGCTCCCGGGGTGCCGTCCGGCCCCGGGTACGCCTGCTGCTCGCCGCCGAGCACGACGAACGCCGCGAAGCCGTCCAGCTCCTCCGGCAGGGCCTCGCCCGCGTACGGGCGCAGGACCCGCAGTTCCAGTCCGGCCTCGGTCAGCCACTCCCCCAACCGGCGCGCGTCGTCCGTCGGGTCATTCTCGATCACCAGCGCGGTTGCCACGGTGTCGAGGCTAGTCGGTGCCGTCCGGTCGCCCCGATAGGCTCCGTTCGCGCGTGATCCGCGACGGGTCCGCGCGCGGTCCGCGCGATTCCGGGCGTGGTCCGCGACGAGCGAGGAGGCCCGTGTGACCCTGGATCCGGCCGTACGCCCGCCCGCCCTGCGCCCCGGCGACGCGGTGATGCTGGTGTCGCCCTCCGGACCGACCCGCCCCGAGCGGGTGGCCCGCGGCGTGGAGCTGCTCACCGGCTGGGGGCTGCGACCGGTCCTCGCGCCGCACGTGTACGAGCGGCAGGGCTACCTCGCCGGCGACGACGCGACCCGGGCGGAGGACGTCAACCGGGCCTTCGCCGATCCGGAGATCCGCGGCGTGCTCTGCACCCGGGGCGGGTACGGCGCGCAGCGGATGGTCGACGCGATCGACATGGCGGCGGTACGGCGCGACCCGAAGGTGGTGGCCGGTTTCTCCGACATCACCGCCCTGCAACTGGCGCTCTGGCGGGGCGCCCGGCTCGCCACCGTGCACGGCCCGGGGATGGCCTGGCTCGACGACCGTACGCCGCTGCGCTCGGCGGAGGCGCTGCACGCGGCGCTGACCACCACCGAGCCGGTGACGGTGGCGCGGGTGGAGACCGAGGAGACGGCCGACGTGCTGGTGCCCGGTACCGCCACCGGCCCGTTGATCGGCGGCAACCTCTGCCTGATCGTCTCCTCCCTCGGCACCCCGGACATGCCCGACCTGACCGGCGCGATCCTGCTGGTCGAGGACGTGGCGGAGGCGCCGTACCGGGTCGACCGGATGCTCACGCAGCTGCGCCGCTCGGGGGCGCTCGCGAAGCTCGCCGGAGTGGCGGTGGGCCAGTTCACCAACTGCGCCGACGAGTGGCCGGTCAGCGTCGCCGACGTGCTCACCGACCGCCTCGGCGACCTGGGCGTACCGGTCCTCGGCGGCCTGCCGATCGGGCACGGCACCGGCCAGCTCACCGTCCCGGTGGGGGTACCGGCGACGCTGGACACGGCCGCCGGCACGCTGACCGTCAGCCCGGCCGTTCAGTAACGGTTCAGGCGCGGCATCGGACAAGCGGTGCGACGGCGGCGCCAATCCGGCCCATTTGTCCAAGATTCTCAGCATCGTCCCAGCTGAACCGGCGCTTCGGCACAGGCTCGTCCGGCAGCATCGGGCCTTCATCCGCACCACGAGGAACCTGGAGATCCGATGCACCGCCCGATTTCACGCAAGACCACGTTGGCCGGCCTGGCGGCGGCCGGGGTACTCGGCCTGGGGATCGCGGCGCCGGCGATGGCGTTCGCCTCCGACGGCTCTCCGGCGCCGTCCGGATCGAGCAGCCCGGCGGCCCGGTCGACCGCCTCCCCGTCGACCGCGCAGGGCCAGCGGGGCGAGGGCTTCGCCGCCGCGCTCGCCAAGGAACTCGGCGTGAGCCAGGACAAGGTCACCGCCGCCCTCCAGCAGCTGCGCGACCAGCACCGGGCCGACCACAAGCCCGACGCCGGCACGAAGACCGACCGCACCGCCCAGCTCAAGCAGCGCCTCGACCAGGCCGTCAAGGACGGCAAGCTCACCCAGGCCGAGGCGGACGCCGTCACCAAGGCGATCGACGCCGGCGTGCTCCCCGGTCGGGGCTGGTGGGGTGGCCAGTGGCAGCACCGTACCGGCGGGCCGCAGGGCCAGTCCGGCGGGTCCGACCAGCGGGGCAGCGCGCAGGACAGGTCCGGTCGGTGGGCCGGGCACGGGCAGTGGCGCGACCACGGTCAGCGGCGCGACGCGGACCGGTCCGGGTTCGCCGCCGCGCTCGCCAAGGAACTCGGCGTGAGCCAGGACAAGGTCACCGCCGCCCTGCAGAAGCTGCGCGACCAGCACCGGGCCGACCACAAGCCCGACGCCGGTACGAAGACCGACCGCACCGCCCAGCTCAAGCAGCGTCTCGACCAGGCCGTCAAGGACGGCAAGCTCACCCAGGCCGAGGCGGACGCCGTCACCAAGGCGGTCCAGACCCTCGCCGCCCAGTGGCAGCACGCCCGGACGAAGTGACGCGCGGAGTCGCCGCCGGTTCCCGTTCTTACCGGGGCCGGCGGCGTCGCCGTGCGCGCCCCCGCCCGGGTCAGGCGTCCTGGCCGGCGGGCGGGACGTAGACCGCGAAGTGGTTCCCGGCCGGGTCGAGCAGGTGCGCGAAGACCAGTTGGCCGTTGTCCTGCGGCGGTACCAGCACCTTGCCGCCGGCCGCCTCCGCCCGCCGGCAGGTCTCCGACACGTCGTCCACCACCACGTAGAAGACCGCGTAGCCCGGCATCTTCCCGCCGGTCGGAAGGATCCCGCCGCCGATGCCGCCCTCGGCCGGAGTGGTGATCATCCGGTACGAACTGTCGTCGCCCTCGGTGTCGGCGGCGAAGGTCCAGCCGAACAGTTCCCCGTAGAACCGCTCCGCGGCGGCCGGGTCCTCCGTACCGATCTCGAACCAGCCGATGCCGTTGGTCATCGTGGACATGACGCATCCCCTTCCGGGCCGGTCCCCCGACCGGCGCCTCGGCCAAGAGCCTCGCCGCGCACGGCGACAACCCGCTGTCGGTGTTTCGCCGGCGATCGGGTGCGGCCGGGACGCGCTCAGCCGAGGTGGAGCTGGGTCAGCTGGTCGGCGGGGATGTCGATGTCGCCGGGGCGCAGCTCGCGGACCGGGGCGGGCTCGGCCAGCGCGGTCACCGTACGGATCCGGTCGGTCCGGAAGGCGCGCGGCGCGGCACGCAGGCGGCACCAGGCGTGCAGGTACCAGTGGGTGGGCGAGCCGATGTAGCCCAACGGCTCGATCTCGCGCGTGCTCGTGGCGCCGCCCCGGTCGGCGTACCCGATGCGCAGCACCCGGCCGACGAGCAGCGCGTCGGCGAGCAGCGCCGGGATCGGCGTGGTCGGTCCGGCCCCGATCAGCCGGACCCGGCCGGCGATCCGACGTGCCGCCACGGCGTCCGCCTCGGGCATGACCGCGAGGAGCTTGCGCAGCGCGGTGCTGGCGGCCTGGTGGAACGGCGTACCGGCGAGCCGGTGCAGCGCCACCGCCATCGCGACCGCCTCGGCGGCGGTGAAGTTCACCGGCGGCAGGCTGCGGGACCGGTCGATGGCGTAGCCGCCGGTACGCCCCGGCTCGGCGTAGATCGGTACGCCGGACTGCTGCAACGCGCTGAGGTCCCGCTCGACGGTGCGGGTGCTGACCTCGAAGCGCCGCGCCAACCAGGTGGCGCTGCGCGGCCGGGGAGCCACCGCCCGCAACTCCTCGACCAGGGCATACAACCGATCGGTACGGTTCACGGCCCCGCACGCTAGGCCCCGGGTACGACATCCCGCCCGCGCGCGACGCCGCCCGCCCCGGCGCCCGGTTGTCGGCCGCCGCAACGCGCAAATACAGAGAAAGAGTGGCTACCGCGCGCCGGATAGCCACTCTTTCTCTGTATCCGCGTGGACCGAGGGCGGGGAGACCGCGCTACTGCCCGGAGATAGTGGCCTCGTCCGCTGCGGGAGGCCCCTGTTTCCCGGCGATAGTGCGCTCCAGCGGTCCCAGCATTCGCTCGACCCGCGCCCGCAACTCCAGCCGCTCCTCAACGAAGTCGAACAGTGCCTCGGGCACCCAATCGAGATTGCTGATCAGACGCAGTTCGACGAGACGGACAACGGCCTCGGCAGCCAGAGTCTTGTCCTGAAACCTGTTCGCCACCAGCACATCTCGCAGGAGCCCGGCAATTTCGGAAGTAGCGGGTTCACCAGGCCTGAGGAAGGTTAGCGCGCAGGCGATGAATCGATCATATAGTTCGGCCCCATGCACGGAGACCGTCAGGAGTTGGCTGAGGATCTTCGCTGCTAGCTCCGTCGGCGTCTCCGGATCGGTAGCAAGTCGATCAATCAGCATCCGCGTAATGCTCCCTTCACCGTCTGACCAGACGAGGTCAGCGCAGCTCAGGTAGGCATCTTCCCGCTGTTGGTTCGGCAGCGGCAGCAGCGGGAGGACCAGCATTGTGAGCACCCCGTGTGCCACTGACCAGCCCCGATACCGGCCAGGTCGGAACTCGCTGATCGCATAAGGCAGCGCCTCGGCCAGCGGTTCCAAGGCGTGCACCAGCACGTCGTCGCCGAGGGAGCACCGCAGGTACGCGGCCCTGCTCAGCCGCTCGAAGGACTGGTTCGGCTTCACAAAATACTCTGCGGTCGAGGACGTGTCTGCAGATCTCTGGCCCGGCCACGGCGGGCCGACCGGCATGTCAAAAGTCCACAGCGGGTCGACGGGCGGGGCGTCGCCGACCGCGAGGGTGAGGGCGATGTCGCGTTCGCCGTCGGGGTGGCGCAGGCGCTCCAGTTCGAGGATGTCGACGATGCTGTTCCAGTCCTGGCTGCCCAGCTGCGACTGCCAGAGCATGGTCTCCCGGTACCAGCTCGGCACCACGTTGCGGTCCGGGTAGAGCCGGCGGCCGGTGAGCCGCCCGGCGGCGCAGACCGCCAGCAGCACCAGGTTGGCGCCGTAGACGGCGTGCCGGGCCGGTACGGGCAGCCCGCGCGGCTGGTACGAGTCGAAGCGCCGCCCCGGCCGCCCCTGGTGCGCGACCCGGAAGAGCCGGACCAGCAGGTCGGCGTACGCCTCCCGCTCCTCGTCGCCCGCCGTCGACATCAGCTCGCCGAGGAAGGCGACGATCGGGGCGCGACCGCTCAGCACGGCGTACGAGAGCAGCGCGTGCAGCAGGTCGTCGTCGACGGGACCGCCGCCGCCGAGCGTCATCGTGGCGGCGGCCTCGCGGGCGGCGATGTCCCGCAGCACCAGCCAGACCAGCCGGGCGACCAGGTACTCGCCGAAGGTGGCGTGCAGGAACTCGTACGTCTCCAGCCGGGTGTCGTCGCGGGAGGCCTGCGAGCGGTGCACGAAGAAGAAGCGGCCGAGCACGATCTCGGCCGGGCGCAGCGGGGCGCGCAGGCCGGTGTCGCCCGGTGCGGCCGACCGGGGTCCGCCGGCCAGCACCGGCAGTGCGGCCAGGTCCGCCTCCAGGTCGTGCTCGGCGACCCACTGCACGCCCCGGTTGAACATCGCGCAGGCCACCACGGAGAGCCGCCGCAGCTCGCTCTCGATGGCGAGGTCCAACTCGCGCGGGGGCAGCGCCGAGCCGAGCTTGGCCACCTCGCGCCGGGCGAAGCTGCGCAGCAGGCGTTCGTACAGCTCGTCGCGGCGCAGCTCGCCGGCGGCGCGCAGCGCGTTGCCGTCGGCGTCGTAGAGCGCCAGCATCAGCAGCAGCAGCGGCTGCTCGGCCAGTTCCCGGCGGGCCAGCACGGTCGCCGGATCGAGCGGGCGTACGCCCCGTTCGGCGAAGTGCGCGGCGTTGGCGTCGTTCCAGATCTCCAGCCAGGCGGTGACGCGCTGCTCGTCGAAGGGTTCGAGCCGCAGCGCGACGGTGCCCTCGGGCGGCTGGGCCCGGTCGGCGACGCTGGTGCGGCTGGTCACCACGACCACCACCGGCCGGCCCTGGTCCGCCTCGCGGCGCTGGAAGGCGGCCACCTTGAGCAGGTAGTCGCTCTGGCTGACCCCGGTCGCCTGCAACAGCTCGTCGAAGCCGTCGAGCAGCACCACCGGCAGCGCGTCGCCGGCCGAGCGGGCCAGGGCGGGCCAGTCGAGCCGTTCGCCGGTGTCGGCGCGGATCGCGTACTCGATCTGCTCCTGGAGGTCGGCGGCGGCGGGTACGTCGCGCAGCACCACCCGGACGGGAAGGAAGTCGGTGGCGGGCAGCCGGCCGGCGAGCACGCGGGTGAGCACGGACTTGCCGGAGCCGGGCTGGCCGAGCACCAGCAGCGGCGCCCGGGTGGCCTCGGAGGAGGTCAGGTAGCCGGTGAGGAAGTCCGGCAGGTCGTCGCGCACCTCGGGCAGGGCCCACCAGGACTCGTCGCTCGGGCGGGCGCCGGCGTCGAGCGGGGCGATGCGGCACAGCGGCGGGACGTACCCGTCGCCGAGGGTGGGGACCCGCAGTCCGGCCGGTACGTCGCCGGACTCGACGATCGGCCGGCCCAGCGCGGCCTTGTAGGCCCGGGCCAGCGCGGACCGCCGCTCGTCGGGCGCGGCCCCGACGGAGATCTCCCGCAGCATCCGTTCGAGCCCGGCGAGCGCGACGCCGAGTTCCCGTACGTCGGCCCGGGTCGCCTCGTGCTCGCCCAGCCCGGCCCAGAACGCCACCTCGGGAAAGTCGGTGGCGAGCCGCCGGAACAGTCCCTCGTACCGCCGCACCGCCAACTCCGGCACCGGGTCGTGCAGGAGGTCGAGGAGGCGGTCCCGCGCGGTCGGGTCGAGCCGCTCCCAGACGACGAGCCCGACCAGGAAGTTTCCCAGCCGGACGGCGAAGTTCCGGTAGTACTGGCGCAGCTCGTCGCGGAACCCCGCGCGGGGCCGGCCGGGGCCGGGCAGTGGGGTGTCCGTGCCGAACAGCTGCGAGATGACGTACCGCCGTTCGGTGCGGGACCCGGCGAGTTGGAGCTGTTCCGCCTCGGTCAGCTCCCATTCCTCGGCGGGGACCGGCAGGTCGACGTCGTCGAGCGCATCGAAGAAGGCGACCACCACGATGACCGCGTGCGCGGCTTCGAGGCGCTCGGTGCGGCCGTACCGGGACAGCCCGTTGCGCCGCTCGGCCGCGCCGCGGACGAGTTCCTGGCTCACCCGGGTCAGCTCGGCCTTGGCGTCGAACCAGCCCAGCACGCCGGGTACCGGCCCGGCGGCGGCCAGCATGGCGCCCCCGACGAGCGTGTCCAGCAGTCCGACGATCTTGCTCTTCTCGCCCCCGAGCAGGCGCACCGCGTCGCCGTAACCGAGCCCCTTGGCCACGCTCGCGGCTCCCTCCACTGTCGACCCGAGCGCTCAGCATGCCGGCTGACGGCGGATCAGGCCAGGGCCGCGCGCGCCCGGACGGATGTCGGTTGGGCGACTGCCGCCGGCATCACCCTTGACTTCCTGGTTCATCGGCTACATGGTTAATCACATGAGTAATGAACCAGTGAGCCGCGGCCACCCCGGCGACCCGATGTCCGGCCCACCCGGCCGTGACCTGGCCGGGGGCGCGTGATGGAGGAGGGTCGGCCGATCTTCCTGCAGGTCGCGGAGCTTCTGGCCAACGCGATCATCGACGGCAGCATCCCGGAGGAGGGGCAGGTCCCCTCGACCAACGAGCTGGCCGCGTTCCACCGGATCAATCCCGCCACCGCCGCGAAGGGCGTCAACCAGCTCGTCGACGACGGCATTTTGTACAAGAAACGAGGCATCGGGATGTTCGTCTCCACCGGGGCCCGCGCGAGGCTGCGGGACCGCCGGCGCAAGGAGTTCGCCCAGCAGTACGTCCAGCCGCTGCTCGCCGAGGCGCGCAAGCTCGGCATCGAGGTCCAGGAGATCAAGTCGATGCTCGACTCCGGGGAGGAGGAGCGGTGAGCCCGGTCGTCAGCGCCGAGGGCGTGACCAAGCGGTTCGGCCGCGTCACGGCCCTCGACAACGTGAGCTTCGAGCTCACCGACAACACCATCCACGGCCTGCTCGGCCGCAACGGCGCCGGCAAGACCACGCTGATGCAGCTCCTGACCGGCCAGCACTTCGCCACCGCCGGCCGGCTGACCGTCTTCGGGCAGCGCCCGTACGAGAACGCGCAGGTGCTCGACCGGATCTGCTTCATCAAGGAGAGCCAGACCTACCCGCAGGCGTTCGCCGTACGGCACGCGCTGGAGGCGGCCCGGCTGCTCTTCGCCAACTGGGACGAGGCGTTCGCCGCCGAGCTGGTCGAGGACTTTCAGCTCCCGCTGCGGCGCTCGGTACGCAAGCTCTCCCGGGGCATGCTCTCGGCGCTCGGGGTCACCATCGGCCTCGCCTCGCGGGCGCCGCTGACCCTCTTCGACGAGCCCTACCTCGGCCTGGACGCCGCCGCCCGGCACATCTTCTACGACCGCCTGATCACCGACTACGCCGAGCACCCCCGCACCGTGGTGCTCTCCACGCACCTCATCGACGAGGTCAGCAACCTGATCGAACGGGTACTGCTGATCGACCGGGGCCGCCTGCTGCTCGACCAGAGCGCCGAGAGCCTGCGTACCGAGTACGTCACGGTCTCCGGGCCGGCCGCGAGCGTGGACCGGTTGGCCGGTACCGGCGAGCAGCTGCACCGCGAGCAGCTCGGCAACATGGCGCGGGTCACCGTACGCCGCCCCCTGGACGCGGCCGAGCGCGACCGCGCCGCGTCGCTGGGCCTGGAACTCACCCCCGTCTCCCTGCAGGAGCTGATGGTCCGGATGACCACCCGAGGCAGCGGCCGCGACAGCGGTGCGACCGTCAAGGAGGGCGCCCGATGAACCGGGTCCTCGCCGTCACCCGCATGCAGTTGGTCAACTGGCCGGTCACCCTGGGCTGGCCGTGGGGCATCCTCATGGCGAGCTTCCTGGCCAACCTAGCCATCTTCTGGTCCATCGCCGACACGACCGACCAGCCCCAGTCGACCGGCGCGGTGATGAGCATCTACATCGTCCTGCTCGTCGGGTACGGCCAGGTGATCACGCAGTTCTTCCCGTTCGCGCTCGGCCTCGGCGTGACCAGGCGGGCCTTCTACGCGGCGACCCTGCTGCTGCTCGTCGCCGAGTCCCTGCTCTACGGCGTGCTGCTCTACCTCTGCCGGCTGCTCGAAGCCGCCACCGGCGGCTGGGGCCTCTCGCTGCGCTTCTTCGCGCTGCCGTTCCTGGTCGACGACAACCCGGTCGCCCAGATCCTGATCTACGCGGTGCCGTTCACCGTCCTCGGCGCGATCGGGATGTGCTCGGCCCTGGTCTTCAAGCGCTGGGGCGTCAACGGGCTCTTCGTGCTCGGGTTCGCCACCATCGTGCTCGGCGGCGGCGCGATCGCCTGGGTGAGCTGGCAGCGGCACTGGGCGGCGATCGGTCACTGGTTCGCCGACCAGTCCGCCCTGACCCTCTTCGCCGGCTGGCCGGTGCCGCTCACCCTGGTCCTGGCCGGGATCGGCTACCTCACCATCCGCCGGGCCACCGCTTGACCGGGGTGACGCGTCCGGCGCGGGCGACGAGCCCGCGCCGGACCGCGCCGCGCGAGCGCGGAGCTACAGCGCCAGATAGCGCTGGCGCTCGTACGGCGTGACCTCGCGGCGGTACTGCTCCCACTCGGCCCGCTTGTTGCGCAGGAAGTAGTCGAAGACGTGCTCGCCGAGCACCTCGGCGATCAGCTCCGAGCCGGCCATCACGTCGATCGCCTCGGCGAGGTTCTCCGGCAGCGGCTCGTACCCGAGGGCCTTGCGCTCGGCGTTGGAGAGCGACCAGACGTCGTCCTCGGCCCCCGGCGGCAGCTCGTAGCCCTCCTCGATCCCCTTGAGCCCGGCGCCGAGCAGCACGGCGAAGGCCAGGTACGGGTTGGTGGCCGAGTCGAGCGAGCGCACCTCCACCCGGGCCGAGTTCGGCTTGCCGTACGCGGGAACGCGGACCAGCGCGGACCGGTTCAGGTGCCCCCAGCAGACGTACGCCGGGGACTCGGTGATCCGGTCGGGCAGCGCCTGCGGGAAGAGCCGCTTGTACGAGTTGACCCACTGGTTGGTCACCGCGGTGTACTCGCGGGCGTGGGTGAGCAGCCCGGCGATGAAGGCCCGGGCGACCTTGGAGAGCTTGCTCGGGTCGCTGGCGTCGTGGAACGCGTTGCGCTCGCCCTCGAAGAGGGAGAGGTGGGTGTGCATGCCGCTGCCGGGCTGGTCGGTGAAGGGCTTGGGCATGAAGCTCGCCCGCACGCCGGTGGAGAGCGCGACCTCCTTGATCACATGCCGGAAGGTCATGATGTTGTCGGCGGTGGTGAGCGCGTCGGCGTAGCGCAGGTCGATCTCCTGCTGCCCGGGGGCCACCTCGTGGTGGCTGAACTCCACCGAGATGCCGATCCGCTCCAGCGCCAGCACGGCCTGGCGGCGGAAGTCGCGCGCCACGGCGTGGGTGGTGTGCTCGAAGTAGTTGCCGGTGTCGACCGGTATCGGCGGCGAACCGTCGTTGGGGCCGTTCTCCAGCAGGAAGAACTCGATCTCCGGGTGGGTGTAGAAGGTGAAGCCCTTCTCGGCCGCCTTCGACAGCGCCCGGCGCAGCACGTGCCGCGGATCCGCCCAGGACGGGCTGCCGTCCGGCAGCAGGATGTCGCAGAACATCCGGGCGCTCTCGCCGCTGACCCCACCCTCGAACGGAAAGACCTGGAAGGTGGTCGGGTCGGGCATCGCCACCATGTCGGATTCGAAGACCCGGGCGAAGCCCTCGATGGCCGAACCGTCGAAGCCGATGCCCTCGTCGAACGCGGACTCCAACTCGGCCGGGGCGACCGACACGCTCTTGAGCGTGCCGAGGACGTCGGTGAACCACAACCGGACGAACCGGATGTCCCGCTCTTCCAACGTACGGAGCACGAACTCCTGCTGACGGTCCACGTAAACCCCTCGCGATACCTTGCTCGTACCCGCCGGACCGAAGCATGGTCTTGGCGGTCCAGTGTTCATTGGCCTCGTTACACAGACGTTACGGGAACATGAGGTTCGACGGAGTGCGGGGGCGTCGCCCAGTGTCCGCTTCGTACCGGTTGGACCGAGAAGATCCGCGAAGCGACCTTCCGGCCCACTCCGCGCCCGGCCCCGCCCTCGCTGCCCGCCCGGTCCCCGCTCCCCGCGCGGTCCCGGCCCCGGCGTCGTGCCCGGCCCCGGCCGGCGGCCGGCCCGGGTGATCAACGCTGAGGACTCCCCGCGGGTGCGGCAAGATGGAGACATGCCGACCTTGCGTATCGCTCTCGCCCAGGTCAACCCGACCGTCGGCGACCTCGCCGGTAACGCCGACCTGATCCGGGGGCACAGCCGTACCGCCGCCGACCGGGGCGCGCAGCTCGTCGCCTTCCCCGAGATGATGCTGACCGGCTACCCGGTGGAGGACCTGGTCTTCCGGGAGTCCTTCGTGACCGCGTCCCGGACCGCGCTGGACCGGCTCGCGGCCGACCTCGCCGGCGACGGTCTCGCCGACACCGCCGTGCTGGTCGGCTACCTCGACGCCGACGGTCCGCCGATGACCAGCGCCGACGCCGTACCGGGACGCGGGCCGCGCAACGCCCTGGCGGTACTGCACGGCGGGCGGGTGGCGGCCCGGTACTTCAAGCACCACCTGCCGAACTACGGCGTCTTCGACGAGGACCGCTACTTCGTCTCCGGAGACACCCTCACCGTGGTCCGCATCGGCGGCGTCGACGTCGCGCTGACCATCTGCGAGGACCTCTGGCAGGCCGGCGGCCCCTTCGCGGCCGCCCGTCAGGCCGGCGTCGGCCTGGTCGTCAACGTCAACGGCTCGCCGTACGAGCGGAACAAGGACGACATCCGCCTGCCGCTGGTCCGCCGCCGCGCGGCCGAGGCGGGCGCCACCGTGGCCTACGTGAACATGTACGGCGGCCAGGACGAGCTGGTCTTCGACGGTGACTCGATGATCGTGGAGGCGGACGGGACGCTGCTCACCCGGGCGCCGCAGTTCACCGAGCACCTGCTCCTGCACGACGTGGCGCTGCCGGCCGCCGCCCCCGGGCAGCCCGCCGAGGAGACCGGGCTCGGCCGGGACGGCATGCGGGTGGCCCGGGTGCACGTCAGCGACGAGCTGCCCGCGCCGGCCGGGGAGCCGGCCGTGGGCGGCCACGCCGAACGGCTCTCCGACGAGGCCGAGGTCTGGCAGGCGCTGGTGCTGGGGCTGCGCGACTACGTGAACAAGAACGGCTTCCCGTCGGTCGTGCTGGGGCTCTCCGGCGGAATCGACTCGGCCCTCGCCGCCGCCATCGCGGTCGACGCGCTCGGCCCGGACCGGGTCACCGGCGTCTCGATGCCGAGCCAGTACTCCTCGGAGCACTCCCGGGAGGACGCGGCCGAGCTGGCCAAGCGCACGGGGTTGGACTTCCGGGTCGAGCCGATCCAGCCGATGGTGGACAGCTTCCTGGCCAACCTGTCGCTCTCGGGCACCGCGGTGGAGAACCTCCAGGCGCGGGTGCGCGGGGTGCTGCTGATGGCCCTGTCGAACCAGGAGGGGCACCTCGTCCTCACCACCGGCAACAAGAGCGAGCTGGCGGTCGGCTACTCCACCCTCTACGGCGACTCGGTCGGCGGGTTCAACCCACTCAAGGACGTCTGGAAGACGCTGGTCTGGAAGCTGGCCCGGTGGCGGGTCTCGCCGGCGGCCACCGGCGGCGGCGAGGGGCCGATCCCGGACAACTCGATCGGCAAGCCGCCGAGCGCCGAGCTGAGCCCCGGCCAGCTCGACACCGACACGCTGCCCGACTACTCGGTGCTGGACGCGATCCTGATCGGCTACGTCGACGGCGACCTCGGTCGGGAGGGGCTGATCCAGGCCGGCCACGACCCGGAGGTGGTGGACCGGGTGCTGCGCATGGTCGACCTGGCCGAGTACAAGCGGCGGCAGTCCGCGCCCGGTACGAAGATCTCGATCAAGGCGTTCGGGCGGGACCGTCGGCTGCCGATCACCAACCGGTGGCGGGAGCGCGGGATCTAAGGGCGCTTCCTTCCCTGTGAAATCCTCCACTGCGCCCTGCCGATGCGGATTCGTCCGGTGCGACCATCGGCGGAGACCCGGGGACCGCGAGGGCGGCCTCGAGGCGAGAGGAGACGCCATGGACACGTGGCAGGACCCTGCCGGCCCGACGGCCGGCGAACGACCGGCGGCGGCGGGCGACGCAACGGCGGCGGGCGGCGGAACGGAAGCGGCCCCCGCCGCCGGCCGGACCGCGCCGGCCGAGATACCGACGCTCTACGGTACGACCGCCAACCGGCGGGTACGCACCCGCGACCTCGCCGCCGCCAAGGAGCGCGGCGAGCGGTGGCCGATGCTCACCTCGTACGACCAGTACACCGCCTCGATCTTCGACGAGGCCGGGATACCCGTGCTGCTGGTCGGCGACTCGGCCGCCAACAACGTCTTCGGTTACGAGACGACCGTCCCGGTGACCGTGGACGAACTGCTCCCCCTGGTCCGCGCCGTGGTCCGGGCCACCCGGCACGCGCTGGTCGTCGCGGACCTGCCGTTCGGCTCGTACGAGGAGGGCCCGACGCAGGCGCTGCGCAGCGCCGTACGGTTCATGAAGGAGGGCGGCTGCCACGCGGTGAAGCTGGAGGGCGGGCGCCGCGTGGCCGACCAGATCGCCGCCATCACCGGTGCCGGGATCCCGGTGATGGCGCACATCGGCTTCACGCCGCAGAGCGAGCACGCCATCGGCGGGTACCGCGTCCAGGGCCGGGGCGACGCGGCCGAGCAGGTTCTCGCCGATGCGCGCGCGGTGGCCGAGGCGGGCGCGTTCTCGGTGGTGCTGGAGATGGTGCCGGGCGAGGTGGCCAAGCGGATCACCGCCGAGCTGCCCATCCCCACCGTCGGGATCGGGGCGGGCCCCGACACCGACGCGCAGGTGCTCGTCTGGCAGGACATGGCCGGGCTGCGGGGCGGGCGGATGCCGCGCTTCGTCAAGCGGTACGCCGACCTGTCCGGGGTGCTGACCGAGGCGACCCGGCGCTTCGCCGACGAGGTGCGTGGGGGCGAGTTCCCCGCCGCCGAGCACACCTTCTGACCCGCATACCGGCCCGCTGATCGGCCGGAACTCGGTAGGTGGGGCCCGCCGTGCGTGGCGAAGACATCAAGCCTGACGGGATTCGCCGGGCACGGCGGGCCCCACCCTCACCGCTACCAGCTCAGACGTCGGTGACCCGGATGCCGGCGTGCGACTTGTAGCGCTTGTTGATGGCGATGAGGTTGGCGGTGAACGCCTCGATCTGATGGGCGTTGCGCAGCCGACCGGCGTAGATCCCGCGCATGCCGGGAATCCGGGCGGCCAGCGCGGCGACGACGCCGACCACCTCCCGGTCCTCGGTGCAGATCAGCACGTCCAGCTCGATCCGGCTCACCTCGGGGTCGGCCAGCAGCGGCGCGCTGACGTGGTTGAACGCCGCGCAGACCCGCGACTCGGGCAGCAGCGCGGCCGCCTGCTGTACGGCGCTGCCCTCCTCGACCGCGAGCGCGTACGGGCCCTGCTTGTCGAAGCCGAGCGGGTTGACGCAGTCGACGACCACCTTGCCGGCCAGCGGTTCGCGCAGCGCCGCCACGGTCTCTGCGTGCCCCTCCCAGGGCACCGCGATGATCACCACGTCGGAGCGGGTCGCCACCTCGACGTTGTCGCCACCGCTGATGGTGGCCCGCTCCGGTACGCCCGGCAGCCGGCCGATCTCCTCGGCCGACCGCACGGCACGCTCGGCGGAGCGGGAGCCGATGAGGACGCGCTGTCCGGCCCGCGCGAACCGGTAGGCCAGTCCCCTGCCCTGGTCCCCTGTACCGCCGATGATGCCGACGGCCAGTCCGGACACGTCGGGCAGCGCGCTCGCGTCGTATGCCATGGTCCTCATCCTCGCAAACCCGCCCGTCGCGGCGACGGACCGGGCTCGCCGGGTGGGTGCAACCTCTCAGGTCACCCGCTCGAAGCGGACGGTGCGGCGGGCCGGGTCGGCGGTGGTGAGCCGTACCGTCACCCGCTCGCCGAGCGGCAGCTCGCCCTGGCAGCGGGCGCGCACCGGCGGCTCGTCGAGCGCCACGGTGCCGCCCGGTGGCCGACCGGGCCGGCCGCCCTCGGCCGGGGTCGGGTCCACGTCGAGCACGGCCGCGTCGAACTCCTCGCCGACGCGGTCGCGCAGCAGCACCGCCTCGGTCAGGTCGATCGCGCCCCGCGCGGCGGCGGAGGCCACCCGGTCGGTGTCGGCCATCACCTCCGGCAGCCGGGGCAGCGCCTGCCGGGCCCACTCCGGCACCGGCGCGCCGGCGTGCAGGGCCAGGCAGACCTCGGTCGCGTACCGGTCGGCGAGCCGGCGCAGCGGCGCGGTCACGTGCGCGTACGGGCCGCCGACGCCGCCGTGCCCGACAATCTCCGGCAGCTCGCCGTCGAACGCGGTGTACCCGGCGCCGCGCAGCAGCTCGGCCGCCTGGTCGAGGAAGGCGGCCGCGCGCGGCCGGGCCGGGTCGAGGCCCGCGAGCACCCGGCCGACGCTCTGCCCCGCCGGCCACGGCACGCCCAGCGCGGTCGCCGCCGCGCGCAGCCGCGCCACCGCCTCCGGGTGCGGCGCGGGCATGGTCCGCAGCAGGCCGACCCGGCCGGCGAGCATGATGTCGGCGGCGGCCATGCCGGTGAGCAGCGAGATCTGGGCGTTGTGCTCCTCCATCGGCACGGGCGGGCGCAGCACCAGTCGCCAGCCGTCGCCGTCGGGCTCGACCTCCTGGTCCGGCAGCGGCAGGTTGATCGCGCCCCGGTCGAGCCCGCGGGCGGTGAGCAGCGCTCCGACCTCCGGCAGCAGCGCGATCGGTTCGGCCAACCGGCCGGCGTCGGCGTCGGCCTGCGCGCCGAGGTAGTCGAGCTTGGCGCGGCTGCGTACCAGCGCACGCTCCAGGCCGACGGCGACGCGCTCACCGGCGTCGTCGAGGTCGATGGTCCAGACCACGGCCGGGCGGTCGACGCCGGGCAACAGGCTCGCGGCGTCCTCGCTGAGCACCTCGGGGTGCAGCGGGACCCGGCCGTCGGGCAGGTAGACGGTCTGGCCGCGGCGCCAGGTCTCCGCCTCCAGCTCACCGCCGGGGCGTACCCGGGCGGCGACGTCGGCGATGGCGTAGTGCACCCGGTAGCCGCCGCCGGGGCGCCGGAGCAGGCACATCGCCTGGTCCAGGTCGCGGGAGGCGGCGGGGTCGATGGTGACGAAGGGGATGTCGGTACGGTCGGCGGGCGGTCGCGGTGGGTCCGCGGCCGCCCGCTCGGCCTCGCGCTGCGCCGCGGGCGGGAACTGCGTCGGCAGGTCCAGCTCGCGGCGCAGCGCGCTGAAGTCGATGCGGGGCGCCACGACGCGTCGGATGACCACGGGTCATTCTTATCGCAACGGGCCCGGGCCCGCCCGACCGCGTGCCGGGGCGCCCCGACGGTGGAGCCTCAGGCCTTGCGCGCGGTGGCGCGGGTGCCCTTCTTGGCCGGCGCCTGTCGCGCGGCCACCTTCTTGGCTGGTGCCTTGCGCGCGGTGACGCGCTTGGCCGCCGTCTGACCGGTGGCGGTCTTGCGCGCGGCCGGGGCCTTCTTCGCCCCGGCCGCACCGGTGGTCTTCTTGGCGGCCGTACGCGCCGTCGTGGTCTTCTTCGCCGGGGCCTTCTTCGCCGCGGTCGCCCGGGTTCCGGTCGGCCGGGTCGCCGTGGTCTTCTTCGCCGCGGTCGCCTTCTTGGTCGGTGCCTTCTTCGCCGGCGCCTTCTTGGCGGGGGCCTTCGCCGCCGCCGTCGTCTTCTTGGCCGCGGCGGTCGTCTTCCGGCCCGCGGCGGCCGTCGTCTTCTTGGCGGCCGACGCGGTCTTCCTGGCCGCCGCGCTGACCTTCTTGGCCGGCGCCTTCTTCGCAGGTGCCTTCTTGGCCGTGGTGGTCTTCTTGGCGGGTGCCTTCTTTGCCGGCGCCTTCTTCGCGGTCGCCGTGCTCGTCGCGGACTTGCGGGCCGGGGTGGTCTTACGGGCACCCGTGCTCCGGCTCGCCGCCGCGGTCTTGGCGGTGCCGCCGCGTTTGGCGGCCGGACGGGCGGTGGCCTTTCTTTCTTCGGCCATCGGTGTTTCCTCCTTGCGGGACATGCTCTCGGGGTTCTCCTCGGCGGGAGACCACGGAGTTCCTCGACGCGGACCTCTCGCCGCGCCGGTCTAGCTCTCCTCCCCGGCCCAGCGGGCGTCCTCGGCGTCCCATGCCTCGTTGCGTTCCCGCACGCGTTGCAGCGCGTTCTCCGCATCGGCAGCCGAGGTGTACGGGCCGAGGACGTACTTGGCGGGACAGACGTCCGCATCGGTCTCGACCCGGTGGTGTCGCGTGCACCAGTAGTACCGCTTACCACTTCCGCTGTCGCTCATGGCATCACTGTGCACCGAGAATCGAGCGCGCGCTACCGTTTCGCGCAAAAAGTCGGGGGCCTCTCCACAGTAGACCCGTTCCATCTCCGCAGGTGGAGAATTCGGAAAGTACGGCCGCGTGAGAAAAAACGTTGTGAGACAAGGAATTCACAAGCGTAATCGCCGATCCCCACGCTCGCCGCCCAGGTCGGGACGCCCGGGAAAAATTTCCGGGGCGGGACCGGTCAGGCGTCGGCGCGCGGCGGCGCGGGCAGCAGGAGCACCTTGCCGGCGACACCGCCGGACTCGGCGTGCCGAAGCGCCGCGGCGGCCTCGGTCAGCGGGTACGTCGCGGCGATCTGCGCGGAGAGCGCCCCCTCGGCGAGCAGCCCGAAGACCCGTCCGAGGTCCGCGCGCAGCTCCTGGCGGTACCGGCGCGGGTGGCGGGCGCGGCCGGCCCACAGGTTGAAGAAGGTGGCGCCGCGACCGTTCGGCAGCACGTGCCACAGGGTCAGCCGGGCCAGCAGCCTGAGCACCGGCAGGCGCGGGTTGCCGGGCACGTCCCGGGTGGCGGCGGTGCCGTAGCAGACCAGGGTGCCGCCGCGGGCGAGCATCCGCCACGAGTCGACGATGCCGGGCCCGCCGACGTGGTCGAAGACCGCGGCCACCCCGTCGGGCGCGAGCTCGCGGACCCGGGCGGCCACGTCCTCGGTGCGGTAGTCGACCGGGATGGCACCGAGCCGGCGGAGCCGGTCGTGGTGCGCCGCCGAGGCGGTACCGACGACGCGGGCGCCGGCGTGCCGGGCCAGCTGCACCAGGGTCGAGCCGACGCCGCCGTTCGCGCCGAGCACCACCACGGTCTGGCCGGGGCGGACCCGGGCGACGCGGTGCAGCATCCGCCACGCCGTCACCCCGTTGACCACGACCGTCTCCGCGTCGGCCGGATCGATCCCGTCGGGCACCGGCACCAGGTCGGCGGCGTCGAGCAGGACGTGTTCGGCCCAGCCGCCGGTCTTGGTGAGGGCGGCCACCCGCTGCCCGACGCGGATCTCCGCCGGGTCGTTCGCCCGGCCCGGCGCGCTCTTTTCCCGGCCCGCCGGGCCGCCGTCGGGGCCGGCGGGCCCGAGCGCGGTCACCACGCCGACCAGGTCGTAGCCGGGCACGAACGGAAAGGGCGGCTGGTCGTAGTACTTGCCCCGGCGCATCTGCTGCTCGGCGAAGGAGACCCCGCTCGCCTCGACCCGCACCAGGGCCTGCCCGGGGGCCGGCTCGGGCAGGTCGCGGACCCGTACCCGCAGCGACTCGGGCTCGCCGACGCCCGGCAGCACCACCTCGGTCGTACGCATGTCCCCACTCCCCTAAGATGCTCGTTCATTTGTTAGAGCTTGTAACTATAGCGTGAGGGTGTATCGTTTCCGTTGTCAACACCCGGCGGACGAGGAGCAGCGGTGGACGAAACGACGTCGGGCCCGGCGGGCGGCATCCGGGGCCGGTTCCGGGCCCAGGTACGCGACGAGGTCAAGCGGACCGCGCTACGGCAGCTCGCCGAGGGCGGGCCGCAGGCGCTGTCGGTCAACGCCATCGCCAAGGAACTGGGCGTCTCCGGGCCGGCCCTGTACCGGTACTTCGCCAACCGCGACGAGCTGCTCACCGAGCTGGTCCGCGACGCGTACCACGACCTCGCCGCCGCGCTGCGCGCCGCCGCCGGCGGCGACCTCGCCCCGGCCGACCGGCTGCGCGCCGTCGGCGCGGCCTACCGCGACTGGGCGCTGCGGCAGCCGCACCGCTACCGACTGCTCTACACCGCGCCGCTGCCGGGCTACGACACCCACGCCGAGCAGCTGGTACGGGCGGCCCAGGAGTCCATGGACGTGGTACGCGACGTGCTCGGCGACCTCGTACCCGGGGACGACCCGCTGCCGGGGGTGATGCTCTGGAGCCGGCTGCACGGCCTGGTCGACCTGGAGATCGAGGGCAACTTCGCCTCGATGCGACTCGACCCGGCGCTGCTCTTCCGCCGCGAACTCGACGCGAGCCTGCGGGAACTGACCGACGCCGCCCGCCCGGCATAGACGCAACGGTGCTACTTCCGCAACCGGCTACTGCCACTGTCGGCTGTCGGACTTCGCGCCGGCCGATGCGGCCGTCGGATACCGCAGGTTGTGCCGATCCGGTATCCCTGAGAAGCGGCAAATTGACGCTTGGCTGACTCTGGAGGTCCGAATGCTGGCGGAGGCGTTGGCGGCACTGGCGGGCGCGGGTGGCACGGCCTTGGTCGGTGCGGTGGCGACAGACGGCTGGCAGCTGGCAAAAGGTGGCTTCGCCCGGCTGTTTGGGCGCGGCGACCAGGACCGGACCGCCGCCGTCGAGGAACGGCTGGAGCGCACCCGGATCGCGCTGGAGGCCGCCGGACCGCAGCGGGAACGGGCGCAGCTGGAGCAGCGGGCGGCCTGGACGGCACGGTTGGAGGACCTGTTGGCCGACCACCCGGACAGCGCCGAGGAACTGCGCGCCCTGGTCGAGCAGGTGACCGCCGCCACGGCCATCCATACCGCTGGTCACGTCAGGCAGCACGCGGTCGCCCTCGGCCAGGCGCAGCAGGCGGTGCAGGGGCACGGGCAGCAGACCAACGTCTTCGGCGCCGGCCCCGCGTCAGGGCGGCGATGAACGACACCGGTTCGGGCTCAACCCCATCGGCGACGCCGGCGGGTACGCCCCTCGGCGCCACACCGGCCGTACCGCCCCGCGGCGTCGAGCAGACGGTCTGGACCACCGGCCAGGGCAACACGGGCGCCCAGGGCGCGGGTAACCAGCTGAACGTCTTCCTGAACTCCCCGCCCGCCCAGCGGATCCCGTCCGACGAGACGGTGTCGATCGACGGCCTGGCTCAGCGGCCGCCCGGCGCGCTGCCCGCCGTGTGGAACCTCGGGCCACGTAACCCCGGCTTCGCCGGCCGGGAGAGCGAACTCGCCCGGCTGCGCGAGCAACTATGCAGCGGCGGCGCGGCCGTGGTGCAGGCGCTGCACGGCATGGGCGGGATCGGCAAGACGCAGCTCGCCAGCGAATACGCCTACCGCCACGCAGCGGACTACGACGCGGCCTGGTGGATCTCCGCCGAGCAGCCCGGCCTGATCGGTGAGCAGTACCGCGCGCTCGGCGCGAGCCTCGGCGTCGTAGCCGCCGACGCGGACAGCGTCGTGGCCGCCAGCGCGGTCAAGAGTCATCTGCGTAGCCGGGACCGTTGGCTGCTGGTCTTCGACAACGCCGAATCGCCCGATGACATCGCCCGGTGGCTGCCCGGCGGCCCGGGACACATCATCATCACGTCGCGACACCAGCGCTGGACCCAGTTGGCCGTGGCGCTCGATGTCGGAGTGCTGACCAGGACCGAGTCGGTGCAGTTGCTGAGGACTCAGCATCCGATGCTCGACCGCGCGGAGGCGGACGAACTCGCCGAGGCTCTTGGCGACCTCCCGCTGGCCTTGGCGCAGGCGGCCGGGTTTCTGGCGGAGACCGGCATGTCGACCGAGGAGTACCAGCAGGCTCTGGCGAGCCAGGCCGGAGAACTGCTCGACGAGGGCCGCCCGGTCAGCTACCCCCGTTCGCTCGCCGCCACCATCGCGATCAGCACAGACCGGCTCGCCGCCGTCGATCCCGCGGCGCTCGCCATCCTCCGGTTGTGTGCGTTCCTGGCGCCGGAGCCTGTGCCGGTGGAACTGGTGGCCACGATTGCGCAGTTCGAGGCCGCGCCGGAGGATGACACCTGGGGATTACGCCCGTTGGCAACGGTGATCGACAAGCCACTGGCACGGCGGCGCAGCATCGGCCGGCTGAACGACTACGGGCTGGCCAAGGTCACCGAGGCGGGCATCGTGGTACACCGACTGGTTCAGGCCGTGCTCCGTGACCAGTTGCCGCCCCCGGCCGTCACGCAGCTGCAGGCACGGATCGAGGCCGTGTTGAGCGTCGCAGAGCCCGGCGACCCGCGCGACCCCGTCTCGTGGCCGAGCTGGGCCCGGCTGTTGCCGCACCTGCTCGCCGCCAACCCCGCCGACTCCGACAACCCCGAGCTACGCGGCCTGGCCTGTCAGGCCATCGTCATGTTGATCGCGCGCGGTGACGCCCGGCCCGCGCAGCGGCTGGCGGAGCGCCTCTACCGGACGTGGCGAGACGCGCTCGGGGCGGATCACCCGCAGACCCTGAAGGCCGCGACCGAACTGGTCTGGGCCAACCGAGACCTCGGTGAGCTACACAAACTCCGCCCACTGGTCGAGGACACCCTGACTCGTCAACGCGCGACCCTGGGCGAGGACCACCCCGACACCCTCCGCTCTGCCAGCGACCTCGCGGTCGTATTCAGCACCGAGGGCAAACATGCGGAGGCACGAAAGCTCGATGAGCAGGTACTGACTCGACGGCGAAGCGTGCTCGGCGAGGACCATCTGGACACCCTCACCTCCGCCAGCAACCTGGCGAGCAGCCTCAACGACCTCGGCAACTACCAGCAAGCACTGGTGATACACCAGGAAGTACTGAAGAAGCGACAACGCCTACTCGGCGAAGACCATCCCGACACCCTCGGCTCCACCAATAACCTGGCGAGCAGCCTCAGCAGTCTCGGCGATTACCAAGAAGCTCTGAGGCTGAGGAAAGACGTACTGGAACGCCAACGACGAACACTGGGCGCTGATCACCCGGACACCCTTACCTCCGCCAGCAACCTGGCGAGCAGCCTCAACGACCTCGGCAACTACCAGCAAGCACTGCTGATACAGCAAGAAGTACTGGAGAAGCGACAACGCCTACTCGGCGAAGACCATCCCGACACCCTCCGTGCCATCACCAATCTCGCCGGCATACTCATGCAACTCCGGGGCTATGAGCAGGCACGAAAGATGCTCGAAGACACGATGGAGAAGCTCCGGACGCTGGTCGGCGAAGATCATCCAGAGACTCTTTCCGTAATCAATGATCTCGCTGGCGCGCTAACCTACCTCGGCGACTACGAGCGGGCGCACCGCATGCACAAGCACGTACTAGAGAAGCGGCAACAAGCACTCGGCGACGACCATCCCCTAACCCTCACCTCCGCGGGCAACCTGGCTGGCGCGCTGCGCGATATCGGCGATTGTGAACAGGCACGGCACATGCAAGAGCAGGCGTTGGAACGGGAAAAGAGGACACTCGGCGCTGATCACCCCTCCACCCTCAGCTCCGCCAGCAACCTGGCGAGCATCCTAGTGAAGCTAGGCGACTACGAAGAGGCGCGGCGTATACAACGAGAGGTACTGGAAAAGCGGCAACACGTGCTCGGCGACAACCATCCCCTCACTCTCACCTCCGCCAGTAACCTGGCCGTGGTCTTCAGTAGGCTAGGTGACCACGAAGAAGCACTACGCAGACACCAGCAGGTACTGAAAAGGCAACAACGGTTACTCGGCGACAACCATCCCGATGTCGCGGCATCGACTGTGCGCCTCTCGATCGAATTTGCGCATCTGGGACAGAGAATTCCCGCACGTCAGTTAGCCGAGCAGGGCTTCCGCAAGCTCCGCGCCGCGCTTGGGTCCGACCATCCCTTGACACACTGGGCCGGGCGCAACCTGAACTCGATCAAGGGCGCCATGGGGGGCAGGCGGCAGGCCACCGGCCGGCGGAAGTAATCGGGAGACATTTCGGCCAGGCTTCCGTCCGAATTCCGCGCTCCGGCCGATGCCGCCGCGGCTGAGTAGCATCCGTGTCATGCCCCGCACCACGCACCTCGGCGCCTGCCCGCTCGACTGTCCGGACACCTGCACCTGGCAGCTCACCGTCGAGGACGGGCGGGCCGTGGGGATCCGCGGCGACCGGGACCACCCGTTCACCCGGGGCGCGCTCTGCGGCAAGGTGAACCGGTACCTGGACGTGGTGAACAGCCCCGACCGGCTCGTCTTCCCGATGGTGCGGGTGGGGCCGAAGGGGGTCGGGCCGTCGTCGTTCCGGCGCGCGACGTGGGACGAGGCGGTCGCGCGGGTCGCGGCCGGGCTGCGGGCGAGCATCGAGCGGGACGGGCCGCAGGCGATCCTGCCGTACTACTTCGCCGGCACCATGGGACACGTGCAGGGCTGGACGATGGGCCCGCGCCTCTTCGCCCACCTGGGCGCCTCGCGGCTGCGCACCACGATCTGCACCGCCGCCTCCGGCGCGGCCCTGCGCTCGCTCTACGGCAGGTCGGTCGGCTTCGAACCGGAGTCGATCGTCGACGCGCGGCTGATCGTGATCTGGGGCGCGAACCTGCTCTCGACGAACCTGCACCAGTGGCCGTTCGTGCTCGAGGCCCGGGCGCGGGGCGCGTACGTGGTGGCGATCGACCCGCTGCGCACCGACACCGCGGCGCGCTGCGACGAACACCTCGCGCCGCTGCCCGGTACCGACGCCGCCCTCGCGCTCGGGCTGATGCGGCACGTGCTCGACGTCGGCGCGGCCGACCGCGAGTGGCTGGAGGCGCACACCGACGGGTGGTCCGAGCTGGCGGCGCGGCTCGCCGAGTGGCCGGTGGAGCGGGCGGCGGCCGAGTGCGGGCTGGACGTCGAGGTGGTACGCCGGCTCGGCGACCGGATCGCCACCACCCGCCCGACCGCGATCCGGGTCGGGCTCGGGTTGCAGCGCCACTACGGCGCGGGGCAGGCGATCCGGGCGATCTGCGCACTGCCGCTGGTCACCGGCGACTTCCGGTACCCGGGCGGCGGCGCGCTCTGCTCGACCAGCGGGCACCACCCGGTCGACGAGGCCCCCGTCGTACGCCCGAGGGACATGCCCGCCCCGCCCGCGCGTTCGATCAACATGAGCCGGTTGGCGGCGGCGCTGACCGGCGAGGCGGACCCGCCGATCACCTCGCTGGTGGTCTTCAACGCCAACCCGGCCGCGACCGCCCCGGACCAGACCCGGGTGCACGCGGGCCTGCGGCGCGACGACCTCTTCACCACGGTGCTGGAGCAGCGCTGGACGGACACCTGCGACTTCGCCGACGTGGTGCTGCCGGCCACCATGCAGCCCGAACACCTCGACCTGATCTCGTCGTACGGGCACCACTACACGACCCTGAACCTGCCGGCCACCCGGGCGCCCGGTGAGGCGCTGCCGAACACCGAGATCTTCCGCCGGATCGCCGCCGCGTTGGGGCTCGACCATCCCCGGCTGCGCGACAGCGACGAGGAGTTGGCCCGGCAACTGCTCGCCGGCACCCCGGTCACCTTCGAGGAGCTGCGGGAACGGACGTACGCGCGCACGACCGGGGTGGCGGTCGGCTCGGCCCCGTACGCCAAGGGCGGCTTCCCCACGCCGAACGGGCGGGCCCGGCTGCTCGACCCGATGCTCGCGCGGCTCGGCGTCGACCCGCTCGTCGGCTACACCCGGCCGGCGGAGGCCACCGACCCGGCGCTGGCCGAACGCTTCCCGCTGGTGCTGCTCGCCCCGGCCGGGAAGTTCTTCATGAACTCCACCTTCGCCTCGCAGCCGTGGCACTCCGGGCGGATGGGTCCGCCGCGGCTGCACCTGCACCCGGACGACGCGGCGGCGCGCGGCCTGGCCGACGGCGACGCCGTGCGGGTACGCAACGACCGCGGCTCGTTCCTCGCGGCGGTCGCCGTCGACGACGCGACCCGGCCGGGGGTCGCCTTCACCTACAAGGCGTACTGGGCCCGGCTGAGCCCGGGGCGCGGCAACGTCAACGCCGTGACCGCCGTACGCGACGCCGACCTGGGCGGCGCGCCGACCTTCCACGACAACCGCGTGGAGGTCGAGCCGGTACCGGCCGAGCTGTTGACCGGCGAAGACCGCTGAGCCGCGCGCAGGCTCGCGGTTACCGGCTGGCGACGCTGGCGAGATCCCGTCGGTACCTGGCACCGCGGCTACTGCTCCGCCCGCGACCGGGTGGTTAGCGTCGCCTCCATGCTCGTGCTCAGCGCGCTCCTCATCGGTCTCGGGTACGTCCTCCTCGTCTCACTGCTCCGGGAGCCCGCGCGGCGACGGTTCAACGCGATCATGGTTGCCGGCGCCGGTGCCGCCTACCTGAGCGGCGGCGCCCTCGGCCCCTGGGAGTTCGCCTTCACCGCGGCGGTCACCTACTGCGCCTACCGCGGCCTCGACTCGTACGCGTGGACCGGCGTCGGCTGGCTCCTGCACACCGGCTGGGACCTCGTGCACCACCTCAAGGGCGCGCCGATCGTCCCGTTCGACGCGCACTCGTCGCTCGGCTGCGCCATCTGCGACCCGGTGATCGCCATCTGGTGCCTGTGCGGCGGACCCTCGCTGCCCGCCCTGGTCCGGTCGCGGTTCTCGCGGCGGTCCGGCGGCGCGCCCCGCGCCACCGGCCGGGACGGGGCGGGGCGGATACTGCCACGGTGTACTCCGACGACGACGCGGCCGCACTCTACGACCTGCTGAACCCCTGGGGACCGAGCGACGACTTCCACCTCCGCCACGTCATGGCGGCATCGAGCGTGCTGGACGTCGGCTGCGGTACGGGCATGCTGCTGCACCGCGCGCGTGGGGAGGGACACACCGGTCGGCTCTGCGGGGTGGACCCGGACACCGCGGCGCTGGCCCGCGCCCGCTCGCGTACCGATGCGTCCGGGCCTGGCGCTTCCGGGCCTGCCGGCCCGGCCTCGGGCATCGAGTGGGTCGCCGGCACGGCTGCCTCGATGAGCTTCGACCGCGAGTTCGCGCACGCTCTGATGGCCAGCAACGCGTTCCAGTGCCTGGTCACCGACGACGAGCTGCGCGCTTCGCTGGCGGCGGTCCGCGCGGCGCTGGTCGACGGGGGCACGTTCGCGTTCGAGACCCGCAATCCGCTGGTACGGGAGTGGGACGGCTGGAACCCCGACGAACCGTACGACGTGGTCGACCACCACGGGCGCGAGCTGCGCATGATCTACCACGTCGAGGCGGAGGTCGGTGACGTGGTCACCTTCACCGAGACCACCGCGACCCGGGACGGGACCCCGCTGCGCGTCGACCGGGCGAGCCTGCGCTTCCTCTCAGCGACGGCGCTCGACGGGTACCTGTCGGACGCCGGCTTCACGGTGTCGGAGCGGTACGGCGACTTCGCGGGCGGCGCGTACACGCCGACCAGCGAAACAATCGTGACGGTGGCCCGCCGGAAGTAAGTCGCCTCTTCGGCTCCACATCTTCTTCGATGTGATCACATCGAAGAAGATGTGGAGCGAGAACGAGAAACACCCCCGACCCCGAGACCCGACCCGCGACAGGATCAGCCGTTACGCGGCGCGACAGGATCAGCCGTTACGCGGCGCGACAGGATCAGCCGTTACGCGGCGCGACAGGATCAGCCGTTACGCGGCGCGTACATGATGACGGCGACGCCGAGGAGGCAGATCAGCGCGCCGGCGAGGTCGTACCGGTCCGGGCGGAAACGGTCGACCACGACGCCCCAGGCGAGCGAGCCGGCGACGAAGACACCGCCGTACGCCGCGAGGACGCGGCCGAAGTTCGGGTCGGGCTGGAAGGTGGCGACGAAGCCGTAGACGCCGAGCGCGACGAGCCCGCCCGCGATCCAGAGCAGGCCCCGGTGCTCGCGCCAGCCCTGCCAGACCAGCCAGGCGCCCCCGATCTCCGCCAGCGCGGCGAGCAGGAACAACGCGATGGAACGGGCGACCGTCATGGTCAGACCGTAGTGCGCCGCCCGCCCGGATCACCCTTCGGCGGGCTTCTCCCAGACCGAGACGTGCTTGCCGCTCTCGCCCGTGAAGGGCTCCCGGGTCCAGTCGGCCCAGCGGTCGCGCAGCCGCAGCCCGGCGAGCTGGGCCATCAGGTCGAGTTCGGCGGGCCAGACGTACCGGAAGGGGATGGACCGGTAGCGGCCGCGCCCGTCGACCACCTCGACGTAGTTCGAGCTCATCGCCTGGGTGGCGACGTCGTAGATGTCGTACGCCCAGCCGGTCGGGTCGGTCCGGAACGGTACGACGTTCTGGCCCGGCGGCAGCTTGCGCAGCTCGGGCACCATCACCTCGATGACGAAGCGGCCGCCCGGTTCGAGGTGGGCCGCGACGTTGCGGAAGCAGGCCACCTGAGCCTCTTGGCTCGTCAGGTTCATGATCGTGTTGAAGACGAGGTAGGCGAGGGAGAACGTCCCGTCCGCCCTGGCGGTGGCGAAGTCGCCGACGGTCACGCCGATCGCGTCGCCGCCGGGCTTGTCGCGCAGCCGGGCCACCATCGCCCGGGACAGGTCGATGCCGTGGACCGGGACGCCGCGGGCGGCCAGCGGCAGGGCGATCCGGCCGGTACCGATTCCCAGTTCAAGGGCCCGGCCGCGACCCGCGAGTTCCGCGAGTACGTCCACGGTCGCGGCCACGACCTCCGGCCGGAACATCTCCGAGGACGGATCGTCGTAGCGGGCCGCGACGTCCTCCCCGAAGTACCCGTCCGCGTCGTCCACGTGATCCCTCCCCCGCTCGCCGATCACGAGCGGACGATATCGCCCTGGCCGGCGTGACGCACATAGTTAAACGCTATGTTCAACACGCTTTGTTGACATTTTCTCGTTTACATGCTGAGGTGGTGGCATGAGTGACGCACGCCAGACCGAGGACCCCTTCGCGCCGCCGGACGCCGGGCGGGCCCGCGCCCAGCGCACCTACGCGGCGCTCATGCGCATCGCCGAGCGGCACGCCACCACCGACGAACAACGGCGGCGCTGGAGCAACCCGAGCGTGCTCGACCCGTACGAGGCGGTCTGCCTGGTGACGGCGCTCGCGGGCGGGGCGGCGCTGCCGGCGCCGGACGAGGAGCGGGTGGACCAGGCCGACCTCACGGCCGCGCTCACCCTGATCCCGCACGTACGCGCCGAACTCGACGCGCTGGAGGCGGGGCTGCTCGACCTGGCCCGCAACCGAGGGCTCACCTGGCAGGCGATCGCGTTCGGCCTCGGCCTCGGCACCGCGCAGGCGGCCCGACAGCGTTTCGAGCGGCTGACCGAGCGCACGAGCCCGGCGACGCCGGCGGAGTGACCGAGGGCGGAAGGAGGTTCAGAGCCGGCGCGCGGGCGGACGCCAGGCCCAGGATGCGATCGCGAGCAGCGCGAACATGGCGGGCGCGATGACGCCCGAGGCCTGGTGCATGGCGACGTGCGAGGCGGCGGCGCCGATCATGTTGATCATTACGCCGGCGTAGGCCCACTCCTTGAGCCGGCGCAGTCCGGGTGCCAGCAACACCACGGCGGCGATCAACTTCGCGGTACCCATGATCGTGGCGAGGTAGGCGGGATATCCCAGGTCGATCATCACGGGATAGAAGGGCGGCATCCGGAACAGGTCCATCGCGCCGCCGATCGCGCACTCGCCCACGACCACCGCCGTGACCGACCAGTAGGCGGCGGCGCGGTAGTGGTGGCGCCGCACCGCCGTCGGGCCGGCGGGCGATCCGGGGGTGGCGGCTGTCGCTCGTACCATCGGATCCCTCCTATCGATACGGGTCCGTTCTCTTATATGGGTACGGTATCGTTTCGATGGAGGTGAGGCAATGCCGAGCGGCCCCCAGGCCCGGGAACCGATCGCACGCGGGGCAGGCGCCCGGCAGCGGGTGTTGCGGGCCGCCCTGGAGGTGCTCGACGAGCACGGCCTGGCCGGCTTCACCATGGAGGCCGTCGCCCGGCGGGCCGGCGCGAGCAAGGCGACCCTGTACCGGCACTGGCCCACCTCCGGCGCGCTGATGATCGACGCCATGGACGCCACGTTCCGGCCCTTCCCGGTCCCCGACACCGGCCGCGTCGAGACCGACGTCGCCCAGCTGCTCAACGCGTTCGTCACCATGCTGGAGCGGACGCCGTTCCCGCGCCTGCTCGCCGCCTTCATGGACGCCGCCGAACGGGATCCCACCCTCGCGACACTCCACGCCGACCTGACCCAGCGGCGCCGGAAACCGCTGCTCGTCGCGCTGGCCCGGGCCCGCGAGCGCGGCCAACTGCCCGACCACCTCGACCCGGAGCTGACCACCGACCTGCTGACCAGCCCGCTCTTCTACCGCCGCTTCGTCGCCCACCGGCCGATCCCGCCGGACCTGGTCGGCGATCTCATCGCCCAGGTGCTCGGCATTCCCGCCGACCGCGCGCGGGCCGCCGCCCGGACGTCCGGCCACTTCTCACCTGTCGAGGGCCCGGCCCGCCCCATAGCGTTCCCCCCGATCGATCCCGATCGTCCGCCGCCGCCTCCGCGCCGGTGACGGAGCTGTCTCATGGGGAGGAACGGGACGTGCAACGTTCACTCGCAGCCTGGCGAAGATCCGCCGTCGCCTCCGGGCTGGGCGTCGGTCTCGCCGTCGGGTACACGCTGGCCGGCGCCCCGGCCATGGCCGCGTCGGCGCCCCCGGCCGCGTCACTGGACGCGGCTGCCTCAGCACCCGTGGCCGCCTCGGCGGCCGTGGCCGCCTCGGCGGCCGTGGCCGGCGAGATCCGCGGCGCCGGCGGGCCGGACGCGGTGGCCGGCAGCTACATCGTCGTGCTCAAGGAGACCGCCGCGCCGGCCCCGGGTACCGTCGCCGCGGCCAGCGCGGTGGCGAGCACCGCGGCCCGGCTCGCCGACGCGCACGGCGGCAAGGTGGGTCGGGTCTACTCGAACGCCCTGCCCGGGTTCTCGGTCCGGCTGAACGAGCAGGAGGCGCGCCGGCTCGCCGCCGACCCGGCGGTCGCATACGTCGAGCAGAACCGGCGGGTCACGGCGACCGGTGTCCAGACCAACCCGCCCTCCTGGGGGCTGGACCGGGTCGACCAGCGGACCATGCCGCTGGACAACGCGTACGCCTATCCGACCCAGGGCAGGGGCGTGACGGCGTACGTCGTCGACAGCGGCATCCGCCTCTCGCACAGCGACTTCGGCGGCCGTGCCACCAGCGGATTCGACGCGGTCGACGGCGGCAGCGCCGACGACTGCAACGGACACGGCACCCACGTCGCCGGTACCGTCGGCGGCACCGCTTACGGCGTCGCCAAGCAGGTCAACCTGGTCGCGGTACGGGCGCTGGACTGCACCGGCAGCGGCACCTGGGACGCCGTCATCGCCGCGGTCGACTGGGTGCGGGCCAACGCGGTCAAGCCGGCGGTGGCGAACATCAGCATCGGCGGCTCCAGCACCGCGATGGACCAGGCGACGGCGAACCTGATCGCGTCCGGCGTGACGGTCGCGGTCTCCGGCGGCAACGACAACGTCGACGCCTGCGGCCAGTCGCCCGCCCGGGTCCCGGCCGCCATCACGGTCGGCGCCACCGCCGTCGGCGACGCCCGCGCGTCGTACTCGAACTACGGCACCTGCCTGGACCTCTTCGCGCCCGGGTCGGAGATCACCTCGACCGACTACAGCGGCGACACCGCCATCAGCGTCAAGAGCGGTACCTCGATGGCGGCCCCGCACGTCACCGGCGCGGCGGCGCTCGTGCTCTCGGCGCGCCCGTCGTACACGCCGGCGCAGGTCCGCGACTACCTCGTCAACAGCGCCACCACCGGCGTGGTGACCAGTCCGGGTACCGGTTCGCCGAACCGGCTGCTCTACCTGCGCGACATCGGAACGCTGGCCTGCCAGGGCGTGAGCCTCGACCTCACGGCCTACCCGCAACTGGCCGCGGGCGCCACCGGTACGGCCGTCACCATCGCGCAGTGCCTGCTCAAGGCCCTCGGCGTCGACACCGGCGGCGAGGTGCCCAGTGGCACGCTCGACGCGACCACGGTCGCGGCCGTCGGCGCCTTCCAGTCCGCCCGGGGGCTGCCGGCAACCGGGGTGGTCGACTCGCACACCTGGACCGCGCTGTTGTCCGCCGGCACCCAGCCCACGCTGAGCAGCGGGTCGTCGGGAGCCGACGTACGGCGGCTGCAACGCGCGCTGACCGCCGCGCTGGGCCGTACCGTCACCATCGACGGCGCCTTCGGGCCGGCGACCAAGACGGCCGTCACCAACTACCAGAGTTCGCGCGGCCTCCAGGCGGACGGGCTCGTCGGCAAGGCCACCTGGACGGCGTTGCAGGCCGGTCGCTGATCCGGCTGACCGCTTCGCCGCTCCTGACCCGGTCAGCCCGGGTCAGGAGCGGCCGAGCAGGACCGCCGGCGCCGCCGGTCGAGGTTCCCGGTCCGGGAAATTGCCGGCGGCCTCGCCCGGTTCGTGTGGCACGCTCTGCCGGATGAAGAAGACGAAGCCGGTCGTTCTCCAGGTGTACTGCCGGGTGGAGGTCACGGTCGACGACCCGGACGCGGTCCTCGAACGCGCCGCCCAGCGGCTGGGGGAGGCGGACATCGACTGGTCGCAGGAGTCGGACACCCTGGACGAGGCCGTCGCCGAGCTGCGGGGCGACCTGGTCCAGGCGGTCGCCAGCCTGGTCGATCCGGTGGGGCTGCTGACCGACGTACCGGGCGCGGAGATGCGCAACGGGCGGTGCTGGGCCGAGGTCGGCGCGCCGTCCGAGCGGTTCCAGCCGGGCTTCGGCAGTTCCGCGCCCGGTGCCGCCGACGAGAGTTAGCGGTTGGCGGTCATCGGCCCACGTACCACTGCCGTACCGTCTTGTCCTTCCCCGCAGTGAACAGGATCCTCCCGTCCGGTGTGAACACGAGGTCGAGGACGGCGTCGCTATGCGCCACGAGGGTTTTCAGGGCCTGCCCGTTGGCGGCGTCCCACAGCATCGGGGTGCCGTCCTTGGCGTGGGCGGCGATCATCCGGCCGCTCGGGCTGAACACCAGCGGACCGGTAACCGGCGCGTTCAGCTCGCTGCGTTCCATCCGGGTGGCCAGGTCCCAGAGCCGGACCGTGCCGTCGGTGTCGGTGGCGTAGCCCGAGGAGTCCGGGGTGAAACCCGCGAAGCTCCCCGCGTCGGTGATCGCGGCGCGGAGCGCGCCCGAGGGCATGCTCCGCAGCTCGAAACCCTTGTCGTGCCGGGTGACGAGCGTCGCGCCGTCGGGGCTGAGCCAGATCGGGAACCACGCGTTGGCGAGGGTAGCGGTGGCCTTGCGGGCCGCGACGTCCCAGACCTTCGTGGTACCGCCGGCCGCGCTGGAGACCAGCGTCCTGCCGTCGGGGCCGAAGGCCATGCTCTGGATCCCGTTGTCATGGCCGGCGAGGGTGGCCAGCAGCTGACCGTTGGACCGGTCCCAGAGGCGGACCGGCGCGTCGAAGGACGACTCGGAGGCGCGGGTGCTGGCGGTGGCGACGGTCCTGCCGTCGGGGCTGAACGCGACGTACGCGCTGCCCGCGTGGCCGGAGAGCGTCGCCAGCTTCCGGCCGGTCGCGGTCTCCCGCAGCTCGACCAGCGTCTCCCCGCCGATGAGCACGCCGATCGGCTGGCCGTCGACCGTGCGGACCTCGCGCTTGCCGGTGAAGGCGGTGGTGGCGACGATTTTGCCGTCCGGGCTGAAGACCGGATCGGAGTCGCTTTCGAAGGCGACGACGGACCGGCCGGTCGACACGTCCCAGATCCGCGCGGGACGCGCCGCCACCTCGTTCGCGCCCGCGTCGAGGGTGACCAGCCACTTGCCGTCCGGGCTCAGCAGGGCGGATTCGAGGTCGCCGTCGTAGTCGACCGCGACGGACGCGAAGTCGTCGCCGAAGGTGGGCGCGTTCTGGGAGGCCTCGGAGTCACCGCCGGCGTGCTGCACGACGAGCCCGATCGTCACGGTCACGGCGACCGCGAGCCCGGCCGCCGCCAGCGCCATGAGGCGTACTCTGCGGTTCCGCTGCTCCGGCGGGCCCGGCGGCCGGGACGGACCCGGGCCTGGACGCGCCTTCGCCGGGACGGAATCCCCGGTCGCCGGTACGGCGGGGGCCAGCACCTGGTCGGGCGCGGACGTCACGGCGGGGGCCGCGACGTCGCCCGGGACGGCGGGGTCGACGGCCACGGGCTCGGCGGTGGCGAGCTTGGCCGGTGCTGTGGTGGTCGGCTCGGTGGCGGCCGGTGCCGTGGGCTGTGACGGGGTGAGCGGCCGGGTCACCGGGGCCGGCAGCGGCGGAGTCGCTGGCGGTGGGGTCGAGGGCGGCGGGGGCGAGGGCGGCGGGGTCGGGGGCGCCGGGGCGGCGGTGAGCGCCTCGGCGGCCGCGTTCCGGACCCTGCTGCTGTCGTCGTGGTCGCGCAGGTGGACGAGCGTGGCGTACGCGGCCCGCCGGTAGCCGTCGCGCGGGCCGGCCAGCAGTTCGGCGAGGGCCCGGACGGCCTCCTCCCGCAGGACGGGCCGATCGCTGCGCAGGTCGGCACGGATCTCCTCGGGGAGCACGGCCGGGCGTACGCTGCGGGCCACCAGCAGCGCGCCGCTCACGTCGAACTCCCACCTGCGCGGCACCTGGCCGGGCTGCGACTCGCGTACCCGCCGGGCGGCGTAGTCGAACAACTCGTCGGCAGAGATGTCGCCGTCGTGGTCGAGGTCGGCGGCGCCGGTACGCAGACCGCGCACCAGCGCCTCCGTGAAGACCGAGGGCCGGACCTCGTACGAGGTGAGCTGGCCGCCCTCGAACGAGTACTCGGTGGCGCTGGAGGCGGTGAAGACCGTGCGGCCCGTCCCGCCGCGGCTGAACTCCTCGGCGACGTGCACCGTACGGTCGCCCCGGGTGTCGCGGGCGAACGCCCCGCTGTAGCAGCAGTCGAGCACCAACAGCACGGACCTCGACTCGGACTCGCCCATCCGCTCGGAGACGAACGACGCCGGCAGCGCGGTGGCCGCCAGCGCGTTCAGTTCGGTGTCGGCGGCGGCCAGGTAGAGCCGACCGCGCTGGTCCTTGAGACCGTGGCAGGAAAAATGCAGAAGCAGCACGTCCTCGGGGTTCCGGTCGGCGAAGAAGGCCGCCACCCGGCGACGTACCACAGGTTCGGCCGCGTCGGTCAGCGTCTGGACGTCGAATCCGCCGATGTCGGGATCGCCGAGCACCTCGGCGAGCGCGCGGATGTCGGCGGCCGGGGAGCGCAGCCCGCTCAGCCCCGGGTCCCGGTACTCGCCGCCCGCGACCAGGAGGGCGCTGCGTCGACCGGTACGGGTCGGGCCGGCGGGCGCGGGGGGATCGACGATACCGGCCGTACCGGTGACGATGTTGATCTCGACCTTCCGGCGGCGGGGGTGCGCCTCCCGCCACCGCTGCACGAACTCGGCCAACTGGGCCGCCGAGGCCGCCGTCGAGAGTCCCGTGATGACGAAGCCGACAGCCGCCGCGATCAGCTCGACGGAGCGCGTGCCCTCCGGCGCCGGCCCGTACGCCGCACGCTCCACCCCGGGTACACCGGCGGCCAGCAGATCGTGCCGCAGTTGGAGGGCGATCTCCTCCAACTCTGTCCGGTCCACGTCGGCACCGGCAGCCGTGACCCTCAACGAGAAGCCGCGTTCGTCGCTCATCATCCGCTCCGGACCACTGGCGCGAGCCGCACATCCGGCCGGATAGTAGCCCTCCCACGCCACCCGGCGCGTCAGCAATCTGACCGTCAGTTCCAGGGCCCGTCGGCTCCAGCGCCCGCCAGCTCCAGCAGACCGTCGACTCCAGTGCGCATCAGCTCCCGCGCCCGTCGCCTTCAGCGCGCGGGATTCGCGCCGTGCGGACGGGAGAGCCCTCGACGTCGGCAACCGCCGAGGGCTCTCATCCTGGTCAGGGACGCGGCGGGTCAGTGCCAGTTGCTGATCCGCACGTCGCGCGGGTCCGGAGCGCCCTGGCCGGTCTCGATGAGCTGCTTGAGGCTCATCAGGAAGGTGCCCCACTTGGTGCTGCAGTGGTACATGAACTCGACCGGCTCACGCCAGCCCTCGTGCTTGAACAGCACGATCGTGAAATCGTCCTCCTGGTGCAGGTCCCACCGCACGGTGGTGCCGATCCACTCCGGCGGTCCGTCCACGACCTCCCACCGGACGAGCCGGCCCGGGTCGAGTTCGAGGACCTTCATGTCGAAGCCGCCGGGCCCGAACCGAAACTCGATCACACCGCCGACGTCGGTGTTCCCCGACGTCTTCTCGGCCCACCAGCCGGACAGTCCCTCCAGGGTGGTGAGCGCGTCGTACACCTGCTTCGGCGAGGAATGCTCGACGCCGATGCGGTGCAGGATGTCTGCCATATCCGTGTTCCTTCCCTACTGCTTCTTCTCGGCCGCGCCGCTCTACTGCTTCTTCTCGGTCGCGCCGCTCTACTGCTTCTTCTCGGTCGCGCCGTGGGTGTCCCGCTCGCGCTGGATCGTCTCGGCGATGCGCTTGATGCGCTGGAGACGGGAGTCCCAGGCGGCGCCGACCTCGGCGAGTTGCGCGACGGCGCGGGCGAGTTGCGCCTCGTCGACGCGGAACTGCTTCTCCCGGCCGGCCGTGCTGGCGTGCACCAGGCCGACCCGGTCGAGGACGGCGAGATGCTTCGCCACCGCCTGACGGGTCACCGGCAGGTGCTCGCTCAGGCTGGTCGCCGTCCCGCTGCCGTCGCGCAGCAGCAGGTCGAGCATCCGGCGTCGGGTCGGGTCACCGACGGCGGACCACAGGTCGTCGTCCACCATCGCGCTTATGCGCCCGCTCCGATCTTCCGGGCGTACGCCGACAGCCTCGGCAGGAAGAAGTCCCAGCCGCTGCCGTGTTCGGCGTACTTCGCGGCGACCTTCGCCTCGTCCCAGCCACGCTCGCGGAAGCCGGTCTCGGTCATCCGCAGCAGCGTCCCGCTCCCGGCGGGCTCGAGTTCGAAGACGACCAGGTTCGAGTTCCCCTGGGCGGCCGACTCCCCCTCCTCGTGGGTCCACCGGAAGGAGAAGAGGTGCGGCGGTACGGCGTCGACCACCTCGAACCGCACCCAGTTCACGCCCTGCGAACGGTCCCCGAAGCCGATCCGCCCCGCTCCCCCGGGCACGGCCCGGAACTCCGCCTCGTCCACCCACCACTCGCGCAGGTGTTCGGGGCTGCTCACCACGTCGAAGACGACCTCGGGCGAGGCGTCGATGTGGATCTCCCGTTCGATCGTTCCGTACTCCATGCTCCCCCACTTTCCTGCAACCTTTGGTTGCGCACCACGCTAGCCGACCCCACCAGGAAGTGCAACCAACGGTTGCATGACGGGTATTACCTGGGCGCCCGGCACCCCAGACCTCTGGGCCGAGCCGGCCTCGCATGACCCGTCGTGCCGGCGGGTCGATACTGGCGGGATGGCGGAGGAGCTGACCGGTGGACGATCCACGGCGAGCGGGTCGTCGACGACACGCGACGGGCACGGCTGAGCATCGCCGACGTCGAGTTGCCGGACGGCATCCGATTCGAGCAGTACGTGATCCGCGCACCCCGCGCCGCCATGGTCGCGGTACTGGACGACCGGCAGCGCCTGCTGCTGATGCGACGCCACCGCTTCGTGTTCGACCGCTGGGGCTGGGAGCTACCGGGCGGCTATCTCGACGGCGACGAGAAGCCGGAGGTCTGCGCGGTACGCGAGGTCGAGGAGGAGACCGGCTGGCGGCCGTACGAGGTCGAGCCGCTGTTGTCGTTCCAGCCCTGGGTGGGCACCGCGGACGCCGAGCACCTGTTGTTCCTGGCCCGACGGGCGGACTACACCGGAGCGCCCGTGGACGTGAACGAGGCCGAGCAGGTGGCATGGATACCGCTGGCCGAGGCACGCGACCTCATCACGCGAGGCGAGATCGTCGGAGCCGGCACAGTCATCGCCGTACTGGAGCTGGTAGCCCGTCAGGCCCGGCCGCCCCCGGCGCCGGGAGGGTGAACCACCGACACCCGCGGGGGAACCGCGCTCGCGCCACTCCGGGGCTCCTGTCTGATGGCACCCTTACGACGGTCGGACCACGTCGTCTGAGAACACTCGGTCTGGATCGAGGTGCAGCTCGTGAGGGCCGTAGCAGTCCGCCATCAGCGTTGCCACCTCGGCACCGCAGGCGCAGACCCGATTTGGGCCGTTGTCACCGAAAGGGCCACAGCACCCGCCGAGCCGAGAGCTGTCCGGATGCACCTGGAGCGAGGGCGCGTCGTCCGGATGGATCACGATCGTGTTGCGGGGGCCGGCAGACACGACGCTGACGCCATCAACGTCCATGAGCACCCCTGGAATGGCAGCTGGCGGATCATCCTGGTCCTCCGCTGGCACGAACGGGGCGCCGAACGGTTCAGGGTCGATGCCAAACGATCCACGAGCCACTGTCGACGGCCCCGGACCACGTTCGACACGTTCACGGACCAACTCTCCAGGCGAAAAAGTCAGATCAGATGTCAACGCGGTACCGCAAGAGACACATTTAAAGACCGCCATGCGAGGAGTGTGCCAGGGGTACCCATGTAGGTAACAGCGTTGGGTCGGTGCGGAAGCCGGCGAGGCTGGCCGCCGTCGTGGTGGTCAACGAACGGTACCAGGCAAGAGAGCAGGTCACGGCCTCGATCAGGACCGTGACCTGGAGGGCGACGGACGAGTCGACCTGTACGCCGGATTCTGTGCCCGGCGCGCACCGTTGCCGGTGGCGCCGGCGGCGGCCATCCATCTCGGCCTGCCGTCGCCGGCAGGCTCCAGCGGCCTACCCGCAGGCATCGGACGGGCCGCCCTCTAGCGCCTGCGCAGGGCCGGTGTCTGTCGACGCCGGGCCCCTTCTTGGCCTTGCTCCGGGTGGGGTTTACCGAGCCATCCCGGTCACCCGGGATGCTGGTGGGCTCTTACCCCGCCGTTTCACCCTTACCGGGTCCGTGTCCTACCTGCCTCTCGGCGGGAGGAAACGTCCCGGCGGTCTGTTTTCTGTGGCACTGTCCCGCGGGTCGCCCCGGGTTGCCGTTAACAACCACCCTGCCCTGTGGAGTCCGGACGTTCCTCGGCGGCGAGCCTGCGGCTCACCGACGCGACCGCCCGGTCGACTCGTCCGTCGCGTGATCAATGGTACCGGCCGGTCTTGCCACCGTCCGCTCCTCCCCACCGTGCCCCGCCCAGCCCCGCCCAGCCCCGCCCAGCCCCGTCGATCTAGGGCAAATCGTGGTGATTGGAGATCAACTCACGGGGATTTGCCCTAGATCGACGGCGGGTCGTACGGGGATTTGCCCTAGATCGACGGGGTGGGGCTAGCCTCGGCAGGCGTGGATCTCCCCGAGGCTGGCCTGTTACTCGTCGCCGGGCTCGCCGCGGGCACCATGAACGCGGTGGCCGGCGGCGGCTCGCTGATCAGTTTCCCGGCCCTGATCGCGATCGGCCTGGCACCCGTACCGGCCAACGTCAGCAACTCCGTCGCGGTCTGTCCCGGATATGTGGCCAGCGTCCTCGGCAGCCGCCACGACCTGCCCGCCACCCGTCAACTGCTCCGGCTCGTACCGGCGACGGTGCTCGGTACCGCCGCCGGCTGCGGGCTGCTGCTCGCCACCCCGGCCCGCGCGTTCGAGGCGGTGGTGCCGTTCCTGGTGCTCGGCGCGACGGCGGTGCTCGCCTTCCAGGACCAGCTTCGCCGCCTGGTCGGCCACCCGAGCGAGCTGGGCCCGCGCCGACGGGCGGTCACCCTCCAGGCGATGGTCGCGCTCGGCTCGGTGTACGGAGGGTACTTCGGCGCCGCCCTCGGGGTGCTGCTGGTGGCCGGGTTGGCGCTGGTGCTGGACGCGACGCTGGCCCGGGTCAGCGCGATCAAGAATGTCCTCTCGGCGCTGGTCGGGCTCACCACGATCAGCGTGTACGGTGCGGTCGGCCCGGTGAACTGGGCCGCGGTCGGGGTGCTCGCCCCGGCGACGATCCTCGGCGGGTACGTCGGCGCGCGGCTGGTCCGGCGGCTGGCGCCGGGCGTACTCAAGGTCGTGATCGTCGTCTTCGGCGCGGCGATCGGCGCGCTGCTCCTGCTGCGGGCGTACGCGTGAGCCCGAGAAGCTCACATCGCCTCGCCGGTCGCCTCCTCCGGCGTACGCTCGACGGCCCGCGCGGCCCGGTTCCAGCGCGACCAGAGCACCCGCTCGCCGTAGCCGGCGGCCATGACGTGCGCGAACGCCAGGTAGACCAGGATGCCGGCGGCGAGCACGGCGGCGCCGACCCAGAACGGCAGGGCGAGCGAGTGCTCGGCGAGCTTGCCCGAGATGATCGGCGCGGGCGCGGCGGCACCCCAGCGGACCAGGTTGAACGCGCCGGTGGCGATCCGCCGGTCGGAGCTGCCCAGGCCGAGCGCCAGGTCGGTGAGGTTGGCGTTGACCAGCCCCATGAAGAGCCCGGCGACCACCAGCACGGTGATCGACTCGGCGGTACCGGCCGAGGTGGCGAGCAGCAGCAGGCAGACCAGCAGCCCGCCGATGGCCAGCCCGACGCTCTGTACCGCGCCGATGCGGTGGGCGAGCCGGTGCCCGACGCCGAGGATGCCGACGGCCAGCCCGATCCCCCAGCCGGTGAAGGCGAAGCCGAGCGGTACGACGTCCAGGCGCAGGAAGAGCGGCGTGTAGCCGAGGATCACGAAGAAGACGAAGTTGTACGCCGCGGTCACCGCGCAGAGGATCCGGAAGGCGGGGCGGCGGTAGACGGCGAAGATGGCGCCGAGCTTGACGGGTGGCTGCCGGTTGGCGGGCTCGCGCAGCCGGCGGCCGGCCACGGCCAGGGCCAGCACCATGAAGATGCCGCAGACGAAGAAGGGCAGCCGCCAGCTGACCTTGCCGAGCAGGCCGCCGAGCAGCGGTCCGACGGCGAAGCCGAGGCCGAGCGCGGTCTCGAAGAGGCCGACCACCCACTCGCGGTTGCGGGCCAGGGCGACGAGCACCACCATCGCGGTGGCGAAGAACATCGCGTTGCCGAGGCCCCAGACGCCGCGCAGCACCGAGAGCTGCACGATGTTGCCGCTGAAGGACGCGAGGATGGCGGCCAGGCCGACCACGGCGACGCCGGTGACGAGCACCGGTTTGAAGCCGAACCGGCCGCTGGCCAGGGTCGCCGGGATCATGCCCACGGCCATGACCGCGATGTACGCGGTGAAGAGCAGTTCGACCTGCCAGGCGGTGACCCCGATCGCCTCGCCGATGACGGGCAGGATCGGGTCGACGATGGCGATCCCGGCGATGGCCAGGAACGCGACGAGCGTGGTGACGTAGATGGGGCCGCGGTTCGGTTCGGCGCTCCGATCCACTCGACACCTCCAAGTAGCTGTATCTTACAGATAATTCTCCCTGTATCATACAGCTATGTCCGCGTACGACGAACCGGAGCGAACCGCACGACCCGCCACCGACGGGCAGGCCGACGAGGAGCGGGCCGACCTGCTCGGGCGGATCGAAACCGAGGTGGCGATGCTGATGCGGCTGGGCGAGGCGACCCGGCGCAGCGATCCGTCCGCCGAACACCGGGTGCTCGACCGCGCCGCGTACGCGATCCTGCGGCACCTCGACGCGGCCGGCCCGCAGAACGTCTCGGCGCTGGCGGCGTACCTCGTGCTGGACGGCTCGACCGTGACCCGGCAGGTCTCCGCGATGCAACGGGACGGGCTGATCGTCCGCGAGCCGGACCCGCGCGACGGCCGGGGCACGGTCGTGGCCCCCACCGAGGCCGGGCTGAACCGGATGAACGCGGTACGCGCCGCCCGCGCCCGCCTCTACGACGGCATCCTCGCCGACTGGCCGGACGAGGAGCGGCGCGTCCTCGCCCGGATGCTGGAGCGGCTCAACGAGGACGTGGTCGCCCACGCCCGTCGATCTAGGGCAAATCGTCGTGATCAGAGATCAACTAATGAGGATTTGCCCTAGATCGACGGGGCGGGGCGGGGCGGCGGGGCGACGGGGCGGGGTGATCGACGGGGCGGGGCGTCAGACCTGGGGGGCGGGTTCGACGTCGACCTCGTCGTCGGCCCGGCGCGGGGCCGGTACCAGTTTGGGGTCACCCTCGTCGGCGAAGTAGTCGTCCCGGGTCGTACCGTCCGCGCCGTCGGGCACCCGGCCCGCCCGCAGCGCGAGCGTCACGAGCGCCGCGACGACCAGGTTGACCAGCACGGCGACCAGTCCGACGTAGATCGTCTTCGGGGTGTCGAAGCCGAACTTCTCCAGCGGGAACGCCGAACTGCCGAAGTGCGCGCGCTTCGTGGCCGGGTTCGGGATCTGGTACAGCATCCACATGCCCAGCCCCATGCCGGCCGCCCAGCCGGCGATCAGCGCGCCCCGGTGGAACCAGCGGGTGTAGAGGCCCAGCGCCACCGCCGGCAGCGTCTGCAGGATGATCACGCCGCCGATGAGCTGGAGGTCGATCGAGAACTGCGGGTCGAGGAAGACGATGCAGGCGACCGCGCCGACCTTCACCACCAGCGATGCGATCTTGGAGACGTTCGCCTCCTCGGCCGCCGAGGCGTCCTTGTGCAGGTACTCCTTGTAGATGTTGCGGGTGAACAGGTTCGCCGCGGCGATCGACATGATGGCCGCCGGCACGAGCGCGCCGATGCCGATGGCGGCGAACGCGATGCCGGTGAACCAGCTCGGGAACGTGTGGTCGAAGAGCAGCGGCACGACCGTGTTGTTGTCGGTCGTACCCGGCTTCGTACCGTCCAGCGGCGTCACCTCGGCCGCGATCGCCATGTACCCGAGCAGCGCGATGAGCCCGAGCAGCAGGCTGTACGCCGGCAGCGCCGACATGTTGCGCTTGATCACGCCACGGCTGCGGCTGGCCAGCACGCCGGTCAGGCTGTGCGGGTACAGGAAGAGCGCGAGCGCCGAGCCGAGCGCCAGGGTCACGTACTGGAGCTGGTTGTTCGCGTTCAACAGCACGCCGTCGCTGGGCGCCGGTGACGCCGTGAACTTCGCGTCCGCCGCGTCGAAGATCTTGCCCCAGCCGCCCAGCTTGTACGGCAGGTAGATCACCGCCACCAGGATCACGACGTAGATCAGCGTGTCCTTGACGAACGCGATCAGCGCCGGCGCCCGCAGCCCGGACTGGTACGTGTACGCGGCGAGGATCGCGAACGCGATGATGATCGGCAGGTGCCGGGCGATGGTGCTCTCCCCGGTCACCCCCATCGTCTTGAGCACCGACTCGATGCCGACGAGTTGCAACGCGATGTACGGCATCGTCGCGGCGATGCCGGTGATCGCGATGATCAACGCCAACGTCGGCGAGCCGAACCGGGTACGCACGAAGTCCGCCGGGGTGACGAAGCCGTGCCGGTGCGACACCGACCAGAGCCGGACCAGCACCAGGAAGACCAGCGGATAGACGATGATCGTGTACGGCACGGCGAAGAAGCCCGCCGCCCCGGACGCGAAGATCAGCGCCGGCACCGCCACGAACGTGTACGCCGTGTAGAGGTCACCGCCGACGAGGAACCAGGTGATCCAGCCGCCGAAGCTGCGCCCGCCCAGCCCCCACTCGTCGAGGTGGGCCATGTCCTTGGGGGCGCGCCACCGCGCCGCCACGAACCCCATCGCGCTCACCAGCAGGAAGAGCACGGTGAAGACGATGATTTCGGTCAGATGGTCGCGCCACATCGTGGCCTCACCGCCGATTCCTGGTCATCCGGTAGACCACGCTGGTGGTGGTCACACCGAGCACGATGAAGGCCAGCTGCAGCCAGTAGAAGGTCGGGAAGCCGAACAGTCGCGGCGAGTCCATGTTGAACAGCGCGGGCACCAGCGGTACCACGATCGGCAGGAACAGCAGCCAGTTCCACGGGCTGCGGTCGGTGGCCTCGCCCGAGATCGGGCCGCCGGCCGCCGGGGAAGATCCCCCGCCGGCCGCTGACGACGACGTGCCGGCGCCGGTCGACGGCACCGTACCGCCGGAGGGCGCGGGTGTCACGTCCGGGTCGCTCATGCGCGCGCTCCGTCCGGCCACCGCATCCCCATGCGCGCTATCAGGCAATACTCGAATATTCGCGCGTCGCGCTCGCTCATGCTCCACCTCCGGCACCGCTGGAGAGATCACTCAACGGGCGGAGATTATCGGCAGTGTGACGCCAGTCACGCGACCTGCCGGCGACCAGTGCGCCGAACGGCGAGCCGGCTGCGCCCAGTGGCGCCGGAACGCCGTACTCGCCATGCTGTCGTGGTGCCCCGGTTCCCCTCGTACGACCAGACCGAACTCGCGTACCACGTACGCGGCGCCGGGCCGCCGCTGATCTGCCTGCCCGGCGGCCCCGCCCGCGCCTCGTCGTACCTGGGCGACCTCGGGGGCCTGACCGGCGGACGGACGCTGATCCTGCTGGACCAGCGGGGCACCGGCCACTCGGCCGTACCGGCGGACGAGGCCAGCTACCGCTGCGACCGGCTCGTCGACGACCTGGAGGCGCTGCGCCGCCACCTCGACCTCGACACGATGGACCTGCTCGCCCACTCCGCCGGGGCCAGCGTGGCGCAGCTCTACGCGGCCCGCCACCCCGAGCGGCTCGACCGGCTGGTCCTGGTCACCCCGAGCCTGCGCGCCGTCGGGGTCGAGCCGGTCGGCGCCGACCGGGCCCTCGCTTCCCGCGCCGACGAGTGGTGGTTCCCGCCGGCCCGCGCCGCGCTCGACGCCCAGCAGGCCGCGCACGACGACCCGCCCGACGACACCGACCCGGCCGAGCTGGCCCGGCTCCGGCTCGCGGCCGCGCCGTTCGCGTACGGCCGGTGGACCGAGGCGGCCCGCGCGCACGCCGAGGCGGACGCGTGGGAGCGGTCCGAGCCGGCTGCCGCCGCCTTCTACGCCGGCTTCAGCGCCGACCCCGACGGGGTACGCGACGCGCTGCGCGCGCTGCGGGCACCCGTGCTGATCCTGGCCGGGGAGTTGGACAGCGTACCGACGCCGGAGGCGGCCGACCGGCTCGCCACCCTGTACCCCCACGCCGAGGTGGCCGTGCGGCCGGGCGCCGCGCACTACCCGTGGGTGGACGACCCGCGCGGCTTCGCCGAGCGGGTGCTCGCCTTCCTCGACCGCTGACCGCCGGCAGGGTTCAGTCGCGGGGCAGGTGGGCCGTGTCGTTGACGCTCCGTACGGCCACGCCCCCGTCCGGCCAGCTGTCCACGATGGAGATGCCGGCCGGGTCGAGGTAGAGCCGGTGCAGGAAGGCGTCGCCCGCCGCGAGCGCGTCCCGCAACGCGATCTTCAGCGGTGAGACGTGCGAGACGACCGCGACGGTCTCCCCCGGGTACGTCTTGAGCAGCGTCGACACCGCCCGGCGCACCCGCTTGGTGACCGCGTTGAACGACTCCCCGCCCGGCGGCGCCACCGCCGGCGAGGCGAGCCACGCGTCCATCTCGGCCGGCCACTGGGACCGTACCTCGGCGAAGGTGCGGCCCTCCCAGTCGCCGAAGTCGCACTCGATCAGGTCGTCCTCGGTCACCACCGGCGCGCCGCCGGCCGCCCGCGCGATCAGCTCGGCGGTCGCCGTACACCGGGACAGGGGTGAGCTGACCACGGCCGCGACCGACGGGGCCAGCTCGGCCACCCGGGCCGCGGCCGCCCGCGCCTGCGCCACCCCCGCCTCGGCGAGCGGCACGTCGCCGCGGCCGGAGTAGCGCCGCTGCGCGGTCAGCTCGGTCGCGCCGTGCCGTACCAGCAGCAGCCGGGTCGCGGTCGAGGCCGGCCGCGGCTCCCAGGAGCTGCGCGCGGTGGAGCCCTGTGCGGCGATCTCCCGCGCCCGGGCCCGCGCCGAGGGGTCCGCCGCCGGCGCCTCCGCCGGCTCACGCCCCAGCTCGGCCGGCGGTTCGACCGCGGGCTTCGCCGCCTTCGGGGCCTTCACGGGCTTCCCCTCGGCCCGGTCCATGGCGGCGTTGGCGAGCGCGTCGGCGTGCCGGTTGCGCTCGCGCGGGATCCAGCCGAACGTCACCGAGTCGAAGCGGCGGACCAGGGTGGCGGCCTGCGCGGCGAGGGGTCGCAGGCCGGGGTTCTTGATCTGCCACCGGCCGCACATCTGCTCGACCACGAGCTTGGAGTCCATCCGCACCTCGACCTCGGCCGCGCCCAGTTCGGCGGCGGCCTCCAGCCCGGCGATCAGGCCGCGGTACTCGGCGACGTTGTTGGTGGCGACGCCGATCGACTCGGCGCGCTCCGCCAGCACCTCGCCGCTGCCGGCCGCCCGCACCACCGCGCCGTAGCCGGCCGGCCCCGGGTTGCCCCGGGCCCCGCCGTCGGCCTCGACGACGACCTTACCCACGCTCACAGGCCGGACTCGGTGGTGCGCACCATGATCCGCCGGCACTCCTCGCAGCGCACCACCTCGTCCGGGGCCGCGGCCCGGATCCGGGCCAGGTCCACGCCGGAGAGCTCCAGCCGGCAGCCGCCGCACCGGCCGCCGCGCATCAGCGCCGCCGCCAGGCCGCCGGAGGACTCGCGGATCCGGTCGTAGAGGGCGATCAGGTCGGCTGGGAGGTCCGCCGCCAGCGGGGCCCGCCCGGACGTCTTGGCCGCCTCCTCCTTGGTGATGTCGGCGAGCGCCTGGTCGCGGCGCTCCTCGGCCGCCGCGCGCTTCTCCCGCGCCTCCACCAGCTGCCGCTGCACCCCGTCGAGTACGCCCTGCGCGGTCTCCCGCTGCTCCATCAGTTCCAGCTCGGAGTCCTCCAGCTCGGACTGCCGCCGGTTGAGCGAGGTCAGCTCGTGCTGCAACGCCTCCAGCTCCCGGGCCGGGCCGGAGCCCATGGTGAGCCGCGCCTGGTCCCGGTCCTTGCGGGTGCGGACCTGCTCGATGTCCTTCTCCAGCCGGGCGATGTCCCGGTCCAGGTCGTCGACCGCAACCTGGGCGCGTACCCGCTGGTCCTCCAGCGCGGAGAGTTCCCGGGCCAGCGACTCCAGCTCGGCGAACTCGGGCAGGGTACGGCGCCGGTGCGCCAGCTGGGCCAGGGCGGTGTCCACCGCCTGCAGGTCGAGCAGGCGTCGCTGGTCTTGCGGGTCAGCCTTCATGGCCGGGGCTCCTTCTCCACGAATGGTGCGGGTGACGGGGCGTGCACCGTCCACGGGTCGGTGTCCAGGTCGGACACCAGCGTCGATACGGCCAGGCTCTCCCGTAGGTGGGCGGCGAGCTGGTCCAGCCAGGGTCGCTCGGTCGCCCAGTGCGCGGCGTCCAGCAGGGCCGGGCCGCCGCCGGCGACGTGCTCGCTGGCGGGATGGTGCCGCAGGTCGGCGGTGAGGAAGGCGTCCGCCCCCGCGGCGGCGGCGTCGGCCAGGAAGCCGTCCCCGGCGCCGCCGCTGACCGCGACGGTACGCACCAGCCGGTCGGGCTCGCCGGCCGCCCGTACGCCCCAGGCGGTGGCGGGGAGCGCGGCGGCCGCGTACCCGGTCAGTTCGGCGAGCGTCATCGGCCGGGGCAGCCGCCCGACCCGCCCGATGCCGCGGCCCTCGCCGGCGGCCGGGCTGCCCGGCGCGGGCTCGTGCAGCGGGCGCAGGTCGACCAGTCCGAGCCGGGCCGCGAGCGCGTCGGAGACGCCCGGGTTGGCGACGTCGGCGTTGGTGTGCGCCACGTACAGGGCCACGTCGTTCTTGATCAACTGGTGGACGATCCGCCCCTTGTACGTCGTCGCCGCCACCGAGTGCACCCCGCGCAGCAGCAGCGGGTGGTGCGCGACGATCATGTCCGCGCCACCCGCGAGGGCCTCGGCGACCGTCTCCGGTACGCAGTCCACGGCGCAGGCAACCCGCCGTACCGGTGCGGCCGGGTCGCCGACGACCAGCCCCACCCGGTCCCACTGCTCCGCCCAGGCCGGCGGGTAGCGCCGTTCCAGCGCCGCCACGACGTCGCCGACGCTCACGGTCGGGGATCCGGTTGTGCTCACGGCGGCCCAGCTTACCGGCGGAACTCGCCCGTTCGCGTCGCCGGCCCGAGACGGGGCCGCCCCGCCTCAGCGCCGATCATGGAGTCGTGGTCGCCGATATGTAGTGTTTCGCGGTCTTCGCGACGGCCACAACTCCATGATCGTCGGGGCGGAAGGGGCGGTCGGAGCGGAGCGGCTCAACGGGCACCGGCGGTCGGGCCGAACGCGCCCCGGGCGTACCGCCGGGCCCGCAGCGCGTCCAACCCCAGCTCCCACGGGAAGCGGTGCCGCAGCCGCTCGCCGGTGCCCGGCGGGTGCGGCGGCAGCACGTCGTCGCCGAAGAGCACCGTCACGTCCCAGTCCCGCAGCCGCGCCAGGCTCTCCCGGAAGGCCGGGTGCGCGGCCATCGCGGCGTTGGTGAAGGGCATCGCGACGATGGGCAGCCCCTTGCCCTGCCCCTCGACCAGCAGGCCGAGCGCCAGCGTGTCGCAGATGCCGGCCGCCCACTTGTTGATCGTGTTGACCGTCGCCGGACCGACGATCATCGCGTCCGCGTCCGGCAGCACGTCCGGATCCCCGGGGTTCTTGTACGCCGAACGCACCGGATGATCGGTCTGCCGGGCCAGGGCCCGCTCGTCGACGAACTTCCGCCCGTCCGGGGTGAGCACCACGCAGACGTCCCAACCGTCGGCCTGCCCCAGCGTCACCAACCGGCCGACGTCCCGGGTCACCGGGGACCCGCACGCGATCACGTACAGGACCCCCGCGCCGCCGCCCGCCTCGCCGCCGTACCCGGTCATCGGGCCGGGGCCGTCATATGCCAACTCCCATGTGCTCAGCCAACTCCGCTACGGCCGCAGGCGGCGCACCCCGTGTGCGACGCAGGACGTCGGACATCACCTCGTGCGCGATCGGGCGGCATCTGATCTCCGACGGGGCCAGCCGGTCCCCCTCCACCAGCGCGTGGCCGGCGTTCGCCACGTCGCCCAGCTGGGTGTAGCCGCGGGCCAGGTCGAGCAGGTGGTGCGCCCGCCGCTCGGGCAGCATCGCCGCGAAGACCTGGGGCTCGATCCGCTCGTGCGTCTGCACCGCCTGGCGCCCCTCGCCCAGCTCGACCGCGGCGGCGGCCTGGTGCAGCTGGAGGTTGGTCGGCCCGAAGCTGGTCCAGTAGTGGTTCTGGTCGGAGCCGAGCCGCCTGGCCGCCTCACCCGCGCCCAGGACCAGGTCCCGTACGGTCGCGTTGTCGCCGATCCGGGCCGCCGCCATGGCGCCCTGCAACAGCAGCATGCCGTAGACCGACAGCCGCTCCGGGCCCGAGTCGTTCGCGCCACCGGGAGCGAGCCGGTTCGCGATGTTGACGTTGACCTCCAGCGCGGGCCGGGCCCGGCCCAGGGCGAGCAGCGCGTTGCCGACCCGGTAGGTGGCCACCCCGGCCAGGAGTTCGTCGCCGGCGCGCAGCGAGACCGCCATCGAACGGTCGGCGGCGAGCCAGGCCAGCTCGTGCTCGCCGAGCTTGCGCAGCACCGACGAGGCGATCTGGTACACCTGCCCGAGCAGGTGCGCGGCCTTGCGGCAGCCCTCGTCGTCGCCGTACGCGGCGTCGGCCGCCTGCGCGTCGCGCAGCAGCTTCGGCAGCGCCCGGGTGAGCACCCCGTAGCGGGCGTACTGGTAGGTCAGCCAGGCATGGTTGACCGCCTTGGCCAGGTCGGGCAGCGGCGGCGGCTCCGGTACCGCCTTGAAGAAGGCGGTCATCGAGTCGTACCGCGCCAGCGCGGCGCGGATCTCCTCCACCTCGATCTGGTCGATGCAGCTGAGGGCGTCGTTGCGCCGCTCCGGGTCCTTGCCGAGCAGCAGTTGGACGTCGAGCTGGAGCACGTCGGCGATCTCGTAGAGGACCGAGAACTTGTCCAGCCGGCGCACCCCCCGCTCGACCTTGTCGACCCAGCTCTTCGACTTGCCGAGTCGATCGGCGAAGACCTGCTGCGACATCTTGCGGCGCCCCCGCCAGTAAGCCACCCGACGCCCGATCGGTAGCTCGTCCACGTCCGGCTGCCTCCCCTCTCCCCTCTCCGGCGGTTCCGGGCCGGAGAGCTCCATGGGACGGTTTCCTCATTCTCGATGTTCTGTGCGACGTCCGTCAGTCCTGGTCGCACAGCTGGTGCGGCGTTCCGGCGATCGGCGCTCGTAACTTTCGTGCAACTTGCACCTGGCCGTTCTGTCGAGAAAAACGACCACAAGTTCCGCCAGTGACGGCGCTCGACGTCCGGGCCGCCGTCGCCGCGAAAATAGGGGGTTCTACCTACATGTGGGGGCTGGTTCCACCATTACCGCCGACGGCCACGCTCGACGCCATCCGTCCGCCGGACGACACCGGCGCGACGGCGCCGACCCGCCCGACGGACCGGATCGGCGCGCCGACCGGACCGCAGGTCGCCGACCGGATCGGCGCACTGGACGGACCGCGGGTCTGCGACCGGATCCGGGCGCTGGACGGACCGCACGTCGCCGACCGGATCCGGGCGCTGGACCGGGTCCGGCTGCGCCGCGCCGCGAAGCGCTACGCCGCCGAGGGCTGGCCGGTCTTCCCCGGCGCCCGTCTGGCCCGCGGCGGCTTCGCCTGCGGCCGGCCCGGCTGCCCCGTCACGTCCTGCCATCCCGCCGTCGAGGACTGGGAGACCGCCGCGAGCTGCGAGGTCGGGCGGGTCGCCGACTGGTGGCGGGACGGGCCGTACGGCCTGCTGCTCGCCACCGGCCGGGCGTTCGACGTACTCGAGGTCCCCGCGCACCTGGGGCGCGGCGTGCTCGCCGCGGCGGTGCGGGTCGGATCGCGGCAGAACGCGCCCGCGTCGCACCGGGCCGGACCAGTGCCGGCGCGGTGGCGTCCGGGCGCGCGTCGGGCGGGGGCCGGCGCCGACCCGGGACCGGCGTGCGGGCCGGTCGCGGTCACCCCGACCGGGCGCTGGATGTTCCTGGTACGCCCCGGCGAGCCGCTCCGGCCCGAGTTGGACGAGTGCTTCTACGTGCTGCGGCACGGCCGGGACTCGTGGATTCCGGCGCCGCCGACCCGGCTGCGGGAGGGGACGGTGCGCTGGGCGGTGCCGCCACGGGCCACCGGATGGCGGCTGCCGGATTCGGGCGTACTTCAGCGGATCCTGGTCGAGACGCTCCGGGCCGCCGGCCGGACACTGCCCTCGGCCCCGCTCCCCGGGCAGGTGCCGCCGCCGCTGCTGCCCGAACCGTTGCCGCCCCTGGCCGAACCGTCGCCGCCGCCGTCCTCGCTGCCCTCACCGCCGTCGCTGCCCGGACCGTTGCCGCCGGCGCCGCCCGGACCGCCGCTGCCGGCGCACCGGGCCTCGCACCGCGCGGCGTACCAGCCGTCGTACCGCTCGGCGCCGGCCGAGCCGGGACCGCCGGCCCGGCGCGATCCGGGGCCGCAGCGGAGCGCGCCGGTACGGGCCCGGCACCGCGCCTGACCCGCCGTGCGGGAGTCGGTACGGACGAAGCCGGTGCGCGCGAGCGGGTGCGCCTGAACCGCCACCCGGAAGTCGCCGCGCGGGGGCCGGTGGCGCGGGCCGGACTCGCCGGGCCGGCGCGCCGGTGACGCAGCTTCCCCCCGTTGGCGCACTCGTTAAGGCTGGTAGCGGCCCGGTTTCCACGGGCGGCCAACGGGGGTGAACATGTCCGGTGACAACGTCCTGTGCGCCTGCACCGGGGCCGCCGCGCCGAGCGGTGCGGCCGTGGCCCGCCGGTGGGCCGGTACCCGGCCGGCGGGCTCCCGCCCGGGCCGGCCCCGGCCCACCGGCTCGCGCCCCGCGGGGACCCACCGGCCCGTCCGCTGACCGGCGGCGGACCGGGGTCGCCGGGCGGCCGGGGTCACCGCGTCGCCGGGCGGCCGGCGTCACCGGCCGGCTGGGCGGCCGGGGTCACTCCGTGGCCGGGAAGCCGGGTGACTGGAGGTACCGGCCGTCGTCGGTGACGACCGCGTAGTGGTGACCGGAGAGCCGGGCCAGCCAGTGCAGGCCGGCCCGGCCCATCGCCACCGCCGCGGTGGCGTACCCGTCGGCGCGGCCCAGGTCGGGTCCGACCACCGTGACCGAGCGCAGCCCGTACGCGGGGGTGCCGCGGCGCGGGTCGACCACGTGCTGCCCGCGCAGGTACACCCCGGACGTGGCGACGCCCAGGTTGGTGCCGGCCACCACCCAACAGGTCGCCGCCGGCTCCCAGGGGTCCTGGATGCCGATCCGCCACGGCCGGCCCGACGAGGAGCGCCCACGGACCCGTACGTCGCCACCGGCGTTGAGGCAGTGGTTGGCCGCGCCGGCCGCGCGCAGCCGGTCCGAGGCGACCTGCACCGCCCAGCCCTTCACGTAGCCGGACGGGTCGAACCGGCCGGTGGCGTGCGCGTCGAAGTAGCCGTCCGTCTCGCCCCACAGGTCGGCGCAGCGGCCCAGCACCGTACGCAGCTCGGCCGAGGCCCGCGCGGGCAGCAGCTCGCCCCGGTCCAGGCGGTTGACCTCGCTCTCCGCCCGGTACGTGCTGAACCGCCGGTCCACCTCGCGCAGCCAGTCGAAGACCTCGCCGGCGAGCGCGGCCAGCCGCGCCCCGGGCAGGTCGTCGGCGAGGTCGAGGCTGATGGCGGTACCCATGATCTGCTCGACCTGGCGCAGGCCCGGTCGGGTGGGCAACGCGCTCCTCCTCACCACGGCCCGATCCCGGCCACCGGCCCGATCCCGGCCGGCGCCACGTCAGCCCCGTTCACCACGGGCCGCCCGGTCCAGCGCCGCCTGTAGCGACTGGCGGTAGCTGTCGCTGGTCGCCGTGGCGCCGGAGACCGTGTCGAGGTCGGCGCTGTCGCGCTGCACGGCCTGCGCCCCCATCCGCGACCGCACGCTGGCGCTGCGGCGGGTCGAGTCGGCCGTGCTCTCCGGCAGCTCCAGCGCGGTGACCGCGGTGATGTCCGTACCGTTCAGGGTCACCCGGACCCGCACGTTGCCGTACTCGTTGGCCACCAGCGCGCCGGTGACGGTGACCGGCCCGGCGGGCGGGCGGTTCGCGGGCCCGGTGGTCCGCGCGCCGGCCGGCGGTTTCGCGCCGCCGGAGCGGCCGGGCGGCGCCGATCCCTTGGCCGTCGGGTCGGAGGACGCACCACCGGCCGCCGGCCCGGACGGCGCGCCGGAGGCCCCGGACCGCCCGGCGGCGCCGGCCTGCGCCACCGGTGTGACCGCGGGCGCGCCCTTGACCGCCACCAGCAGCGTGGTGGACGCGGCCAGGCCGCCGATCGCGAGGATGGCACGGCGCATGGGCTACCTCCTACTCAAAACTCGAACGTGGCCAGGTGGATCCGCCGCCGGGGCACGCCCGCGCGGCGCAGCAGCCGGACGGACTCCGCCAGCAGGCCCGCCGGCCCGCAGAGGTAGACGTCGCGCTCGGCGACGTCGGGGACGATCTCCCGCAATCCGCGCGGGCTGAGGATCTGGCGCGGGCCGGGGTCGTCGCGGGAGCCGACCACGTACCAGAGGTCGACGTCGCGGGCCTCGGCGAGCCAGTCCAGCTCGGGGCCGAGCAGCACGTCGTGCGGGGTACGGGCCCGGTAGACCAGGGTCGCGCCCGGCGGCAACTCCTCCAGCAGGGCCCGGATCGGCGTGATGCCGGTACCGCCGGCGATGAGCAGCGCCCGGTCGCGGCGCCGGTGGGCGGCCGTGAAGGTACCGGCCGGCCCGGAGAACCAGACCGGCGTACCCGGGTCGAGCTCGCGCAGGTCGGCGGTGTGCCGCCCGACGACCTTGACGGTGATCCGCAGCCACCGCCCGTTGCCCGCCGCCGAGAGCGAGAACGGGTGCGCCTGCCACCAGCAGCCCGGCGCGAAGAAGCGCCAGCGGAAGAACTGGCCGCCGAGGACCGCGAGCCGGTCCAGCCGCCGGCCGGTCAGGTAGATCGAGATGGTGTCCCGGTTCTCCGCCACCACGTCGGCCACCCGCAGCCGGTGGCGCAGGTTGAGCCGCAGCGGCACGAGCACCCGGCCCCCGAGCAGCGCGGCCAGCACCAGCACGTACGCGACGATCCAGCCGGTACGCACCGGACCGGGCCGGAACAGCTGCTGGCCGTGGGTGAACTGGTGGCCGAAGCCGAGCAGCAGCGTGGCGTAGCTGCTCAGGTGCAGGTAGTACCAGAGTTCGTAGGGCAGCAGCGCGCGCACGGCCCGGATGCCGGTGAGCCCGAGCAGCACCATGATGCCGGCGGCGGCGTACGCGCCGAGCATGTCCTCGTACTCGCGCAGCAGCGTCCACGCCTCGCCCAGCGACGACCGGCGCTCCAGCCTGGCGTAGCCGACGACGATCAGCGCCAGGTGGGCGAGGACCGCCACGACCACGGTGGCACCCACGTCCCGGTGCCAGCGGATCAGCCGCTCCGCGCCGATCCAGCGCTCCAGCACGGGCAGCCGGCTGAGCAGCAGCACCTGCACGAGCAGCAGGTATCCGGCGACGAGGCCGGTGATCTGGCCGGCGGCGGTCAGCTGGGCGGCGGTACCGCGCAGCGAGCCGGTCGGCGTGTCGAGCCACCAGGGCAGCACGCTGGCGAGCAGGCCCAGCCAGAGCAGCCCGACGACCAACCAGCCGGGCAGCGGTCCGCGCCGCGCCGGCACGGCCGGACCGGCGGCTGCCGGTGTGGCGGAGGCGGCCGGGCGCCGGTACGGGGCGTGCCGATCCTCGCCCCGGCCGCGCGGGCGGCCCCGCTGCTGGCCCGCCGGGCGCGGGCGGTCCCATCCCTCGCTCGCCGGGCGCGGGCGGTCCCATCCCTCGCTCGCCGGGCGCGGGCGGTCCCATCCCTCGCTCGCCGGGCGCGGGCGGTCCCATCCCTCGCTCGTCTGGCGCGGGCGGCGGGCCGGGCCGCGCGAACGGAGGGTGCTCACGCGTACAACCTGATCGGGTTGTAGCGCTGCCGGGGGAACACCTTCGCCACCTCGGCGTCGGTCAGCCCGAACCGGCCCTGGGCCACCGAGCCGTAGACGTCAAACATGTTGTTGTACTCGGGCACGTCGCCGCTGTCGAGCCGCTCCAGCCCGTCCCAGCGGCCGAGCAGCGAACCGGCGAGCCGCCTGCCGGAGAGGATCGCCACCACGCCGCCGTGCCCGTGGTCGGTGCCGCCCCGGTTGCCGGCGACCCGGCGGCCGAACTCGCTGGAGACCATCACGGTGACGTCGGCGGCCAGCGGGCCGAGGTCGTCGAAGAAGGCGGCCAGGGCGGAGGCCAGCTCCCCGAGCCGCCGGTACAGATACCCGCCGGGGCCGGTGCCCTGGTTCTCGTGGGTGTCGTAGCCGCCCATGCCGACCGTGGCGACCCGTACGTTGGCGCCGCCCTTGATCAGCTGCGCGAGCGTACGGAACGAGGTGCCGATCCCCTCGTACCGGACCCCCTCGGCCGGCTGGTACGGCTTCGCGGCGAGCTGCCGCGCCGTGCCCAGCGCGGCGAGCCCCTCGGCCACCGCCTCCTCGACCGGGTGGTTGACGTCGGTGAAGAGTCCCTTGATCGCCTTCTCGGTGCCGGCCGGGAACCGGGCGTCGCCGTTGAGGCCGAGCGAGCCGACACCGGTCAGCGACAGCGCGGCGTCCGTACCGACCAGCGAGCGGGGCAGCGTGCTGCCGACGCCGACGGCGCGGAAGGCGGTACCCGGGCCGAGGGCGTCGACCAGGCTGTCCAGCCAGCTCCGCCCGCCGGTCTCGGCCGGCAGGCCGCCCAGGTTGCAGGCGTCGGCGGCCTGGAAGTGGCTGCGCGACAGGCGCGGGTCCGAGACGGCCGGCACGAAGCCGAGCTGCCCCGCCCGGAGGTACCGCGCCAGCGGCGCGAACGCGCTGGTGAGCTGGAACCCGCGGCCGACCGCCAGCGAGTCACCGGCCAGCAGCAGGTCCGGACGCGCCCTGGCCAGTACCGGGTCGTCGGCGGGGGCGATCAGGCTCAGCCCGTCCAGCCCGCCGTAGAGGAAGACATGGATCAGGGTGCCGCCCCCGGTGGCGCCGAACGAGGCCCGTACGGTGGCGAACTGCGCGGTGGCCAGCGCCGTCACGGTCGCGGCGGCGCCGGTGACGACCGTACGCCGGGTGACGCCCCGGCCGTCCTGCTGCGCCTCCTCCTCGCGGTTCAGCGTCTCGAACCGGTCGCGCTCGGCGTGGTTCTCGGCCTCGACCAGCTCGGCCTCGGCCCGCAGCAGCGCCTCGAACCGGGTCGGTGCCAGGCGCAGCAGGTCGGGACAGGCGGGATGCAACGGGAAGGTGTGCACGGTGCTCCTCCAGTTCGTCTCCGGTCCCGGGACCGTCCGGCGGCCCCGGGCGCGGCGACCGGTCCGGCACACCGACCCGCTCGCTGCGGCGGCCGGATCCGTGCGCCGGCCGGCGGGTTCCGGGCTCTCTTCCCAGCCCGGGACCCGCCGGCCGGCCGTCGAGGGTCGCCTCACCGCAGCTGGTACTGCGGGTGGCGGTCGGCGCGGTGGACGTAGTCGCCGAAGAGGCGCCCGGCCAGGTCGCGGCCCGGCGGGGTGACGGCGAAGGCGCCGGCCCCGGCGACGGCGGCGACGCCGAGGGCGATCAGCGTCCGGCGCCGGCCCAGCCGGGCCTCGTCGTCTCCGCCGCCCTCGTCGCTCTCGTCGTCCAGCCTCGGCAACTCGGCCGGCCGGCGTGGTGGCACATTCTGCTCGGTCATGTACCGGTCCAACTTCCCGAGGCGCGCCGGTACCACCCACAATCGGGGGCGGGAGTCCGGCGGCTTCGTGTGAGGGGCTTGCCCCGGGAAGTTAGCCGGGCCCGACGGGCGCCTCAAGGCGCGGAAATGCCGTCCCGGTGACCGCTTAAGGCGGCGCTCAGGCGACAGTGGACGGCCGGGCACCGCACCCCGCCGGGGAACGCGCCCACCACCAGCACCGATGCCGTCGCGGTCGGCGCGGGCCGGGGTTCCCGGTGAGCGGCCCGGAATTCGGTACCGGCCGCCGCCACAGCGAAACTTAAGCGTCCACTAAGCGGCGGCTGCGCCGACGTCCACTCAGGACCGAGCCGGCCGGCGGGCCGCCCGTACCCCGCGCGCGTCACCGACGGCGTCCCGGGACCCGGCGGGTCCGGGACCTGGGCGAGGCACCGGGTCCGGACGGGATCGGAGTCGGTGGACCACCGTAGGCGCGAGCCGGCCTCGCCGGCCGCGCTCCGACCATTCGTCCCGCCTGCCGGGTACGTCCCCGCCCCGCACCCCCACCCCGCCGATCAAGGAGTTGCGGCCAGGGCAAAATGGGTCAGCCCACGCCAAACCACCGACCACACGTCCATGATCGACGTGGCGGTGACCGGCGGGCGCGGGAACCGGTGCGCGGAGTGGAAGTAGCGCCTCGACGAGGCGCGTGACCCGGCGGCGCAGCGGGTATTCCGCCGGACCGTTGACGTGAGGGGAAGGCCAGCATGCTCAGCAAAGAGGATCAGCGCCGGTTCGACCAGATCGTCCGGCAGCTCAGGATGACCGACCCGAAGTTCTTCGCCCGGCTCGACGACCGGGCACGGGCCAAGCGGTACCGCTTGCTGCTCATACTCGCCATCGTCCTGTGGGCGTCGCTGCCCGCGGTGGCGGTGTTCGGGGGCGGGTTGGCCGGATCGGTGTGCGCCGCGGCGCTGCTGGTGAACGGCGGACTGATGTGGCGTTCCCGCCGCCGGTTCCATTGACCCGGCCCGACGGGGCCCGATCCGGCTCGACAGTTCAGACCGACTGGGCGGTTCGACCCGATCCGGCGGTTCGGTGTGATCCGGCCAGCCGACCCGATTTGGCGGTCCGGCGTGATCCGGCGGTTCAGTCCGGCTGGGCGGCGAAGCGCTCGTACGCCCGGCGCAGGCGCTCCGTCAGCCCCGGGCCGCCCAGCGCGGCCCCTGGCGGGCCGAGCTGGCGCAGCAGCAGGTCCGGCTCGGTGGGCAGCGTCGGCGCCCGCTCGGGCAGCGGGACCGGGGGGAGCCAGAACCGGTCGACCGCCTCGGCCAGCGGCACCTGGGGCAGGCCGTCGAGCACATCCGAGGTCGCGGAGGCCGAGCCGGTATCAGCGGCGGCGTCGACCCCTGCCACGGTGGCGGCGACCGCACCGGCCCGCGTACCACGTCCGCGCCTCGTCGTGGCGCGCCCCGGCGCGGTACCGCGCGTCGTGGCACCGCCGTGGCTCGCGCCGGCCGTCGCGCGGGCGGGGGTCTCGCCGGTACGCAGCTCGCGCAGCCGGGCCAGCAGGGCGGTGCGGGCTCGCCCGCGCCAGTGCAGCAGTTGGAACGGGTCCGCGTCGAACGCCTCGGCGAGCAGGTAGAACGTCGCGGCGAGGTGCTTGCACGGCACCGCGAAGTCGGGACAGTCGCAGCTCATCGCCAGCTCGGCGACGCCGGCCGGGAAGAGCGGCGCGCCCGCCTCGGCGAAGACCTGCTCCAGCTCGGGCGGCAGGTCGCCGGCGAGCAGCCGCGCGCTGAAGAGCGCCTGCGCGGCGAGCAGCGCCTCGATCCGGGCCCAGAGCGGCTCGGGGAACGGCCGCAGCCCGATCGTCACCCGGTACGGGGCCGGCCGGGAGCCCTGCACGGAGGCGCTCACCCGCCCGGGTGCCACGTCGACGGAGAGCACCTGACCGGCCCGCGCGTACGACCGGCCCCGGGTGAGCCGGGTGCCGAGCGCGAACGACTCCAGCACGTCCAGGAAGCGCCGCGACCACCAGGACCGGCCGATCGCGCCCCGGGTGCTGCGGGCGCGTACCCCGCCGGCGACCCGCCGGGGCGGGCCGAAGTCGGAGAAGTCGCGGGCCGGGGACGCGGGGCTCACTCGACCACCGCCCCGGTCTCCAGCGCGAAGAGCTGCCGCAGCTCCGAGGTGGACAGCTCGGTCAGCCACTGCTCACCGGTACCGACGATCCGGGCGGCCAGCCCGCGCTTCTCCGTGATCATCGCGGCGATCTTCTCCTCGACCGTACCGGCGCAGACGAACTTGCGGACCTGCACGGCCCGCCGCTGCCCGATCCGGAACGCCCGGTCGGTCGCCTGGTCCTCCACCGCCGGGTTCCACCAGCGGTCGACGTGCACCACGTGGTTGGCGGCGGTGAGGTTCAGTCCCGTACCGCCGGCCTTGAGCGAGAGGAGGAAGAGCGGCGGTCCGGCGTCGCCGGAGAACCGGGCCACCATCGCGTCCCGCTCGGCCTTGCCGACGCCGCCGTGCAGGAAGTCGAGGTCCCCGCGCCCGTACCGGGCCGCCAGGTGGGCCCGGAGCATGTTGCCGAACTCGGCGTACTGGGTGAAGACCAGCGCCTTCTCGCCGGCCGCGAGGACCTCGTCGAGGATCTCCTCCAGCCGCGCCAGCTTGCCGGAGCGGCCGGGCAGCGCCGAGCCGTCCCGCAGCAGCTGGGCCGGGTGGTTGCAGGCCTGCTTGAGCTTGGTGAGGGTGGCCAGCACCAGGCCACGGCGCTCGGCGCCCTCGCTGGTCTCGATCCGGGCCAGCATGTCGTCGACCACCGCCTGGTAGAGCGAGGCCTGCTCCGCGGTGAGGTTGCAGAGCACCTCCATCTCCAGCTTCTCCGGCAGGTCGGAGATGATCGAGCGGTCGGTCTTCACCCGGCGCAGCACGAACGGACCGGTGATCCGGCGTAGCCGCTGCGCCGCCTCCTCGTCGCCGTGCCGCTCGATCGGCTCGGCGTACCGCCTCTTGAACCGCGCCGCCCCGCCGAGCAGGCCGGGGTTGGCGAACTCCATGATGGACCAGAGGTCGGCCAGCCGGTTCTCCACCGGCGTACCGGTGACCGCGATCCGGTGCCGTGCGGGCAGCGACCGTACCGCCGCCGCCTGGCGGGTCGCGGCGTTCTTGATCGCCTGTGCCTCGTCCACGACGACGCGGTGCCACCCCACCTCGGCCAGCGCCTCCGCGTCCCGCGACGCCACCGAGTACGTCGTGACGACCAGGTCCGCCTCGCCCACCGCCGCCGCGAACTCCGCACCCCGGGCCCGCTCGGCCCCGTGGTGCACGTGTACCCGTAGCCCCGGGGTGAACCGGGCCGCCTCCCGCTCCCAGTTGCCGACCAGCGACATCGGGCAGACCAGCAGGGTCGGCCCGTCCTGCGGCCCGCGCCCCGCCACCAGCGCGAGGATCTGCACGGTCTTGCCGAGCCCCATGTCGTCGGCGAGGATGCCGCCGAGGCCGAGGGACTGGAGGAAGGTCAGCCAGGCCAACCCGCGCCGCTGGTACGGCCGCAGCGTCCCGGCGAACCCCTCGGGCGGGTCGATCGGGGCGAGGTGACGCTCGGCCTGCCCGGCGAGCAGGTCGCCGAGCGCCCCGTCGGCGCGTACCTCCAGCACCGGCAGCGTCCCCGGCTCGTCCGCCGCGTCGAGGCCGAGGCGCAGCAGGTCGCCGAGGCTCATCGCGCCGCCGTCGCGGAGCAGCTTCAGCCCGGCGGCGAGCCGTTTGGCGTCCAGTTCGACCCACTGCCCGCGCAGGCGCACCAGGGGCGTCTTGAGTTTGGCCAGCGACCGCAGCTCGGCGGCGGAGAGCACCTGGTCGCCGAGGGCCAGCTCCCAGCGGTAGTCGACCAGGGAGTCGAGACCGAGCGCGCTGCGCGACGCGACGGTGCCCGGTGCCGTACGGCTCTTGGCGTGCAGCCGCGCGCCGAGGCGGGCGCCCGGCCGCTGCCACCAGGAGGGCAGCAGCACGCCGAAGCCGGCGGCGTGCAGCACCGGCGCGCCGTCGCGGAGGAACCGGTGGGCCCCCTCGGTGTCCAGCTCCAGCGCCTCCGGCGCGGCGGTGCGCAGCGCGTCCTCCAGCTCCGGCCAGAGCCGGCTGGCCCGGCCCAGCTCGGCCAGGAGCGTCTCCTGTGGCGCCTCCAGCCGGCGGGCGAGCGCCCGCAGCGCGCCCCGCGACTGCCAGATCCGGTCGGCGCCGACGACGAGGCTCGGCTCGTCGGCCGACTGCAACGCGAACTCCACCCGCCAGCGGACGTCGCCGGGCTCCCCGCCCGCGCCGTCGAGCGCCACCGCCGCACTCTCCGGACCGGCCGGGGCGGCATCGTCGGGACCGGCCGGGCCGGCGTCGTCGGGTTGGTCCGGCGGCGCGGCCGGCTCGACGAGCCGGAAGCAGGCGCGTACCGCGCCGCCGGCGGCGTCGCGCTGCCAGTCGCGCAGCTCCGCGCCGAGGGTCGCCAGCGCCTCGGGCGACGCGGTGAAGTCGCGCCGCCGCCCGGTGAGCGCACGCAGCCAGGCCCGCACCGCCGCGTCCGTGCCGGTGGCGCGGCGGGCCTCGATGAGGCGTACGCCGTCCAGCGCCGTGCGGGCGGCGGCGTCGGTGAGCGCGTCGAGTGCGTCGGCGACCAGCGGTCCCGCGGCCCCCTCGGGCTCGGCGGCCCGGACGGCCGGCGGCAGGGCCAGGGCGAGGTCGCGGGCGCGGGCCGCGTCGGCCCCGGTGAGCAGCGGGCGCCATCGGGCCGTGGCGCTTCCCGGCCCGCGCCCGGTCAGGTCGAGCGACGGCAGGGTACGGCCGCGCCGCACCAGGTCGGCCGCGAATCCGGCCAGCTCGCCGAGGCCGCGCAGATCGGCGCCCCGGGCCGGTCCGCCCGCGCCGGGCGTGGCGCCGCCGGGGAGAGCACCCCCGGCCCGGCCGTCGGCGGGCGTCCCGGCGTCCGGCGTGGCACCGCCACGACTGGTCGGCGCCGCCCGGTCGGCGCCGCCGTCGCCGTGCAGCGCGAGCAGCACGACGAGGGCCAGGTCGGCGTCGTACTCCAGGGTCGGGACCCGCCAGCCGGCCAGGGTGAGCGCGTCACGGGCCGCTCCGGCCGGCTCGGCGCGCACCAGCTCCGGCGCGTCGACCGGCCCGCCGTCGCGGGTAGGCAGGGTGAGCAGGGCGGTTCCGGTGGTCGCCTTGGCCGCCAGCTCACCCAGGGGTACGGCGAGCGCCTCGGCCAGCGCGGGGTGCCCCGCGGCGAAGGGGTGCGGCCGTTCCCGGGGCGGCCGGCCGGGCCGGCGCGGTGGCCGTACGGGCAGGGTGGAGTCCTCCGCCCACAGGCCGAGCCGGCCGCCGACCAGCCAGAACCCGTGGACGAGCAGCATCCGCCCAGTCTAGGGAGTGCCGCCCGGGTCGCCGCCGCACCGTCCACCGGGCCATGCCGCGCCGCGTGTCGCCGCCGTGGTACGCCGTCGGGCTGGCCGATCGGCCCGCCCCGGCCGTCCCGACGCCGTGATGAACCGACCACTCGTACCGCTTCGTACTACCCGACAGGAGGAACGACCCGCGGTCCACGATCCGACGAATAGGGGCCTTGGAGATGCACTCTTCCCACGTCGCGCCGCCCTCGCCCGACCCCTACTACCTGCGCGGCCTGCTGCACTGCCGCTTCTGCGGCCAGGAGCTGCGGCCCGCCTTCGCCTCCAGCGGGCAGCGCCTCTACGGCTGCCCGAACGAGGAGTGCGAGCGCCCCTGGGTTTCCGCCGAGCGCGTGGAGCAGCAGGCCTGGACCCGGTTCGCGGCGCTTAACGAGGAGGCCGCCCGGGAGGTACCGCCCGCCGCCCGGCAGAGCGCCCTGGTCGCGGTGATCAACCGGATCACCGTGGGGTGGCGGCCGGAGGAGCTGGCGTACGACTGGCGAGACTGAGCCCGGCCCGGCCGCTCGGGGATCCGTGGCCCCGGAGGGCTCGGACGGAGCGGGTCGGGCCGGGCGGGCTGGCGCGATCTGCTGCGGGCGCGCGGGCGCCTCGGCAAGATGGGGTCATGCAACTCACCACGGAGGTCCCCCTGGTGGGTGGGCCCGCCGACGGTACGGTCGTGACCGTCGAGCTGGATCCGAACGGCCGGCCGCCGCTGACCCATCACCACATCGGCGAGCGGGGACTGGCCGAGGCCGAGATGTACGAGCTGACCGCGCTGCTCGGGGAGGGTCCGCCCTGGACCTACCAGTGGCGCGGGCCGGCGACGTGACAGGGCCGGCGACGTGACGGCGGCGACCGGTTCGGGCCGGCTCAGTTCCGCGGATCCTCCGGCCGACCGTACCCGTGGCGGTTGTCCTTCGCGTCGGCCCGCGTCGGATCGGTGAGGCGCATGTTCCGGGCCAGCACCAACCGGCCGGTGCGGATCAGCAGGCTCCGCGCGTCGCGGCGGCTCTGGCAGGGATGCCGTTCGCCGCAGGAACGACACCAGTTGCCGTCGTCCGAGACGTGCTCGCGCATCGTGCCGTGCGCAGCCTCGATCAGATCCCGCATCTCATCCCGCATGAAACCCATCCCGCAGGGTCGGGGCGCGCGGAGCAGAACTCCCGAATCAGTTGCTCGCGCGCCGGTCGGCTAGGAAACACGGAGAGCCAGCGGCGTCAATGGCACTTTCACACTTCCATCCGACTTTGCCCGTGCCCGCCACGGTGGACGAGCCAGACAAGATCCCCGGTTCCCGTGCGGCTCCGATTAGGGGGAGAGAATAGGGGATCCGGGTACGCTCGGGCCGCCCCTCGGGGGCTGGATCGTCGCGGTCGCGGATCACCGCGAGCCCAGTGCGGTGATCAATCCGCACAGGGCGCAGAGCAGAAAGAGCCCGACCACCGTGGCGAGCGCGATGTACAGGGGGCGCCGGTTGCTCGGCCGCGACGAGTAACGGGTCGTCATGCCCGAATTGTTACCTACCGGGCCCGGTGACGACACCCGCCGTGCGACTGGTGCGATTCACCGACGCCACTGTCGGAAAGGGGACAGGCGGAACGCTCCACCGCTGATATGGCGACGCCCGCGACCGCGCCGGCTACGCGCGCTCCACCCTGCGCAGCCCGCGCCCCGGCGTCCACCACTCGACCACGAGCATCGTCGCCTTCTCGTCGAGGTGGGTGTGCACGACCTCGGCGATGTCGGCGTGGAAGCGCTCACCCTCCGCTCCATCGACGATCGGCCCGGCGGCGACCGCCCGACCGGAGATCTTCGCCTCGCCCGGCCACCGCGCCTCGGCGCCCTCGACCGGGTCGATTGTGGCGCTGTGCAGGGCGAACCGGGGATCCCGGCGCAGATCCGCACCCTTTCGCGCGTGCGGCATGGAGCCGAAAACCAGTTCGCCGTCGGTAAAACTCGCCTCGATCCCGGAGATCCGGGGTGACCCGTCGGCGCGCAGGGTGGCGATCGTCTTGTGCCGGTGGGCGTCGAACAGCGCCCGCACGCGCCGCGCGAACTCCGGCTCCGCCCGTTCGACGTCCCGCCATCCGGTCATGCGACCCAGGATCGCACCGACGACCGCCGCGCCGCCGACGCCATGCCGGCGCGGCCCGGTAGCCGTCGCGCCCGCACCGGATCAACCGGCGGTACCGTCCCCGCGCCACTCCGGCGCCAACAGCGACCAGACCTCGGTGTCGTACCGGACGCCCTGGTGCAGGAACTCCTCGCGCAGCACCCCGTCCAGCCGCATGCCGAGCCGGCGCGCCACGTTGCCGCTGGCCGTGTTGTCCGTCCGGCAGTGCCACTCGACCCGGTGGATGCCGCGCACCCGTACCGCCCAGTCGACGAGGTGGGTGGCCGCCCGGGTGATCAACCCTCGGCCCCGCCCGGCCGGCTCCAACCAGCAGCCGATCTCGCAGACTCCGTAGGTGGCGTCGAAGGAGACGAACATGGTCCCGCCGACCAGCATGCCGTCGAGCCAGATCCCGTACAGTCGGCCGGCGTCGCGGGCCGCGAGGTCCGCGTACCGCTGGAGCGTGGCACGGGCCGAGTCGAGGTCGGTGCTGCGGCTGGCCCACGGTATCCACGGGTCCACGGTGGCGCGCGCCCGGTCCATGTGGGCCAGGAACTCCTCGGCCTGCCACGGCTCCAGCGGGCGCAGCTCGGCCCCGTCACCCAGGTCGATCACGAACATTCGCGCACTGTACCGGCGCGGTCGGCGCGGTGGCGGTACGGCCGGAGCGACGCTATCGCGGCCGGAACTCGTGCTCCAGCATCGCGTACACCAGCTCCTCCTTCCACTCGCCCTTGTGCCGCGCGTTGTGCACGAAGTGTGCCTCCCGGCGCATGCCCAGCCGCTCCATCAGCCTCGCCGAGGCCTCGTTGCGCGCCGAGCAGCGAGCGATGATCCGGTGCAGGCCGAACTCCCGGAAGCCCATCCGGAGCAGCTCGGTGGCGGCCTCGGTGGCCAGGCCCCTGCCCTGGTACCGGGGACTGAAGACGTACCCGATCTCACCCTGGCGGTGCTCCTCGCTGAGCCAGACGAGTTCCACCTGTCCCACGACGGTGCCGGTCTCCGGCCAGACCACGGCGAGCGTCAGGCAGTCGCCCTCCCTGGCCAGTACGTCCTCCCCCGTCATCTGCTCGACGGAGCGCGCGGACCGCTCGCGGTCACGCGGCTCCCAGGCCATGAAGCGGGCCACCTCCGGCTGGCGCTGGTACGCCCAGACGTCGTCCACGTCGTCGACGGTGAAGGGGCGCAGGAGCAGGCGGGACGTGACGATGGGAGTGGTCGGTCGGAACACCGGGCGATCCTAGACCGGCGGCCGGCTACCACGGTCCGGATATTTCGGGTGGCCCACCCCGGCCGGCGACGCGCAAGCCCCGGCCGCCGGGCGGAGGCGTGGCGGGACCTGGTCGGTCGGGGGCGTGCCCCGGCCGATGTCAGGGGTTGGCCACCGCCGCGACATCGGATATCAATGTCACACGGATAGATTTCCCACGCGCGCGTGGAGGTCGGTCTATGAGTCGTGTCCTCGGCAGGATCTGCCGGATCGCCGGCCCGGCCGTGCTGGCCCTCGCCTGTCTGCCGGCGCTCGCCGCCTGCGCGAACGGCCAGCGGGAGATCCGGACCCGCTGCGACGGCCCGAACATGGTCTACGAGTCGTGGCGGCTGGAGGCCGACGACGAGGACCAGGCCGAGCTGGAACTGCGCACCGTACGGGTGGTGCCGAACGACCCGCGCTGCCTCGCCGCGAGCCCCGCCCCGACCGCACCGCCCAGCCGGTGACCGCCGCTCCGGTGGCGCTCCGGACCGCTCTCCCCCCATCCGGAGGTTGATCCGATGATGCGAGCACCAACCCGGGCGGCCCGACGGGCCGGCCTCGTGGCCCTGGCCGGCGTGGTGCTCTCGACCGCGGCCTGCGGCGACGAGAGCGCGGAGATCCGCACCCGGTGCGACGGACCGAACATGGTCTACGAGGCGTGGGTGGACGAGCCTGACACGATCGGGCTGGAGTTCCGGGAGCTGTACGTGGTGGCGAACGACCCGCGCTGCACCGGCGCCAGCCCCGGCCCGAGCCCGACCCCGCCGGGCCCGGCCTCGCCGCCGCCGACCCCGCCGACGCCTGTCCTACCGCCGCCCGCGCCGACGCCGTCGTAGCCCGGGTACCGGGCACCCGGGCGGACGCGTCACCGCCGTGGTCAGGACTTCTTGATCTTCGAGTAGATCTTGGAGTCGCGGACCTCGTCCTGCGCGAAGACCTGCACGGTGCCGCCGAAGGGCGTGTCGGTGAAGTACTGCCCCGGGCGGTCGTTGGCCTCGAACTCGATGTCCACGCGCTTGCCGCTCTGCGGGTCGACGCAGGACATGTCGATGTCGCCGTCACCGCCCCGCACCAGCTTCTCGCACCGGTGCCGCTCGACGAACCGGTCGAAGTCGGTGGTCTTGCTGCCGCAGCCCGCCAGGCCCAGAGCCATGGCGCCGAGGGTCAGCAGCGCGATCGAACCGGAGACGGGACGGGGCCGACGTACGGCGGCGGGAATGGTCATGACGGTGGGAACTCCTCGTTCGCTGTCGGGACCGGCTGGGCGAGACCGCGGCCGTGGCCGACGAGCCGCCGTCGGCGACGGTACGGGGTCGGACGGTACCGAACCATGTCCATAGCGGACACACGTCGGTGCGCGCCGACCGGCCGGCCGCCGACCGCTCGTACCCGGCGGTACCGGCCCATGGCCGCTCCCGCCGGTTCCCAGGCGGCCCGGGAACCGGCGTGCGTACCGTGAGCCGGCGTGCGTACCGTGAGCCGGCGTGCGTACCGTGAGCCGCCCGTCAGCCGAGCGTCTCGACCGCGGCGGCGGCGAAGGAGTGGTCCTGTTCCGGGGTGCCGCCGCCGACACCGATCGCGCCGATCAGCCGGCCGTCGCGGTGCACGGGGATGCCACCGGCGATGAAGAGCAGCGGCTGGTCGAGGGCGGTGGGTAGGGTGTGGAACGGCGCACCCGGCTGTACGGCGTCCACGAGGTCGGCCGTCGGCGCGTTCAGCTGGACCGAGGTGTACGCCTTGCGCCGGCTGGTCTCACCCGAGATCAGCACGGCGCGGTCGTCGCGGCGGAAGGCCAGCAGTTGGCCACCGGCGTCCAGGACGGCCACGCTGACGGTGGCCCCGGCCGCCTCCGCGGCGCGGCTCGCGGCGGCGACGAGTGCGTCCGCCTCCTGGACGGTGAGGGGCGCTACGGCGGTGGTGCTCATGATGATTCTCCTAACTGGACTGTTCGACTTTTGGGACGAGGGGTGGTCTCGGGTCGCACACCGCCGTGGCGGCGGCCCTACCCGGGCCCGGTGGCACGGTGACGGCCGGCAGCGGCGGCGTGACCCGGGTCAGTGCCGGACGGCCGCCACCGGTGGCTGAGCCGCGTGAGCCGCGGCGGCACCGGGCACCGCGACGCCGTGCCCGGCGTCGCGCCGTTCCAGGGCCGCCGACACGGCGGCGAGTACGAGGGCGCTCGCGGCGAGCACCGCGCCGACCCAGTTCGGGGCCGTGTAGCCGAGACCGGCGGCGATGACGAGCCCGCCGAGCCACGCGGCCAACGCGTTGCCGAGGTTGAAGGCGCCGATGTTGACGGCCGAGGCCAGCGTCGGGGCCCCGTGCGCGTGGTCGAGGACGCGCTTCTGCAGCGGCGGGACGGTGGCGAAGCCGAGGGCGCCGATCAGCGCGATGGTGACCGCGGCGCCGACCCGGTTGTGGGCGGTGAGGGTGAACAGGGCGAGGACGAGGGCGAGCCCGCCCAGGGAGACGTACAGCATCGGCATCAGGGCGCGGTCGGCGAACCGGCCACCGACCAGGTTGCCGCCGACCATGCCGAGGCCGAACAGGACCAGCAGCCAGGTGACGGACCCCTCGGCGAAGCCGGTGACCTGCGTCATCATCGGCGCGATGTAGGTGATCGCCGCGAAGACCCCGCCGAAGCCGAGCACGGTCATCGCCATGGCGAGCAGCACCTGGATGTTCCGCAGCGCGGACACCTCGTGCCGGAGGCGTACGCCCTGGGGCTTCGGTACGTCGGGGACGAGGCGGGCGACACCGACCAGTCCGAGGACACCGACCGCGGCGACGATGGCGAAGGTGACCCGCCACCCCGCGGACTGTCCGACCAGGGTGCCGAGCGGTACCCCGACGACGTTGGCGACGGTGAGGCCGGTGAACATCATGGCGATGGCGCCGGCCTTCTTGTCCGGGGCGACCAGGTCGGCCGCGACGACCGAGCCGATGCCGAAGAAGGCTCCGTGGGCGAGGGAGGCGACCACCCGCCCGATCAGCATGACCGCGAAGGACGGCGCGACGGCGGAGAGCAGGTTGCCGGCGACGAACAGGCCCATCAGCACCATGAGCATCCGCTTGCGGGGCACCTTGGTACCGAGCACGGTCATCAGCGGGGCGCCGAACATGACGCCGAGCGCGTAACCGGTCACGAGCAGCCCACCGGTGGGGATGGAGACCCGGAACTCGTGGGCCACCTGCGGCAGCAGGCCCATGATCACGAACTCGGTGGTGCCGATCCCGAAGGCCCCGATCGCGAGGGCCAGGAGCGCGAGAGGCATGACGAGAGTTCCCTCCGGAAAGTTGCGGATGCGCTTAGTACGCGGACAACCATAGTTGCAGACGCGGGCTAATTGCAAACGCCGTATATCGCGATTGTGCTCTATACTGGGCCGAGCGGCTCCGGGACGGAGGGAAGGCCCATGACAGCGACAGACCCGGCGCTCACGGCCCTGGCCCAGGGGTGGTGCTCCCTCTCCCTGCTGCACGACCGGATCGAGGCCCACATCGAGCGCGCCCTACAGACCGGGCACGACCTCAGCGTGCGCGAGTACTCCCTGCTCCAGGTGCTCAGCCGGCAGCACGACGGTCCGGGCGGTCACCTACAGATGCGGCAGGTCGCGGACGCGGTGGTGCTCAGCCAGAGCGCCACCACCCGGCTGGTCACCCGCCTGGAGGACCGGGGCCTGCTGGAGCGCTACCTCTGCCCGACCGACCGGCGGGGCATCTACACCAACGTCACGCCCGCCGGCCTGGAGTTGCTGGAGCACGCCCGCCCGACCAACGACACCGCGCTGCGCGAGGCGCTCGACGCGGCGGCGACGAACCCGGAGCTGGCACCGCTGGTGCGCGCCGTCGAGTCGCTGCACGCCCCACAGTCCGCCTGACCCGTGCCGGCGTCAGCGGTCGCGACGCCGGCTGCTTCCGAGTATGTCGACGCACTCCGCCCCGCGGTCGACGACCGCCAGCGGGCTGGTGCGGGTGGTGGGCGCGGCAGGTTTCGAACCTGCGACCCCTCGCTTGTAAGGCGAGTGCTCTCCCACTGAGCTACGCGCCCGGTACGCCCGTACGGCGGGCGGGCCGGCGGCGGCAAGCTTACCCTGCCGCCCGGTGCCTCGGCGCGCCGAGGCGAGGAAGGTGAGGGTTTCCGGGTACGCCGACCCTCGCCAGGATCGGTGCTCGCACCCGGAGTCAGGCGCCGGCGACCGAGGCGAGGGCCTTGCGCCAGCCCGCCTGGTCACGGGGTTCGCCCGGCATGTTCAGTTCGGCGAACCGGATCACGCCGGCCCGGTCCACCACGAAGGTGCCCCGGTTGGCGTAGCCCCGCTCGGCATTGAAGACCCCGTACGCCTGCGCCACGGCCCCGTGCGGCCAGAAGTCGGCGAGCAGCGGGAACCGGTACCCCTCGCGGTCGGCCCAGACCTTGTGGGCGTAGACCGAGTCGACGCTGACCGTGAGGACCTGGACCTGGTCGTTGAGGTACTCGTCGAGGTTGTCCCGGATCTCGCCCAGTTCGCCCTGGCAGGTGCCCGTGAACGCGAGGGGGTAGAAAACCAGGAGCACGGCGCGGCGCCCGCGGAACTCGGAGAGCCGGACCTCCTGGTTGTTCTGATCCCGCAGGACGAAGTCCGGCGCCTCCGCACCAGTTCCAATCGGCATCGCTGCTCCCCCTGGTTGTTGCGAAGGCATCCAGTCTTCCACGGGCACCGGCTGGCTCCCGGCCGGTGCCCGCGCCGCTACTTCTTGCCCTTGGCGCCCCGGCGCAGGACGAGACGGGCGCCACTCCAGTCCTTGCCCGCGTTCACGGTCGACGTCTGCTGCAGGCCTGCGGTCGGCGCCGACTCGCTGATCTCGCTCGGCTCCACGTGACCCTCGCGCCCGGCCTTGGGCGTCAGCAGCCACACCACGCCGTTGTCGGCCAGCGGGCCGAGGGCGTCGACGAGCAGTTCGAAGAGATCACCGTCGCCGTCGCGGTACCAGACCAGCACCGCGTCGACGACCTCGTCGGTGTCTTCGTCGACCAGTTCCCCACAACGGTCGGTCAGGGCGTCACGGAGATCCTGGTCGACGTCGTCGTCGTACCCCATCTCCATGACCACCATTCCCGGCTCGATGCCGAACCGGTCCGCCAGGCTCCGTACTCCGTCGGCGGCCTGACCAGCGGTCGCGCTCACTGTCGCGTGCCTCCTCATCTCAACTGCTAGCGGCATCAGTGGTGACACCGGTAGGGCAAAGTCCACACAGTCGCGCCCCTCGGCGCAAGTGGCGCACCGAGTGGAACGGAATTTACCGTGCCAGCAGCGTACGGGCACCCTGGGTAATTGCATCTTCCGAGACCAGTACCTGACGAGCAGCCGGGCCAAGTGGGATGAACGAGTCGATAGAGGCTACTCTCCGGGCAGAACCGACAAATCCGGCATCGACCAGGGCCGCCAGCACCCCCTCGCCGACCCCGCCGGACCGGCGCGTCTCGTCCACGACCAGCACACGGCCGGTCGCCGAGGCCTCCCGGATGATGTCCGCCACGGGCAGCGGCGCCAGCCATCGCAGGTCCACCACCCGGGTGCCGATCCCCTCCTCGGCGAGCCGGGCGGCGGCCCGCAGCGACATCCGCACCCCGTTACCGAATGTGATGACGGTAATGTCCTCGGCCGAGCCGACCCCGTACACGCGGGCGCGGCCGATCGGCACGTGGCTGCCCGCCCAGCCGCCCGGACCGGCGTACGGGGCGAGCCACTCCCCGTCGCCCTCGGCGTACAGGTCGCGGGTGTGGTAGAGCGCGATCGGCTCCAGGAAGACGCAGACCGTGCCGTCCACCGCCGCGCTGGCCAGGCAGGAGCGCAGCATCGGCGCGGCGTCGTCGGCCCGGGCCGGCACGGCGAGCACCACGCCGGGCACGTCCCGCAGCACCGCCACCGAGTTGTCGTTGTGGAAGTGCCCGCCGAACCCCTCCTGGTACGCCAGCCCGGCGATCCGCACCACCATCGGGTTGCGGTACGCCCCCTGCGAGAAGAACTGCATGGTCGCCGCCTCGCCCCGGATCTGGTCCTCGGCGTTGTGCAGGTACGCCAGGTACTGGATCTCCGGTACGGGCAGCATCCCGGCGAGCCCGCCGCCGAGGCCGAGCCCGAGGATCGACGTCTCGTCCAGCAGGGTGTCGAAGACCCGGGTCACCCCGAAGCGCTCCCGCAGGCCCTTGGTCACCCCGTACACCCCGCCCTTGGTCGCGACGTCCTCGCCGAAGACCGCCATCCCGGGGTGGTCGAGCAACCCGTCGGCGAGCGCCGCGTTGATGGTCTGCGCCAGGGTCAGCGGCCCCTCCTGCTCGGGCAGCCGGTCGCCGAAGGCGGCGGCCCGGGCGGCGGCCCCCGGACCGGCCGCCCGCGTGGCGGCCTCGGTGACCGCCCGGGCGACCCGTACCGGCCGGCGCGGCGCCAGCGGGGCGACGATGTCGGGCGGGGCGGTCAGCTTCGCCTCCCCCAGCACCTCCTCGGCCACCTTGCGCACCTGCCAGCCCACCTCGTCGTAGCGGGCGAGCAGCTCCTCGGGCGTGGCCAACCCCGCCTCGGCGAGCAGCCGGGCCGTGGCGAGCAGCGGGTCCCGCTCCACGTCCCGGGCGATCTCGGCGGCCGGGCGGTACGCCACCTCGGCGTCCGCGCCCGCGTGCCCCATCAGCCGTACCGTCGACAGGTGCAGCACGGCCGGCCGCCGGTGCCGGCGCACCCACGCGGCCGCCTGCGCCGCCACCTCGTACGCCTCGACCAGGTCGCAGCCGTCCGCGGCGAAGTACCGCAGCCCCGGCCTGGCCCGCAGCGCGGCGGCCACCCAGCCCTCGGGCGAGCGCACGCTGATCCCGAGCCCGTTGTCCTCGCAGACGAAGAGCACCGGGATCCGCAGTCCGGTGTGGTCGCACCAGCCGGCGGTGTTGAACGCGGCCGTGGCGCTGGCGTGGTTGACCGAGGCGTCGCCGAACGAGCAGACCACGATCGCGTCGGCCGGCCAGGGCGAGCGCGTCTCGGCCCCCGCACGGAACGCCGGCGGGCGCTGCCGTCCCGAACCGCGCGGCGCGGTGCCGGCGCGCCGGAGCCGCTCGATGGCGAAGCCGACCCCGACCGCCCGGGGCAGGTGCGAGGCGATGGTCGAGGTGGTCGGGATGACGGCGAGCCCGGCATTGCCGAAGACCTTGTGCCGGCCGCCGGCGATCGGCTCGGCCGCGGAGGCGACCACCCCACGCAGCACGTCCCGGGCGGCGGCGCTGATCGGGTCCGCGTCGTCCACGCCGTCCGCGTCGTCGCGCCCGGCCGCGCCGGCCGTCGCGGCGCCGGCCCGGTCCTCGGTACGCGGGGCCTCCTCGCCGCCCTCGGCGCCCGCACCGGCCACCGGCCGGCTCAGCGCGCCGCCCGGGGTGGCCTGGGCGACCCGGGCGCAGTAGAAGCCGCCGGAGCGGTAGTGCAGCAGGGCCGGGTCGGTGGGGCGTACCGCCGCGGCCACCGCCGCGTTCCCCTCGTGCCCCGACGAGCCGATGGTGTAGTACCCCTCGCCGAAGCTGCGCAGCCAGCGCGCCGCGAGATCCAGGTGCCGGCTGGTCAGCTGGGCGTCGAAGAGTTCGAGCGCGGCCTCCCCGGTGAGCGTGCCACCGTCACGGACCGGCTCGTCGGGTGAGCGCCGGGCGGCCGGGACGGCGAGAGCGCCCACCGCCTCCCGGAACCTTTCGTCGAGATCTTGGGGGGTGGTCACGTCGGACAGCATTACCGACGCGGGCCACCACCGACCACTCCGACACGTACCGCCAGGTGGCGATCACCCAACCGTCCGCACCCGGTCACGCCGATCCGTCCGGTCCCGCCCGCTGCGGCGGCACCGGACGGAGGGCCGGCACGACCTCGACCGGCGCTACGGCGCGACGACCGCCTCGATGATGTTGACCCGGGCGTAACCGGACATCGGTACGACCGCGGTCTTGCGGAAGCCGGTGGCGGAGAGCAGCGCGTCGTACTCGGCCTCGGTGCGCTCCTTGCCGCGCAGGCTGATCATCATGTTGAGGTCGTTCAGATAGGCGAACGGCCCCTGCGGGGTCACGGTCACCGGCGGCGGCGGCAGCACCGGCTCGACGATGAGCAGGCGGCCGTCGGCGGGCAGGGCGCGGCGGGAGTTGCGCAGGATCGCGGCGGCCCGCTCGTCGTCCCAGTCGTGGATCACACTCTTGACGATGTGGATGTCGCCGCCGGTCGGGATCTCCTCCAGGAAGCTCCCGGAACGGATGTCACAGCGGTCGGCGACCCCCTGCTCGGCCAGGTACCCGGGCGCCTCGGCCACCCCCGACTCACTGTCGAAGACGATGCCCCGCAGCCCCGGCGTGGCCCGCAGGATCGCCGCGAGGAGCGTACCGTTGCCGCCGCCGATGTCCAGCGCGGTGCCGAACCGGCTGAAGTCGTAGGTCGCCGCCATCGCCGCGCCGACGTCCTGCGAGGCGTTCCCCATGGCGCCGTTGAAGACGCTCGACACCTCGGGATGCTCTCTCATGTACGTCCAGTAGGAGACGCCGAACTGCGGCTCGAAGGTGGGCTCCCCGGTCCGTACGCTCTCCGTGAGCTGCTGCCACGGCCGCCACATCGACTCGTGCAGCAGCAGGCTGGCCAGCGACCACATCGAGTTCTCCGCGTCGCGGCGCAGCAGCGCCCCGGCCGGCGTCAGCGCGAACGTGCCCGGCTCGGTCTCCTTCGTGACGCCGAGGCTGGACATCGCCCGGAGCAGCCGGTTCAGCGACGGCTCGTGGGTGCCGGTCTCCGTGGCGAGTTCCTTGCTGGACCGAGCCTGGGTGCCGAGGAGATCGGGAAGCCTGAGCTCCAGCGCGGTGTTCACCACCGCCGAGGTCGAATAGCCCCAGACGATGCCGAAAAGCTCGGACACAGGATCGTTCCGCCCCTGGAATTCACCGTCACCGGAAGGGTTTCCGGACATACATTTCCTCCTCGGGCCATTGTCGGGACGATAGCCAGACTATTTCCATGGACCGGCACAGGGTCAATCCCCGCAATTGTTGACCCGGCCGCAACGAATATGCACGGCAGCGCGACGCCGACGAGGTTGCGCGACGTGGAGGGTCCTATTCGGCGGCCGGGCGGCCGTGGTGCGGTTCGTCGTCCGCCGCCTGCGTGCCGGTGAACGCCAACGCCCGGTCGTCGGGCCGGCCCGAGCCGGCCGGCACCGCGCGTTCCGGTGCCCGTTCCTCGGTACGTGGTCGGCTGAACCGCCGTACCACCGGGTCCTCCACCACCGTGTGGAGCACCCAGGCCAGCAGCAGCGACACCGCCAGCAGGACCGCGATCAGCGCGTACCCGACCGGCTGCGGGAAGGCCCTCTGGGGGCCGAGGAGGCGCGCCGCCGTCATGATCACTATCCAGTGCACCAGGTAGAAGGCGAAGGAGAGTTCGCCGAGCCGGACCAGCACCCGACCGCGCAACCCCGTTGCCGTGCCGCGCCAGTCGGAGACGGCCGCCGCCGCGATGAGCGGGGCGGTCCAGATCGAGGCGAGCCCGCCCGTCCCCGCCAGGTACGGGGCGACGAGGGCCACCAGGTACCCGGCGACCGCCACGGCCGCCGCCGGCAGCACCCCGAACGCGGGCCACCGGCCGGCCAGCACGATCCGGGCGAGCAGCATCCCGAGGACGAACTCCAACGCCCGTACCGGCGGCAGGAAGTAGACGAACCAGATCTGCGTGAACGAGTACGTGCCGGAGAGAAAGAAGATCGTGAGACGGGGCTGATCGGTGACGAGGAACTGCGCGACCAGGAACGCGCCGGCGATCAGCGCCACCGTCACGCCGACGGCCCACCACAGCCACGTCGCCCGCAGCCGCCGCACCGCCGCGAAGAACAGCGGGAACATGAGGTAGAAGAAGAACTCGCAGGAGAGCGACCAGCTCGGGCCGTTCATCGCGGAACTCGTCCCGATGTCCGGAAACCAGGCCTGCACGAGCAACAGGCTGGCCACCCAGTCCACCGTGGCGATCGGCTGGGCGATGGCGACCAGCAGCACCCCGGCCAGCAGGAACGTCACCAGGTGCGAGGGGTAGATCTTGACGAACCGGCGCCGCCAGAAGCGGCCCGCGGTGTCCCCCCGCCGGGCCGTCCAGGTGAGCACGAACCCGCTGAGGATGAAGAAGAAGCCGACGCCGTACGCCCCGGAGAGGGAGAAGAGCCTCCTGACCCCGTCGCCGAACGGGCCGGCGGCGAGGCTCGTGTTCCAGACGACGTGCGTGGCGAAGACCAGCGCGGCCGCGATGAACCGCAGCCCGGTGAGCGACGGTAGCCGCCGCGGCGCTTCGGTCGAGAGGCTGTCACGGTGCACGCTTCACCAACCAGGAGTCGAGGTCACCAGGTGACCGGCAGGGACACGATTTCCCGCGCGAGGCCGCCGGCGTGCCAGCGCAGTTCCGACGCCGGCACCGCGAGCCGGATGGTGGGGAATCTCGCGACGAGCGACCCGAGTCCGATCTGGAGCTCCGCCCGGGCCAGGTTCGCGCCGGGGCAGTGGTGGGGCCCGAATCCGAACGCCAGGTGGGGGTTGTGCCGCCGGCCCAGGTCGAGCCGGTCTGGATCATCGAAGACGGCCTCGTCGTGGTTGGCCGAGATCCTGGACGGCAGCACGGCTTCGCCGGCCCGGACCAGCTCACCGCCGAGTTCGACGTCCTCCCGGGCGTAGCGCGCGAAGACGGCCGCCTCGTCGGTCTTGCCGTACCGCAGCAACTCCTCCACCGCGAGCGTGATCAGGTCCGGCTCCTCGACCAGCCGCGCCAGCTGGTCGGGGTGGGTCAGCAGCAGGTAGGCGCAGTGCCCGATCTGGTAGCTGACGCTGTCGTGCCCGGCCGCGAGCATCAGCCGCGCCAGCGTGACCACCTCGTGCCGGGAGATGTCGGAGCCCTCCCGGTAGCCCTCGACCAGTACGCCGATCAGGTCGTCGCCCGGCTCCTCGATGCGCTTGGTGACCGTGTCGTCGACCCACCGCTGGAGCTTTCCGACGTACTCCTCGATCTGCTCCGGCGGCATGGAGGTGACGGCCGTCTGCGCCTTGGACCACTCGGCGAACCGTGGCCGGTCCGCGGGCGGCACGCCGTACAGTTCGGCGATCACACCGCTGGTCAGCGGCGCGCCGAAGCCCTCGATCAGGTCCCAGGGCGGCCCCTGCCGTTCCATCCGGTCCAGCAGGTCGTCGGCGATCCGCTGGATGAGGGGGCGCATCCGGGCAACCCGCTGCACGGTGAACACCCGGGCGGCGAGCCGGCGGACGCGTCCGTGGTCGGGGGGATCCATGCCCTGGAGGTTGTCCTCCGGCATCACCGGAAAGACCCGGGGTTGGTCCCGTTCACCGGCCATCGCCCGGCTGAACCTGGGGTCGGCGTGCACGCACCGCACGTCCGCGTAGCGGGTGGCCAGCCAGGCCGGTTCGCCGTACGGGAGTTGGACCCGGATCAGTGGCCGGTCCCGGCGCAACGTGGCGTACAGCGGATTCAGCCGACCGGGGCCGTCCTTGTCGAATGGATAGGACTTCGGTTCCTCGCAGCCTGACACGGGCTCTTCCTTTCGGGACCGGCGACCGCGCGGCGGGACCGATCCTCAGGTCTTCCGCGTACACGTGACCGAACAGGCTGATTCAGAATATGAGCACCGCACTAGCCCGACAACGCCACCAACATTGACAGCGACGCCACGCACATGCATTCGAAATGACAAATGTATGTAAGGAAATCGGGGGGCGCGGACCTAAGGCGCGGGGACCTCGCCGCAGGCAGCGCCGGCCGCGGCGGCGGCATCGTCGCACGGGTCCCCGTCGCAGGCGGCGTTGGAGACCTTGCCGATCAGTTCCCGCAGCGTGCCGAGTTCGGCGTCGGTCAGCCCGTCGAGCAGCCGGAACTCCGCGGCCAGCTCACGCACCTCGGCGCGGATCCGCCGGCCGGCGTCGGTGACCAGGATCGTCTTGAGCCGGCGGTCGGCCGGGTCGGAGCGGCGCTGCACCAGGCCCGCCTGTTCGAGCTTGTCCACCAGCGCCGTGATGTTGGACTTGTCGCAGCCGAGCGAGTCGGCCAGGGCGCGCGCCGGCAGCGGGCGGTCCGGGTCGAGTTCGTGCAGGGCCCGGGCCACGGCCGGGGTGAGGCCGAGCTTGGCGAGGCCGATCTGCCGCTCGCGGTGCATCGCCGCGGCGACGCGCTCGACCTGGCGTACCACGTCACCGGCGAGCGCGGCGCGGTCCAGCACGTCCGCGGCGCCGGGGGCGGGATCGGTCGGCAGCATGCGGACCAGGGTACTACCGGGGTGACCCCGCAAGATCCCCGCTGACGCGCACCCGATCGGGCGGCTTCCCTTAGCCGCGCGTTCGGCTGATATCCATACATCCGCATCCCGCGATGCATCGGCGGCGCCCTGGCCGTTACCCGGCATCGGGCGTCGGGTGCCGCGGCCGAGGCGCCCACCCCTCCGTCGATCTAGGGCAAATCACGACGAGCGGGATCCGGCCCGGCTGGAGAAGCTCTACCAGATCGACAACGCGAACTCGCGGATCCGACGGCAGGCGGAGAACCTCCAGGTCCTGG
>NZ_JBFAPK010000036.1:0-92509 GCF_040676675.1 Micromonospora sp. NPDC049559 | reverse complement strand
GGACGGCTCCCAGACGACGACCGGGCAGCCGCCCAAGGCCCAGGTCTGGGCCCAGGGCTGGTTCCGCGACCAGAACAAACCGACGATTTGCCCTAGATCGGCGAGGTCTTCTCGGGCTACCTCTTGACAACGTTGTCGCAGAACCGAAACGCTGTCGTGATCCTCATCCGGATGTACCCCCACACCCGGCAACCCCCACTGGAGGATCCGAGATGTCCCTGTCCAGACGCACCCTCGTCGCGGTCACCGCCGTGCTCGGGCTGCTGCTGCCCGCCGGGCCGCTTCCGGCGTCGGCCGCCCCGGCGGCCTCCACCGAGTTCCGCTCCTCGCTCGAGCCCGGCGACCCCCAGCCGGCCTGGACCGACACCGCCGAGGTCGGCCCCGGCGGCGACAAGCGGATGTCCGGCGTCACCGGCAGCCCGGTGACCGGCATCCCGGGCAACCTCACCGACCGGGTCACCGAGGTGGCCGCCAGCGGCGAGAACCCGCCGAACGAGGTCGCCTCCCGCGCGGTCGACCGCAACATCAGCACCAAGTGGCTCACCTTCGCCGCCACCGGCTGGCTCCGGGTACGCCTCGACGCCCCGGTCGCCGTGGTCCACTACGCCCTCACCTCCGCCAACGACGCCCCCGAGCGGGACCCGAAGGACTGGACCCTGCGGGGCTCCACCGACGGGGAGAACTGGACCACCCTGGACAGCCGTACCGGGCAGGAGTTCCCGGAGCGCTTCCAGACCCGGGACTACCGCTTCACCAACACCACGGCGTACGCGTACTACCGGCTGGACGTCACGGCCGTCGCCGGGGGCACCATCACCCAGCTCGCCGAACTCCAGCTCTCCGACGGCGACACCACCCCGCCGCCCGTCACCGACATGCGCAGCTTCGTCAGCGGCGGGCCGGTCAACGGCCCGACCATGAAGCCGAACGCGGGCTGGACCGGGCGCAACGCCCTCCAGTTCTCCGGCGGCCAGATCGTCGACGGTCGCGGGTACGCGTACAACAGGGTCTTCGACGTGGACCTCACGATCACCCCGCAGACCGAGCTGTCGTACGTGGTCTTCCCGGAGCTGACCGCGCAGGACCTGGACTACCCGAGCACCTACGCCGCCGTGGACCTCGCCTTCGACGACGGCACCTACCTCAGCGACCTCGGCGCCGTCGACCAGTACGGCTTCGGGCTCAGCCCGCGCGGGCAGGGCGCCGCCAAGTCCCTCTACGCCGACCAGTGGAACCTCAAGCGGTCCCGGATCGGCGCGGTCGCGGCCGGCAAGCGGGCCGTACGGGTCCTCGTCGGCTACGACAGCTCGACCGGCAAGGGGCTGTTCAACGGCTGGTTCGACGACATCACCGTCACCGCCCACCCCGCCACGCCGATCCGCGACCACCTCTCCGACCACGTGCTGACCACCCGCGGCACGAACTCCACCGGCGGCTTCTCCCGGGGCAACAACATCCCGGCCACGGCGGTGCCGCACGGGTTCAACTTCTGGACCCCGATGACCGACGCCGGCTCGACCGACTGGCTCTACCAGTACCAGGGCGCCAACAACGCCGACAACCGGCCGACCCTGCAGGCGTTCACGGTCAGCCACGAGCCGAGCCCGTGGATGGGGGACCGGCAGACGTTCCAGGTGATGCCGTCGGCGGCGGCCGGCGTGCCGAACGCGAACCGTACCGCCCGCGCGCTGCCCTTCTCGCACGCCAACGAGGTGGCCCGGCCGCACTACTACGGCGTCACCTTCGACAGCGGGCTGAAGACCGAGATCGCCCCGACCGACCACGCCGCGATCTTCCGGTTCACCTTCCCCGGCGACCGGGGCAATCTGATCTTCGACAACGTCAACAACAACGGCGGGCTCACCCTCGGCGACAACGGCGAGATCAGCGGCTACTCGGACGTACGCGGCGGGCTCTCCAACGGCGCCACCCGGCTCTTCGTCTACGGCGTGGTGGACCGCCCCGTGGTCGCCAGCGGCCGGCTCACCGGCGGTGGCGGCGCCAACGTCACCGGCTACCTGGCCTTCGACACCGGCGCCAGCAAGCAGGTCAACCTCCGCATCGCCACCTCGCTGATCTCGGTCGAGCAGGCGCGGCGGAACCTGACCAACGAGATCGCCGCGGGCGACACCCTCGACGCGGTCCGGGACCGGGCGCAGCGGCTCTGGGACGACAAGCTCCGCGTGATCGAGGTCGAGGGCGCCAGCGACGACCAGCTCACCACCCTCTACTCCAACCTGTACCGGCTCTTCCTCTACCCGAACTCGGCGCACGAGAACGTCGGCACGCCCGCCGCGCCGCGCTGGATGCACGCCGTACAGTCCTCCACCAGCACCTCCATCCCGCCCGGGACCACACCCACCCAGACCGGCGCGCCGGTCGTCGAGGGGAAGGTGTACGTCAACAACGGCTTCTGGGACACGTACCGCACCACCTGGTCGGCGTACACGCTGCTCACCCCGACCGACGCCGGCGAACTGGTCGACGGCTTCGTGCAGCAGTACAAGGACGGCGGCTGGGTGTCGCGCTGGTCGGCGCCCGGGTACGCGAACCTGATGACCGGCACCAGCTCGGACGTGGCCTTCGCCGACGCGTACGTCAAGGGGGTGCGCAACTTCGACGTGAAGGCGGCGTACGAGGCGGCGGTGCGCAACGCCACGGTGGCGCCGCCCGGCGGCAACCCGAACAACACCAGCGTCGGCCGGAAGGGGCTGCAGACCTCGATCTTCTCGGGCTACACCGCCTCGGCCGTCTCCGAGGGCGTCTCCTGGGCGCTGGAGGGTTACATCAACGACTACGGCATCGCCAACATGGCCACGGCGCTCGCCGCCGACCCGGCCACCCCCGAGGCGGAGCGGGCCGGTTACCGGGAGGACGCGGAGTACTTCCGCAACCGGGCCCAGAACTACGTGCACATGTTCGACCCGGAGGTGGAGTTCTTCCAGGGCCGCGACGCGGCCGGCGACTGGAAGTCCGGCCCGGACGAGTACGACCCGCGGGTCTGGGGCCACGAGCACGACTACACCGAGACCAACGGCTGGAACTTCGCCTTCCACGTGCCGCAGGACGGGCAGGGCCTGGCCAACCTGTACGGCGGACGGGCCGCCCTCGCCGACAAGCTGGACACCTTCTTCGCCACCCCGGAGACCGCCAAGTTCCCCGGCTCGTACAACGGCACGATCCACGAGATGATCGAGGCCCGCGACGTCCGGATGGGCATGTGGGGCTTCAGCAACCAGGTCTCGCACCACATCCCGTGGATGTACACCTACGCCGGGCAGCCGGCGAAGACCCAGGCGCTGGTCCGCGAGGCGCTCTCCCGGCTCTACCTGGGCAGCGAAATCGGCCAGGGCTACACCGGCGACGAGGACAACGGCGAGACCTCGGCCTGGTACCTGTTCAGCGCACTCGGCTTCTACCCGCTACAGGTCGGCAGCGCCGACTACGTCATCGGCTCGCCGCTGTTCCGCAAGGCGACCGTGCACCTGGAGAACGGGCGGGACATCGTCGTCAACGCCCCGAACAACAGCGCCCGCAACGTGTACGTGCAGGGGCTCAAGGTGGACGGCAAGGCGTACGCCAAGACCTGGATCTCGCACGACCAACTGGCCGACGGCGCGGTGCTCGACTTCCAGCTGGGGGCCACCCCGTCGAACTGGGGCACCGGCGCGGCGAACCTGCCCGAGTCGCTGACCCCGCCCGGCGCGCCGGCCCGGCCGCTGGCCGACAGCGCCGTCACCGGCGGACCCGCGGCGCTGACCGACAACACCTCGGCCACCCAGGCGACCGTGCCCGGCGCGGTCGAGTGGACGGTCACCGGCACCCCGGAGAAGGTCACCCACTACACCCTCACCTCCGGCTCCGGCCCCGGTGACCTGCACGGCTGGCAGCTCAAGGGCTCGTACGACGGCGAGCACTGGACCGTCGTGGACACCCGGGCCGGCCAGACGTTCCCGTGGCGGGCGCAGACCCGGTCGTTCGCCGTCGCGCACCCCGGCCGGTACGCGCACTACCGGCTCGAACCGACGCAGGCCGACCCGCAGGCGGCGCTGGCCGAGGTCGAGTTGCTGGCCAACCCGTCGCCGGCCTGCACCTCGACGGTCACCGGCAAGAAGGCCGGACCGCTGACCGTCTCGTCCGGGGTGACCTGCCTGCGCGACGCCACCGTCTCCGGTCCCGTGACGGTGCGGGCCGGCGCCGCGCTCTACGTCCACGGCGGTACCGTCACCGGCCCGCTGTCGGCGAGCAACGCGGCGGCCGTGGTGCTCGACGGCGTGACCGTCAAGGGCCCGGTCTCGGTGACCGGCACCCGCGGCGAACTCGGCCTGGAGCGGGCCACCGTGGCGGGGCCGGTGACCCTGTCGGGCAACGCCGGCGGGGTCGTCGCCGCCAGCACCATCGGCGGACCGCTCGCCTGTGCTGGCAACGATCCGGCGCCGGTCGACAACGACCTGCGCAACACACTGGGCGGGCCGGCCACGGGACAGTGCGCCGCGTTCTGACCGGCGCCCGCTGACCGTCTCGTCAGCACAGCGGCGCGTGGGGCGCCCGGCCGAGCCGGCCGGGCGCCCCACGCGCGTGTTCCGCCCCGGTGGCGGGACGCGCACCCGCCCCACCACCGGGAGATTCCCCTCTGTCGCCGGCCGGTCAGGGCCGCAGGTCGCGTACGGCCACCCGGCGGAAGGTGATCGTCTCGTTCGGCCCGAAGTCGCCCGTCTCGTAGAGCACCCCGACGGTGGCGGGGTTGAGCTGCACCAGGTCCGAGTAGGCGGCCGGGAGGCCCGAGAGCGCCAGCGCGTCGCGCCAGGTGGCGCCCTGGTCGGTGCTGGTGCGCAGGGTCAGCGCGACCCGGTTCGCCGGGTCGCCCGGTCCGGAGAAGAGCAGCGGCGCCCCGCCGCCGGCCAGTTGCAGGACGCTGCCCTGCACGGCCGGTACGACCAGCGTGCCCTGCGGGCGGTGCGGCTTGGCCAGGGTCTCGCCGCCGTCCAGGCTGTACGCGTCGCCGCGGTTGCCGGGCGAGCTGCCGTTCTGGTCCCGGGCGTTGACGTAGACGCGCCCGTCGGGCAGCTCGGCCACCGTGGTCTCGTTGACGTTGAGGTAGCCGTTGGGGTTGTCGTCGACGGCGCCGATGTGCCAGGTGGTCCCGTCGTCGTCGCTGTAGAGCAGGTGGCCGCCGTAGTACTTCGCCTCGTTGCCGAGGTCCGGCGAGCCGGCGGGCGGCGCGGTCGAGTGGTTCGCCGGTACCACGAGCCGGCCCCGGTGCGGGCCGTGGGCGAGCCGGATCGCGTGTCCCGGCCCGGTGGCGTACCAGCGCCAGTCGGCGGCCTTCGCCTGGTCGGTGATCTCCCGCTGCGGCGACCAGGTCGCGCCGCTGTCGTCGCTGTACTGCACGAAGACCCGCCGGCTCGCCTCGGCCGGTACCTCGCCGCGCATGATCGCGGCCTCGGAGGCGGTACCGCCGTTGTAGGTCGAGAGCAGGACCACCCGGCCGGTGGCGGTCACCACCGGGGACGGGTTGCCGGAGGTGTTGTTGCCGCTGTCGTGGATCACCTGGAGCGGGCCCCAGGCGCATCCGCCGTCGGTCGAGCGCTTGAGCACCAGGTCGATGTTGCCGGCGTCGCCGAGGCCGGCGGAGCGCCCCTCGGCGAAGGCGAGCAGCGCGCCGGAGGGGGCGGTCACGATGGCCGGGATGCGGAAGGCGCTGTAGCCCTCGGTACCGGCGACGAAGGGTACGGAGCCGGTGCAGCGCGGCTTGCTCGCGGCGTCCGGTGCGGCGGCGTCGGGCGGCGCGGCCAGGGACGCGCCGCCGGCGCCGGCCAGCGACGCCACCAGCGCGGCGCAGCCGACCACGATCGCGGGCCGGAGCGCCCTGCTGGTACGGGGGGTACGGGGTGCCACGGGTGTGCCTCCCTGGGGGACGGTTCGGGAGAGTCCGGTCGTCTGTCGGTAGGACGTAGGATGTCCTTGGTGCGCAGACGTTAATGACCGCCATCCCTCCCGTCAAGAGCGCCCGACGGGCAGCGCGTTCGCCGACTCGACCTCGACCCCGACAGTCCATGACCCACAAGCGGGTAGCTGGGTCATCCCATGACCGGCCCGGCGGTAGCCTTGGCTCGCCGCACGATGGGAGCCCGAGATTGTCCGAGCAGCACCCGATCCGAGCCGAGGACCTGCGCGCCGACTGCGCGCGCTGCTTCGGGCTGTGCTGCGTCGTGCCCGTGTTCGCCGCCTCGGCGGACTTCGCCGTCGACAAGCCGGCCGGACAACCCTGCCGCAACCTGCGTACCGACTTCCGCTGCGGCATCCACCGCGACCTCGCCGACCGCGGCTTCCGGGGCTGCACCGTCTACGACTGCTTCGGCGCCGGCCAGCGGGTGGCCCAGGTGACCTTCGGCGGGCGGGACTGGCGCGCGGCGCCCGAGACCGCCGGGCAGATGTTCGCCGTCTTCCCCGTCATGCGGCACCTGCACGAGCTGCTCTGGTACCTGACCGAGGCGGTCGACCTGCCGGCGGCCCGGCCGCTGCGCGCCGAACTGGCCGCCGCCCGCGCCGAGACCGAGCGGCTCACCTCGCTCGGGCCGCAGGCCCTGCTGGAGCTGGACGTCGCGGCCCACCGGGAGGACGTCAACCGGCTGCTGCTGCGGGCGAGCGAGCTGGCCCGGGCCGGCGCCGGCTCGCGGCGTACCGAGCACCGGGGCGCCGACCTGATCGGGGCCAACCTGCGCGGCGCCGACCTGCGGGGCGCCAACCTGCGCGGCGCGTACCTCATCGGGGCCGACCTGCGCGGCGCGGACCTGCGCGGCGCCGACCTGATCGGGGCGGACCTGCGCGGCGCGGACCTGCGCGGCGCCGACCTGCGCGACAGCATCTTCCTGATCCAGTCGCAGCTCGACGCGGCGCGGGGCGACGCGGCGACCCGGCTGCCGGCGGCGCTGCGCCACCCCGCGCGCTGGTCGTCGGCCGCGCCGGAGACCGGACAACCGGCCGGGCGGTCGTCCGGCATCCGGCCCTCGGCCCGGCCCCGCCGGCCCCGCGACGGCACGGCCGGCGGTGCGGCGTCCCGCCGCCGCCCATGACCACCGGCCGCCTCTCCCGCCCCTGACCATCGCCGGAGGCGCCCCGGACCACTGGCGGAGGGAGGTGGCCCGGACCACCGGCGGAGGCGCCCCGGAGGTCCCCCGAGGGTCGCCGCTACGGCAGGAAATCCCGCAGTTGGCGCAGGGTCTCCTCGGGTGCCTCCTCGGGGATGAAGTGCCCGACCGGGACCGGGCCGCCGCGCACGTCGTCGGCCCAGCCCCGCCAGATGTCGAGCGGATCGTCGTAGAGGCCCGCCACCGAGCCCCGCTGGCTCCAGAGGAACAGCACGGGACAGGCGATTCTGCGGTTGCCGCGATCCGCCTCGTCCCGCTGGTAGTCCAGCGTCGCGGCGGCCCGGAACTCCTCGCAGATGGCGTGGACCGCCTCCGGGTCGCGGAACTGCTCGACGTACTCGGCCCGCACCTTCGGCGGGAAGGCGTCCTTCACCTCGGGCCAGGTGTCCAACATGAAGTCGACCAACGCGGCCGGGGCCGCCGCGACGAACCGCTCCGGTACCGGCTCGGGCGCGGCCAGGAAGGACCAGATCCAGTAGGCGAGGCTGAACTTCCGCTCGGCGCGGCGGTACGCGTCGCCGGTCGGCACGACGTCGATGACCGCGAGCCGGGTCACCGCCTCCGGCTCGTCGAGCGCCAGCCGGTAGGCGCAGCGCGCGCCCCGGTCGTGCCCGACGACCGAGAACCGGTCGAAGCCGAGGCCGCGCATCACCTCGATCTGGTCGCGGGCGATCGTACGCATGCTGTAGGGCTCGTGGTCGGCGCTGCTCGGCGGCTTGCCGCTGCCGCCCCAGCCCCGCAGGTCGGTGGCGACCACGGTGTGCCGCTCGGCGAGGCCCGGCGCCACCCGGTGCCACATGAGGTGCGTCTCCGGGATGCCGTGCAGGAGCAGCACGGGCGAGCCGCTGCCGCCCCGTCGCCCGTGAATCGTCGTGCCCGAGGTGGCGATGTCGAACTCGTCGAACCCGTCGAACACGACGTGACTCCTTCCGACCGTGGCCGATTCCTGCCGGAGCAGACCGGTGGGATGCGGGGGCGGCGCGGACATCCGTTCGTAGTATCCCGGCCGCCGGCCCCAGGGCAGGCGACGATCGGCCATTCCGTCGGGACCGTGGCCGGCGACCCGGTGGCTGCGCGGCGACCTCAGCCCGGGGCGGACCAGGGGAAACGTCGAGCCGGGTAAACCATTGGGGCCGCTGGTGCCGATGTTGCCGGTTCCGCTAACAAAACGGCGGTGATTGGCGCGCGGCGGTTCCAGATCTCTTGACTTCCGGGTCGGTGCTGCCGCAATATCGGCGCTCCTCGGAAACGGGTGGAAATGCGTTGCGCGAAATGGGAAGGGCGGCAATTCCGGTGCGAAAATGGTCGTCACCCGGCCGGTTCCTGACCGGCGCGGCCGTGGCCGCGCTGCTGCCGGCCGGCGGGTTCGTGGGAGCGGTGTCGATGCCGCCCGGTGCCGCCCCGGCCCGCTCGGCGGAGCAGGTCACCGACCCGGCGCGCTACGTCGACCCGCACATCGGGACCGGCGACGCCGGGGGAGAGGTGGGTACCGGCGACACCTCCCCGGCCGCCGCGCTGCCCTTCGGGATGATGCAGTTCGGGCCGGACACGGACGGCCGTACGGCGGTCGGATATCTCGACACCGCCACCTCCGTCACGGGATTCTCCCTCAACCATCTCTCCGGCGTCGGCTGCGACTACGCGGGCAACGACGCGAGTTTCCTGCCGGTCGTCGGTGATCCGGTCCGCCCGAACGAGGCGAGGGAGTCCTTCGGCCAGGACGGTTCCGTGGCCGAGCCCGGCTACTACGCGACCACGCTGCGGACCTCCGGGGTGGGCGCGGAGCTGGCCGTGACCGCGCGCGCCGCGGTGGCCGAGTTCAGCTACCCGGCCAGCGAGGCCGCGCGGATGCTGGTGCGGGCCAGCAGCCTCAACGACGCCAGCGGCGGCTCGGTCACGATCGACCCGACCGGGCGCCAGGTGACCGCCGCGATCGTGAACAACACCCGCCAGGGCTCGGGCGGCTTCTGCGAGAAGCCCAACACGTACACCGTCTACCTGGCGGCGCGCTTCGACGAGCCGTTCACCGGCTACGGCACGTGGCGCGGCGACGCGCTGAGCGCCGGCTCGACCGCCGCGGAGGGCAGCCGGCCGGCCGGTACCGCGGCCGGCGCGTACCTCACCTTCGACACCCGGGCCGCGAGCCGCGTACACATGCGGGTAGGGATGTCGTACGTCAGCGCCGAGGCGGCCCTGGCGAATCTCGACGCCGAGGTCGGTACCCGGTCGCTGGCCGAGGTGCGGGCGGCCGCCCGGGCGACCTGGAACGACCTGCTCTCCCGGGTACGCGTCAGCGGCGGCGACGACGCGCGGCGGACCACCTTCTACACCGCGCTCTACCACGCGACGCTCGCGCCGAACCTCTTCAGCGACGCCGACGGCCGGTACCGGGGCATGGACCAGCAGGTCCACCGGGTGGCCGCCGGCCAGGCCGCCCAGTACACCAACTACTCCGGCTGGGACACCTACCGCTCCCAGGCCGCGCTGGTGGCGCTGCTCGACCCCGGGGTCGCCGGCGACCAGGCCCAGTCGCTGGTGAACATGGCCGCGCAGGGCGGCTTCCTGCCGAAGTGGCCGGTCGCGAACGGCTACACCCAGGTCATGGCCGGCGACCCGGCCGACAACATCATCGCCTCGACGTACGCCTTCGGCGCGCGGCGCTTCGACACCGGCGCCGCGCTCGCGGCGATGCTCAGGGGCGCCGAACACGGCGGTGGCGGCGCCGACGGGGTCGGCCAGTGGGGGTACGTGGAGCGCGAGGCCAACGCCGACTACCTGCGGTACGGGTACGTCCCCGGCAACCCGTCGCTGACCCTGGAGTACGCCGCCAACGACGCGGCGATCGCCCGGTTCGCCCGCGAGCTGGGGCGCCCGGACCTCTACCGCACCTACCTGGCCCGGGCGCAGAACTGGCAGAACGTGCTCAACCCGGCCACCGCCACCGGCCCGTACGCGCAGCGGCGCGACGCCGGGGGAGCCTTCCCGCCCGGGCCGGGGTTCCAGCCACCCGGCGACGGGGAGTTCGGCCAGCCCGGCTTCAACGAGGGCAACGCCACCCAGTACACGTTCATGGTCACCCAGAACCCGGCCGGCCTGGTCGCCGCGCTCGGCGGCGACGCCGCGGCCACCGCCCGGCTCGACGCCTTCTTCGACACCTCCGTAGGGGACCGGTGGGGGATGGCCGGGCCGAACGCCCCCTACTACTGGTTCGGCAACGAGCCGACCTTCGGGACGCCCTGGCTCTACAACTACACCGGCGCGCCGTGGAAGACCCAGCGGACCGTCCGCGCCGTGCTCGACCGGCTCTTCACCACTCGGTCGAACGGCATCCCCGGCAACGACGACCTCGGGGCGGTCTCCGCCTGGTACGTCTGGGCGGCGCTCGGCGTCTACCCGCTCAACCCGGGCAGCGCGGACCTGCAACTGGCCGTACCGCTCTTCCCGCACGTCGAGGTGGCCCGCCCGGACGGCGGCGCGTTGGTCGTCGACGCGCCCGGCGCGGACGCCGGACCGCGCTACGTCACCGGCGCGAGCGTCGACGGCGAGCGGTGGACCCGGCCGTGGCTGCCGGCCGGGAAGGTGACCGCGGGCGGCGTGACGCGGGTGGACCTCACCCTCTCGGCCACCCCCGACACCGCGTGGGGTGCCGCCGCCGAGGACCGGCCACCGTCGGACCGGACCGGCGAGGCCGCCGGCATCGGGTACACCTCGCCGGCCGGGGAGATCGCGGTACCGGCCGGCGGGAGCGCCACGCTGACCGTGGGCGTACGCGGCGTCTCGCCCGGCCCGTCGACGGTCTCCTGGTCGGCGGCGCCGCCGACCGGGCTGGCGCTGTCGACGACCGCCGGCGCCCTCGCGGTCGAGGCCGGGCGGGACGGCGCCACCGATGTCACCGTCTCGGCCGCCCCCGACGCGGCGCCCGGGCGGCGCGACCTGCCGGTCACCTTCTCCACCGGCGCGGGCTCCCAGCCGCTGCTGCTGCACGTCACGGTGCTGCCCGCGGCCGGCGGATAGTCCACTAGGGTGGGCCGGTGGTCGCGGCGATCGAGCTCTATCTGGACACCGATGCGACCCGGCGGATCCGGACCCTCTGGGACGCGCTGGAGTCCGAGGGCGTACAGAGCCTCCGTTCGCTGCTCGGGCAGCGGCACCGTCCGCACGTCTCGTTGGCGGTGGCGGCGCGCCTCGATCCGGACCGGGTGGCCGCCGCGCTGACCGGTACGGTCGTGGCCGCCCCGCTGCGCCTGTCGTTCCAGCACGCCGGCCAGTTCGTCGGGCGGGTGCTCTGGCTCGGCCCGACGCCGAGCGCCGAACTGCTGGCCCACCACGCCGCCGTGTACGCCCGGCTGAGCGCGGCCGGGATCGCGCCGACCGAGCACTACGAGCCCGGACGCTGGGTGCCGCACTGCACCCTCTCCATGCGGGTGCCGAACGCGCTGATGGCCGCCGCCGTACGCCGCTGCCTGGAGGTGCTGCCGATCGAGGCGACCGTGGTCGGGGCCGCCGTCGTCGACCACGCCCGCGACATCGCCCGGCCCCTGCCCTGAGGGGTTTCACCCGCGTGGGCCCGGGAAGCCGCATCCGCGTCGGAGCCACGACGAGCCCGAACCCGAGCGGGAGGTGCCACGGTGCGATTCGGCGGACGAACCGGGCGGCGAGCAGGCCCGGCCGGGCGGACGGGCGGGTCCTGAGGTGTCCTGGCCGCCGGGCGCGCGCCGGATCCTTGGTCCGTTCCAGCGGCGACTGGTCAACCCGGTCGTCCGGTTCGCCTGGGCGCTGAGACTCCCGATTCCGGGCGACGCCCTCCTGGAGACCACCGGCCGGCGCACCGGACGGCCGCGGTACACGCCGGTCTGCGACGGGCTGGACGGCGACACCTTCTGGCTGGTCTCCCAGCACGGGCGCCGCGCCGACTGGGTACGGAACCTGGAGGCCGATCCCCGCGTCCGGGTCAAGGTCCGTGGCGGGCCCCACGCGCGCTGGCGCGGCGGGGTCGCGCGGGTCCTCGACGGCGACGACCCGCGCGAGCGCCAGCGGATCCTCGCCCGGAACAATCTCGCGCGCCGGTTCTGCCTGGCCACCTCCGGTGCGGCGTGGACGGATCCCGTGACGGTCCGCATCGACCTGGACCCCGCCTGAGGCGCTTAGGCGTATCCTGCCCCTGCTGAGCGGGTGGGCGCCCGTCGATGGATCTTTCTGCGACGGTGACGGTGCGTAACGTGACGTCATCCGGTGGACAGGGAGTCGTCACCTGCCCGACCGCGGCGCTACCTGTGCCGGACGCCCATCCGCTGCAGGCTACCGTCCGTGACCGCACCGACCCTGACCAGCGCAAAGCCTCCCGGGCTGGCGAGTACGAACAAGACCGACGTCCGTCCGGCGCGGCCCGGTGCGCCACGGTTGCGCGAGGCGGCGCTGGCGCTGCTGTTCCTCGTGCCCGGGCTGGCCGGACTCGGCGTGTTCGTCATCTTCCCGCTCTTCCAGGCCGTGTACCTCTCGACCAGGGGCAACGACATCCTGGGCAACCCGACCCGATCGGTGGGGCTGCGGCACTTCGAGGAGCTGTTCACGCCCGCGTTCGGCCACGTGCTCTGGCAGACGGCGGTCTTCACGGTGCTGGTGGTGGTTCCCGGCGTGCTGCTGCCGCTGGCGATCGCGGCGCCGCTGACCCAGCGGCTGCCCGGCATGCGGATCTTCCGTACCGCCTTCGCGCTGCCGTTCGCGTACTCGGTCTCGGCGGCGAGCGTGGTCTGGCTGATCATGCTGAACCCCGGGGTCTCGCCGGTGAACTGGCTGCTCGGTCTGGTGGGGATCGAGGCGCCCGGCTGGACCACCGACCCGTCGTGGGCGATGTTCACGGTGGCCGGGGTGACGGTCTGGATGGTCTCCGGGTTCAACCTGCTGGTCCTCAGCGCCGGGCTGGCGGGCGTGGACGAGGAGGTACTGGAGGCGGCGCGGCTGGACGGCGCGGCCGGGCTGCGGCAGTTCGTCAGCATCGTGCTGCCGATGATCTCGCCGAGCCTCTTCTTCGCGGTGGTGACGACGACGCTGACCGCGCTGCAGGCCCTCGGGCAGGTCCAGATCATGACCGACGGCGGCCCGAACGGGCACACCAGGACGCTGGTCTACTCGATCTTCGACAACGCGTTCCACAACAACAACAGCAACTTCGGACTGGCCAGCGCGCAGGGGTTGGTGCTGCTGGTGGTCGGCGTGCTGATCGCCGCGATCCAGTTCGGCGTACTCGAACGGCGGGTGCACTACCGGTGAGTCGACGCGCGACGCGGCCGGGCGTGGCCCCGACCGTACTGACCTACCTCTGGCTCGCCGTGGCGGCGGTGGTCCTGCTCTTTCCCGTGCTGCTGACGGTGCTCGGCGGCTTCCTGCCGTCGAACGCGCTGCTGCACCAGCCGCCGCAGCTGTTCGGCGGGCACTGGACGGTGCGCAACTACCTCGACGCGTGGCGGCAGCCGGTGGTGCCGCTGGCGCCGGCGTTCCTGAACTCGCTCTTCGTCGGGCTGACCATCATGGTCGGGCACCTGGTGACGTCCTGCCTGGCCGCGTACGCGCTGGTCTTCCTGCGTACGCCGCTGCGCCGGCCGCTCTTCTGGGTCTTCCTGGCCACGATCATCATCCCGTACGAGTCGATCGTGGTGCCGAACGCGCTGTTCATCCGCTCCCTCGGGGTGAACGACAACCGGCTCGCCCTGGTCCTGCCGTTCCTGGCCAGCGGGTTCGGGGTCTTCCTGCTGCGACAGGCGTTCCTGCAGTTCCCGCGCGAACTGCGCGAGGCGGCGGTGATCGACGGCTGCGGCCACCTGCGCTTCCTCTTCACGATCCTGCTGCCGGGCAGCCGTCCGGCGCTGACCGCGATCGCGGTCTGGTCGTTCCTGCAGGGCTGGAACATGTACTTCTGGCCCTTGATCATCTCTTCCAGCAACAACTCCCTGAACACCCTGCAGACCGCGGTCTTCGCGCTCAAGGACAACGAGGGCGGCAGCCCCGCGGTGCTGCTGGCGGGCATCACCATCACGCTGGTACCGACCCTGCTGCTGGTGATCTTCGGCCAGCGCTGGCTCGTCCGTGGGTTCACCGCCGGCGCGGTCAAGTAACGGAAACATCCCACAGGAGGAACGGAAAAGTGCGCACAACCCTGCGCCGCACGGTGCTCGGGCTCTCGCTCGCCGCACTCGCGGCCACCACGGCCGCCTGCGGCTCGGCGACCGCCAACAGCGGCGGCTCCGGCAGCGGCGCCACCGACGCCGCGCCGGCCGCCAGCGTGCTGGACGGCAAGGGCGAGGTCTCGATCGACTTCTGGCACGCCATGACCGGCAAGAACGGCGAGGCGCTGCAGAACCTGGCCGACCAGTTCAACGCGAAGAACAAGGGCCGGATCAAGGTCAACCTGCAGTTCAAGAACACGTACGACGACACGCTCTCGGCGTACAAGGCCGCGCTGAACAGCGGGCAGGCCCCGGACGTCGTGCAGGTCTACGACATCGGTACCCGCTTCATGATCGACTCGAAGTCGATCGTACCGGTGCAGTCCTTCCTCGACACCGACAAGACCAACGCCGCGGACATCCAGCCGAACATCGCCGGCTACTACTCGGTGGACAACAAGCTCTACTCGATGCCGTTCAACACCTCGATGCCGCTGCTCTACCTCAACAAGACGGCGTTCGAGAAGGCGGGGCTCGACCCGGCGCACCCGCCGAAGACCCTCGACGAGATCACCGACGCGGCCCGCAAGCTGACCGTCAAGGACGCCAGCGGCACCGTCACCCAGTACGGCTTCGGCGCCGCCCTCTACGGCTGGTTCCTGGAGCAGTGGACCGCCGTCGGCAACCAGGAATACTGCGACCAGGGCAACGGGCGCGACGCCCGGGGTACCACGGTGAAGCTGGCCACCGACGACCACGTGAAGCTGTTGCAGTGGTGGAAGAAGCTGGTGGACGAGGGGCTGGCCCCGAAGCTGGACAGCAACACCACCACCGCCGACAACACCTTCACCTCGGGCAAGGTGGCGATGACGCTGGAGTCGACCGGTTCGCTCAGCGGCTTCCTGAAGAGCGCCGAGGGCAAGTTCGAGATCGCGACCGGTAACTACCCGAAGATCAACGCCTCGGACAACGGCGGCCCGATCATCGGTGGTGCCTCGCTCTGGGTCGTCGGCAAGGGCAAGGACGACCAGCACAAGCGGGCCGCGTGGGAGTTCGTGAAGTTCCTCAGCGAGAAGGACTCGCAGGCCACCTGGCACACCTCCACCGGGTACTTCCCGATCAGCAAGTCCGCCCTCGACACCGACGTGGACAAGCAGTGGGTGGCGCAGCGGCCCCAGTTCCAGACCGCGATCACCCAGCTCCAGGGCACCGCGCTGACCAAGGCCACCCAGGGCTGCCTGCTCGGCGCGATGCCGCAGGCGCGCAAGGCGGCCGAGCAGGCCATGCAGGCCGCGGTGCTCAGCGGTACCGACCCGAAGACCGCCCTGCAGCAGCAGGAGCAGGCGATGGCCGGCCCGATCAAGGACTACAACGCCTCCGTCGGCGGCTGATCCCCGACACCGACCACGAGGGGCCGGACCCGGTGCACCAGGTCCGGCCCCTCGTCGCGTCGCGGTCCGGGGTTCGGGTCGTTGCCGGCCGCTCAGCCCGCCCCGACGCCGGCCGCCGTCCCCGGGGCCGCGGGCCCCGTCGCGGCCGGGCCGTCGCCGGCACCGGCCGCCTCCCGTACCGACGTCACGACCTCGCGCGTCTCCCGGCCCCACTCGACGCTGATGGTGAGGTTGGCCTCGGTCGCGCAGCGCGCGAGCATCACCCCGGCCTCGGCCGAGACGGTGACCGCCAGCGCCACGCTGACCCGATCGGGCGTACGCGGCATCTCGGCGAGGCGCTCCGCCGCCATCGCCCCGAACCGGCGGATCCGGTCGATGGACTCCTCCACCCGCTCGGTCAGCCGGGCGGCCGGCTCACCCTCGCCCCGGCGCGCCACCGGCTGCGGCTCCGCCGAGAAGGGTGAGCCGGCCGGTCGGGCCGGTGCCGTGGGCTGGATCGGCAGCGCGTCCCCGTCGCCGAAGTCCAGGTACTCCACGCGTCCATCCATCGGGTCGGGATCCTTTCTGTGCGCGACGGCGCCCGGCGCCGCCGGCCGTACGGGTCGTCGGTCAGTAGTTGTTGGGGTTCTCCGGCACGGGCGGGTCGGCCCGCAACATGCTCCCGTCGAACCGTACGGCGTGCCGGCTCGGCTTTCCGCTCGGGCAGCAACCCGGGTCGCCGGGCCGGTACTGCGGCAGCTCGATGACGACGGTCGTGCCGTCCTGCGAGACGATGCTCATCACCCCCGCGTGCACGCTGCCGACCAGCCGCTGGCCGTAGAAGAAGAAGACCTCCTGGCACCGGCCGTTGGCGCTGCCGGTGCACATGCCCTGGATGGCGCGGAGCGGCCCGCGCAGCGGGCCCTTCGGCACGTACGGCGTGTACGTCCTACGCTCGATCAGTTCCAGCGCCGAGGCCAGGTCGAACGGCTGCGACGGGTCGGGGGCCGGACCCGCCGTCCGCACCGTGAACCCCGGGAGGTCGGACGGTACGGTGTCGGGCGTCGACGCGCCGCCGCAGCCGGCCGTGCCCAGCGCGGCGACCAGCAGGACCGCGAGCGCGGACCGGAGCGGCGCGCCCCACCGGGGAGCGGCCGTACCGCCGGTCGGCGGGCGGACGGCGGTCAGCACGGGTCGGTCACCCACGCGATCGAGCCGAGGTGGCTGCGCGCCTGCTCGTGCCCGGCCGCCGCGATCCGGCAGAGCGGTTCGCGCCACCGGCCCGGGTCGGTGGGGAAGACGTCGACCCGGGGCCCGGAGATCACCAGGAACCGGTCGCGGTCGGGGGAGAGCAGCATCCGGCTTCCGGTCAGCGGTGAGCGGTCCCGCGGTTCCCAGAGCCGCGGCGTCCGCGCCCGCATCCCCCAGTCGTCGAGCACCGCCGGCCACCCCTCGACGAGCTGCGCCGCGTCGGCGCCGGAGTCCGGCAGTTCCGCGAACGCGGCGTTGTCGTCGGCGTCGACGATCCGGCCGTCGTCCGGATCCACCACCACCGTCGCGCCGTCGCCCAGGACCACGACGTTTCCCTCCGCGTCGAAGTGAAGAGCGCGGGTCCGGCCACCGGGCACCGGACCCCGTACCGGTCCGGCCGTACCCCGGTCGACGTCGACCAGCTGGAACCCCGATCCGGTCGGCGCGATCAGCGCCACCTCGGCGGTGCCCGGCCGGGCGGCGACCGCCGCGTACGCTCTCGCGTCCGCGCCGGACAGGTCGAGCCGGCGCGGCTCGGCGCTGTCCGGCTGGCGGGGGTAGACGAGCAGGGCATCCCCGGTATGGACGATGATCCGCCCGTCGTCCAGGGTGGTGATCCGCGCCCCGGTGGCCTCCGCCGGGTTCGGTACCGGCACGGGTGTGCCGAGCGGCTCCAGCTCCGGCAGGGTGTACCGGACCAACTGCTGATTCTGCGCGCCCGCGAGCACCGCGACGCGTCGGCCGTCCGGCGCCACGCTCACCGCCACGGGTTCGCCCGGCGCCGCCCGTACCGCCGTCGGTCTCCCGTCCGCCGCGAGCCGCCGCAACGTGCCGTTCTCGTGGGCGACCAGGATCCCGCCGTCGGGCAGGAAGGTCGCGTGGTCCACGGAGGACGCCTCCGGGGCACCCCCGCCCGGTACCCGGACCACCCGCACGGCGCCGCCCTCGACGAAGGCCAGGAACCGGCCCGCCGCACCGAGCGCGAACGGGCCGCCGGGCAGCAACCGGCCCTGCGGATCGACCGACGGTCGAAGCGGAACCGCGGCGACCAGCCGGTCACCGTCGAAGAGCATCAGCCGGTGGGGAAGGGAGGCCCCGGTGGCCTGGAGATCGAACTGGCCGGAAATGTCCAGGAAGAGCAGCCGCGACCCGGCCGCGGCGACCAGTTGGACCGGACAGCCGGGTCCGGAGAAGGGGGCCCGTCGCACCGCCTTCCCGGTCAACGGGTCGAGCAACGAGACCTGGCCGCCGACGCAGTGCACCAGCCACGACTCGGGGCCGTAGTACAGCGCGTCGTCGGAGTCCTCACCGAGCAAGACGCGGCTCAGCCGGCCGTTCTTCGGGTCCCAGGTGACCGGTCCGGTGATCGGTTCGCCGGCGACGACGCCACCGCCGGGGGTGAAACCCACCCGGTCGTACAGGTCCTGGCCGTGGTCGACCACCTGATCCCGGACCGCGCCGCCCCGCAGGTCGATCAGCCGTACCCGACGCGACGTCTCCGCCACCGTGACCAGCCGCTCCCCGGCGGCGTCGAAGGAGAGCCCGTTGACGAAGGCGCCGGGCGCGTCGCTGCTCTGCGGGCCCTCGTAGGTGCCGGTCACCGCCCAGGAGGCCGCGTCGCGGACGACGATCCGCCCGGCGGTGTCACCGACGGCGACGAGCCGACCGTCGGGGCTCGTGGCCAGCCCGGCCACCCCCTCCTCGGTACGGACCAGCCGGGGCGGGCCGCCACCGACGTCCCAGACCGACATCCGCCGGTCCTCGTCGACGACCAGGACCCGGCCGCCGTCGCCCGCCAGCGCCAGCCGGGACACGCCACCGCCCACCGGGAGCAGCGCCTCGGTGTCGGCGTGTACAAGCAGATCCTCCAGGACCGGCCGGATCGTCTCGGGCCGGGCGTGCACCCGCAGCGCCGCCGCGTCCACCACCAGCCGGGAGATCGGATCGTTCCCCAGCCGCGCCGAGGTCTGCACCAGCGACTCGGTGACGCGGTCCCGCGTCACCGGCCAGACGATCCCCATCACCACCGTGGTGAGCACCAGTAACACCGCGAATCCCACCCAGACCGTCCGCTGGTTGGTACGGCGCAGCCGTTCGCGTCTGCCCTCCTCGATACTCGCGGCGATCAACTCACGCTCGGACTCGGAGAGGTCGTCGCCGCGCTGTCTCTGCCAGCGCCGCGCCTCGTCCAGCGCGCCGCCGCGCAGCAGCGCGCCCGGGTCCCGTTCCTCGCTCCACCGGCGCCGGGCCGGAGCCAGGTCGGCCTGCCAGAGCCGGAAGGCGCGATCCTCGGCGATCCACCCGCGCAGCCGGTCCCACCTGGTCAGCAGCGCGTCGTGGGCGAGGCGTACCGCGAGCCGGCCGTCGGGCCGTTCCGTGATCGTGACCAGCCGGCTGCCGGCGAGCCGCTGGGCGACCGCCCACTCCTGGGCGGAGAGGTCGTCGGAGAGGACCGTGGCGCGGGTGTCCTGCGGCGGCTCGGGCCCGACCCGCACCAACCGGGTGAGCATCCGCGCCGCCAGCGGTGCGGCCTGGGCGCCGAGCCGGTCCACGGCCTCGTCCGCCACCCGGACCAGCGCGCTGGAGACGCCGCCGAGCCGGTGGTAGTCGTCCGGACCGATCGGCGAGGTCGTGGCCCGGCCCCACAGCTCGCTGGCGGTGAACTCGATGAGCGGCAGCAGTTCACCCGGGGCGCCGTCGGTCGCCGCCCGCGCGTCGGCGACGATCCGCTCGACCGTCTCCGGCGCGAACCGGATGTGCCCGCTGAGTTCGGCCGGTCGGGCGATCGCCTCGGTCAGGCCGTCGGCGGTCATCGGCGCGAGGTTGAACGGTGCCTCGGCGGTCTCGACGGGCAGCTGCGCGGTCGCCGCCGCGAGATAGTCCAGCCGCAGGCAGGCGAGGAGGCGCAGGTCGTAGCGGCCGTCGATCCGGGTCGCGCAGTGCGGCAGCAGCAGGTCGAACAGCTCGCGGACGCCGCCGTCGCGCTGTGCGATCAGCTCCTCCAACTGGTCCACCACGACGACCAGCGGGGCGTCGGCGGTGAGCTGCCCGAGGAGTTGGCCCAGCCCGTTGCGCTCGACCAGCTCGACCAGTCGTACCGTGGTCCGGACCCGCTCGGCCAGGTCGGCGCCGGCGGGATGCACCAGCGGGGCGCACGCCTCCGCGATCCGCTCCGCCGCGGAGCGTTCCGCGGCGCCGGCGTCCAGCTGCACCACCCGGTGCCCCTCGGCCTCCAGCAGTGGCGCGACCCCGGCCCGGACCAGCGACGACTTGCCGAACCCGGGGCCGGCGACCACGAGCGTGCTCGGATTGGCGCGGACCCGGTCGGCGAGCAGCCGGGCCTCCCGGGTACGGCCGAAGAAGAGGTCCCGGTCGGCGCTGTCGAAGGCGCTCAGCCCCCGGTACGGCGACGGTGGCCGGCACGCCTCATCCAGCACGGGCCAGAGCCGGAACAGCTCCGCCGCCGGCAGCGCGTACGCCGTCGACCAGTTCAGCAGCTCCTCGGAGGTGAGCATGATGCCGAAGACGCCGCGCGGTCCCGGCGCCCAGAGCGGGCCGCCGCTGTAGCCGGGCAGGACCCCGATCGGCGATTCGGGCGCCGCCCGCAGTTGCAGCAGCCGGCCGGCCGTCCCACCCTGGGAGACCGCCTCCATCCAGAAGCCGGCCGCGCGCCCGTCCGGCACTCCGAACAGCTGGAACCGGGTGCCCGGCGCCGGTGGTTCGCGCAGCACCGGGGCCGGTACCACCCCGGCCGGCGGATCCGCCGTGAGCACCAGCCCGCCGAGGTCCGAGGCCTGTTGCGAGACCGGCGGAACGTACGTCTCGACGGTGGCCGTCACCTTCAGGCCCGGCGCGACCAGGGGGAAGTCGAGCGTGACCGGTTTGCCCACGGGGTCGTCGGCGCCCAGCGCGACGGTGAGGTTGTGCCCGGCGGTCACCACGTGGCGGCGACCGATGAGCACACCGGCACCGACGGGCCGGTCACCCTGATCGAAGATGCGGACGACCGCGAGCTGTCCAGGTTCGCGTGCCGCCCCCGCCATCAACCATCCCATCGACGGGCCGTGCCGGCCCGGTTTCTCCCTCCGGGTAGGGCACGCGGCGCGACCCGGACGGCCCGTCCCTTGTGGACGGGCCGCCCATCATAGCCAGGATGGACTAGCCGGTTGCGCCGGTGGGCCCCGCCCGGGCGGCCGGGGTCCGGGGGGCGCCGGGCTATCGGCCGTCGTTGCGGCGCAGCGTCCGCACCCAGCTCTGCGCGGTGTGCCGGGGTACGCCGTAGTGGTCGGCGACCGCCGCCGCGGTTCCCGCCTGGCCGTACACCTCGGCGAGGTCCTCCGGCGCCCGCCGGTAGGTACGCCCGCCAGCCCCGGCCGGCGCGCTCGCCTTGGCCGCGGCGGTCGCCTTGGCCGGCGCGCTCGCCTTGGCCGCGGCGCTCGCCTTGGCCGCGGCGCTCGCCTTGGCCGGGGCGGTGGAAGCGTTGCCGGTGGTCGACTTCCCGGCGGTCTTCCGGGCCGGCGCGCTGCCGGCCGGTTCCCGGCGCGTGGTCGCCTTGCTCGCGGTCGCCTTGCTCGCGGTCGCCTTGCTCGCGGTCGCCTTGCTCGCGGTGGCCTTGCTCGCGGTGGCGTTCTTCGCGGCGGTCCCGTTCGCGGACGCCCTCCTGGTCGACGCCTTCTTCGCGGGAGTCGCCTTCGCGGACGCCTTCTTGGCGGGGGCCTTCTCGCTGGCCGTTCGCTTGACGGCGGCCGTTCGCTTGACGGCGGTCCGCGTCGTGGCGGCCGGCTCGACAGGTGCCGCCGGCGCGACCGTGACCGGCTCCGCCTCGACCGTGCTCGCCGGCCCCGCCTCGACCGCGTCCGCCGCCTCGACCGTGCCCGTCGGTTCGGCTGCCGGCTCCGGCTCGCCCGCGCCCGTGGGCTCGGCCGCTGCCGCCGCGCCCGTCGGCGTCGGCTCCGCCGCCGGTCCGGCCGGCCCCGTCGGCTCCACCGTGCCCGTCGGCTCGGCCGGTGGCGGCGCCGTGACCTGCGGCGCGGGCGGTACGGCGGGAACGGCGGTGGCCGGGGTGACGGCGCGCAGCAACTGGTCGAGGTCGACCGCCGGCAGCTGCGCCGCGGAGAGGCTTCCGCCGACGCCCGCCCGGACCACCAGTTCCGTTATCCGGGTGGCGGCGTCGGTGACCTCGACGCGCAATGTGGTGGTGGCCCCGGTGCTGTCGTCGGGGGCGATCGTGATGGTGTAGGAACTCACCGGTAGTAGACCTCCATGGGTGGGGACACCGGTGCGGCCGGCATGATTAGCCCCGTCAATCCCATGTCGGCGTGGATACGGTGTCGATGTCGGCGGTCAAGGTACATCTGACCAGGCCGTCGCGCCAATCGGTGCGACGCGGGACACTCCTGCGCCGGCATTCCGACGGCGTCGGCGGATGCACCATTGTCGACGCCGGGGCGCGGAAAGTGCGGCCGTCGCTCGTACTTCCGTCGATTTGGGATCGGCCGGTGAATGGCCGTCGGTGGGCCGGGAATCGTCCGCTGGCCGGACGTGTGGACGGCCGTACCCGCATAGGGTCAGACGACGTGGGGGACGACGATGGAACGTTACGTACGCAGACCCGGCGCGGTGAAAACGCGATCGAGATCCGGGTGGCCGGGACGATCGACATAGCCACGGCCGACGAGCTGCGGGAGCTGCTCGACGCGCAGCCGCCCGTACCGGCGGTGCTCCGGGTCGATCTGTCCGGAGTGGACGTGCTTTCCGCGGCCGGGGTCCGGGTGCTGGTCGGGGCGTACCTGGAGCGGCGCCGGCGGGGTGGCCAGCTGGTGCTCTGCAATCCGACGCCGACGGTACGGCGCGCGCTGCGGGCGACCCACGTCAACCGGCTGATCCCCATCGTCGGTACCGGGGTGGCCGGGACCGATCCGCGCCGCCCACCCGGCGGCGGGGCCGCCGGGGCGTTACGGGGCCGGCGCTGGCCGCGCAACTCGTCGCCGTACCGCCGCCCGGCGCTGCCCCTCGCCTGAGCTTGTCTCACGTCCGTCGCTGGCCGAGGATGGGAGATCGGCGGACTCAAGTCCGCCGATCCGGCGTTTCAGGAGGTCGAATGCGTCCGGCCCGTCCCGGGATGTTCCTTGTCACCACCCTCGTCGGCGTGCTCGCGGTGACCGCGCCCGCCGGTCCGGCCGCCGCCGGTCCGGACCACGCGTCCCCGGCCGGGGCGAGATCCGCCGCGCCGCCCGGCATCGTCGTCCGCGACGGCATGACCCAGCCCGTCTTCTCCCTCGCCGACGCCGTGCAGGAGCGAGTCTGGGTGGAGACCCCGCTCGACACCGACCACGACGGCCGGCGCGACCGGGTGGTCGCCGACATCGCCCGGCCGAAGGAGGCCGGTGTGGACGGCTTCAAGGTGCCGGTGGTCTTCGAACAGAGCCCGTACCGGGAGAACGTCTGGGAGGACGTGCCCTACCCGAGCGTGCTCGTCGACGAGCTGCCGCAGAGCGGCCTCGGACACGGCCGCGCCGCCGCCGAGCGCGCGGCCGGGGTGAGTAGCGCCCGCACCAAGGCGGACCTGCCGGGTACGTTCGACGACTACTACGTGCCGCGCGGCTACGCCGTGGTGCTCGGTCAGAGCGTCGGTACCGGCGCCTCGGACGGCTGCCCGACCACCGGCGACCGGGCCGAGACTCTCGGCACCAAGGCGATCATCGACTGGCTCAACGGCCGGGCCCGGGCGTTCGACGCCACCGGCAGGCCGGTCCGGGCCGACTGGACCACCGGCGAGGTCGGCATGCTCGGCGCCTCCTACAACGGCACGCTGCCGAACCAGGTCGCCACCACCGGGGTCGAGGGCCTCAAGACCATCATTCCGGTCGCCGCGATCAGCAGCTGGTACGACTACTACCGCGCCAACGGCCTGGTCGTCGCCCCGGGCACGTACCAGGGTGAGGACGCGGACATCCTCGCCCAGTTCACGGCGGGCCGGGAGCGGGCCGAGGGGAGCTGCGCCGACGAGATCGCCAAGATCAGCGTCGACCAGGACCGGGTCACCGGCGACTACACGCGCTTCTGGCAGGAGCGGGACTACCTGCCGGGCGCCCGCAACGTCCGGGCCAGCGTCTTCGTCGTCCACGGCCTCAACGACTGGAACGTCAAGACCACTCACTTCGCCCAGTGGTGGGAGCAGCTGGCCCGGTACGACGTGCCGCGCAAGATCTGGCTGCACCAGGGCGGTCACGGCGGGCCGGGCAGCAACGCCTCGGTCACCCTCCCCGACGGCCGGACCTGGACCTACAAGCAGACCGAGAACCGCTGGTTCGACTACTGGCTGTGGCACGTGGACAACGGCATCATGGACGAGCCGACCGCGACCGTGCAGCGCGAGGACCGCGTCTACACCACGTACGCCAACTGGCCCGACCCCGGCGCCCGGGACGTCTCGCTGCGCCTGGGCGCGAGCGACCGGACCGCTCCGGGCACGCTGGGCACGGGCCGGTCCGGGCCCACCCGCCTCACCCAGAGCTTCGTCGACCAGGGCCGGACGATCCCGCCGAGCACCCTGGTGGCCGCCCCGGACACGGCCAGCGAGAACCGGCTGGTCTACCGTTCGCCGGCGCTCACGAAGGACGTACGGATCTCGGGTCGGCCGGAGCTGGCGCTGCGGATGTCGATCGACAACCGGCCGGACGCCAACCTCACCGGGTACCTGGTGGACTACGGCCCCGAGGGCTCGACCGACGCGCCCTTCGTGGTGACCCGGGGCTGGATGGACCCGCAGAACCGGGTCAGCGCGGCCCGCAGCCAGCCGGTACGGCAGGGCAAGCAGTACGACTACCGCTGGTCGCTCGAACCGAAGGACTACGTCTTCCGGGCGGGACACCGCATCGGCGTGGTGGTCTTCTCGACCGACCAGGAGTACACCCTGCTGCCGCTGGGCGGTACCCGCCTGACCGTCGTACCGGCGGCCAGCGAGGTGACCCTCCCGGTGGTCGGCGGCCGGGGCGGCCTCGGCCTCTGAGGCCAGCCCGCCCGCCTGCCCGAGCGTCCGGGCGCGCCGGCGGTCGCGTGCGGAAGGCCCCTTGCCAGCCAATGCGGTGGCAAGGGGCCTTCTCAGCCGGCGGGCGCGCCGCCGGTGGCGGTCACTGCACGCCGAGCAGGTCCACCACGAAGATCAGCGTTTCGCCCGGCTTGATCGCACCGCCGGCGCCGCGGTCGCCGTATCCGAGGTGCGGCGGGATGACCAGCCGGCGCCGGCCCCCGACCCGCATGCCGACGACGCCACGGTCCCAGCCGGCGATGACCCGGCCGCCGCCGAGCGGGAAGGCGAACGGGGCACCCCGGTTCCACGACGCGTCGAACTCCTGCCCGGTGGAGAAGGAGACGCCGACGTAGTGCACGGTCGCCTGCTGCCCGGGTCGGGCCTCCGGCCCCTCGCCGACCGTGATGTCCTCGATCACGAGGTCGGCCGGGGGTGCCCCCTCGATCGGGCCGATCTCTGGCTTTTCCACGTTGGCTCCTTCTGTCACACCTGGAGGATCTCTCCGTCGTACCGGGGCGCCGGCCCGCGCCGGAATGTCGCCCCGATCGGGCACACTACCGGGCATGTCCGTCCAGCCCCGCAGCGTCGCCGAACTCCAGCGCCTCCTGGCGGAGGGAGCCCGCGTCAAGTTCCTCTTCTTCTGGGGGCACCAGCCCGACCGGCGCGGCGTCGGTGCCGGATGCCTCAGCCAGTGGTTCCCCTCGCCCTTCGTGGTCGACGGCCACGAGTTCGCCACGGCCGAGCACTACATGATGTGGCGCAAGGCCGTGCTCTTCGACGACCACGAGACGGCCGCGCGCATCCTGGCTGCCCAGCACCCGCACCGGGCCAAGAACCTGGGGCGCCAGGTCCGCGGCTTCGACCAGCGCCGCTGGGACGAGGAGCGGTACGGCATCGTGGTGGCCGGCAGCGTGGCGAAGTTCACCCAGCACGAGGAGCTGGGCGACTTCCTGCGCGGCACCGGCGAGCGGGTGCTGGTGGAGGCGAGCCCGCTGGACCGGATCTGGGGCATCGGGCTGGCCGCCGACGACCCGGCGGCGCGGGATCCGGCGAGCTGGCGGGGGAGCAACCTGCTCGGCTTCGCCCTGATGGAGGCCCGGTCGCAGCTGCCCGCCCGCTGACGGTCAGCGCACCCGGCCGGCCCCGGCCGGGTCGACCCGGGTGGTCACGTCCAACCGTCGCGGGCGCAGCCCGGTGGTGCTGCGGAAACGCTCGACCGCCGCGCCCACGTGGTCGCGTACCGCCGAGAGCCGAGCCCGCGGGCCCACCCGCAGCTCGATCCAGATGTCCGGCTCCGGCGCGCTGCCGGTCAGCGTGACCTCGGCCCGCTGCACCTGCGGGTCGCGGGCGAGGTCGCGTTCGAGGCCGTGGGCGAGGACGACCCCGCGGACCCGGGTACGCCCCGGCAGGTCGGGCGCGAGCGTCGCGCGCTCGGCCGGCCCGTGGTGGTCCGGGTCCTGGAGGCTGATCTCGTCCATCGCCGGCTCGCGCGCGGGCCGCAGCAGCCGGCCGAGCAGGCTCGCCCCGAGGATCGCGATCAGCAGTCCGAGCACGATGGTCACGATCCCGCTCCACGGCGCGATCGCCCGCCAGAGGTCGAGCAGGCCGGACCAGAGCAGCGGGGTACGGGCGACACCGCTGGAGATCAGTCCGAAGCTGGCGGCGATGCCGGCCGCGCCGATCGCGAGCAGCAGTACGCCGATTACCGTCCACATCACCCGTAGGCTGGCGTGCTTCATCGCACCCTCCGCCGCTGGACCAGTCGCACCGAGACCTCCTCGGGCCGTGGCGCCGCGAGCCGTTCCAGCTCCCGCTGGACCGCCCGTTCCACCAGTGGCCGGGCCCCCGGGTCGCCGACCGCCTGGACCGACGGGTGCCAGGTGTGGGCGCGGCCGTGGATGCGGACCCGCGCCGAGTTGACGCCCGGTACGCCCTCCGCCGTGTTGGCCAGTTGCCGCTGCACCGACCGGCGGCTGAGATGCCAGCCGTCCCCGAGCCGCACGGCGAGCCGGTCCGGGGTCCAGCGGCGCAGCTGCGCGGCGAGGACCAGCAGCCCGAGCAGCGTCAACGCGATCGCGATGGCCTGCACCACCGGGTGGTTCACCGGGGTGCCGGCCAGCGTGCGGTACCAGCCGGCGCGGTCGATCAGCAGGGCCGGCAGGCGCAGCACCACGGCCACCGCCTCGATGGCGAGCAGCAGCCCGCCGGCGAGCAGGACGACGGCCAGCACGAGCGAGCCGAGCCGGTTCAGCACCCGCATGTCACCACCCCTCCCGTACCGACGGTCACCGCGCGTCCCCTTTCCGGCTCACCGCCGGGCGGCGGTGCCGAACTCCACCGGTTGGCGGTCGTCCACGGCCAGGTCGTCGACGAAGATCTCGATCGGCCCGGGACGCTCCCCGTGCCGCTCCAGCACGGTCTGGACCGCCTGGCGGATCCGGTCGGCCAGTGGGCCGATCGGCACCGGGTCGACCTCGACCCGTACCTGCACCGGATCGCCGAGCCGTACGCCGACGACCGTCCCGCCCGGATAGAAGGTGACCGCCTCGACCGGCCCGCCCGGCGTCAGCCGCACCACGCCCGGTACCGCCAGCACCGCGTCCCGTACCGTCGCCGCCAGCTCCGCCTCGGTCATTGCGCCCGCTGCTCCTGTCCACCGTCCCCGTCGCCGTCGAGGTAGACGTCGTCCACGTTGATGTTCACCTCGATGACGTTCAGGCCCGTCATGCCCTGGACCCGGTCTATGACGTTGCGCCGTACCGCGTTGCTGACGTCCACGATGCTCTGGCCGTACCAGGTCACGATGTCCAGGTCGACCGCGGCCTCGCGCTCGCCCACCTCGACGGTGACGCCCTGCCGGGTGGTGTCGGTGCCGCCGGGGACGAGTCCGCGCAGCTGGCCCAGCCGGCGCTGCGTCGCGGCGCCCATCGCCTGCACCCCCGGGATCTCCCGCGCCGCGACACCGGCGATCTTCGCCACCACGCTGCCGGAGATCCGGGTCTGGCCCGAATCGCTGCTCAGCTGGGCCCGTCCGGGCTGCTGCTGCCCGCGCCCGCCGGGCATGGCGCCGCCGGACGGCTGGTTCGACTGCCGGCTCTCCTCGCGGGTGGCCGTGTTGGTCTGGGTCATCTCGTGCCTCCTCCTCGGGTCCCGCCCGCTCAACGTCGCCGGTTCGCCGCGGCCCGGTCGCCCAGGCCGGCCAGCGTGATGTCCCCGTCGAGCACCTTGACGACGAACCAGCCGAAGAGCCCGGCGAGCGTCGCCGCCGCCGCGAAGCCGAACCCGGCGATGGCCCATACCGCCGCCACCAGGAATGCCACCAGGAAGCCGAACTGTGCGCGGTTCATCGTCCCCCCCAACGACTGCTGTCGGTCCTCACCTGGATTCACCGGGGGAGCGGCGCCGAACACCGAAGCCTCCCAAATCTCTGTGATCTGCGTCACAAACTTGCCGTGTTCGCGCCGGTGCCGCGTGGCCCGTGCGTACCACCCCGACCGCACAATGGACCGGTGACGACCGAGGTCGATGCCGACGTGCTGATCGCCGGGTACGGCCCGGTCGGCGCCGTACTGGCCGCGCTGCTCGGGCAGCGGGGCGTGGCGACCGTGGTCGTCGACCCGGACTCCGCGCCGTACCCGTTGCCGCGCGCCGCCGCGCTGGACGAGGAGGTGCTGCGGACCCTGGTCGGGCTGCCCGGCGCGGCGGACCTCGACCGGTGGGCCGTCGCCGTGCGGCACTCGCGCTTCCTCGGGCCGGACCGCACCGCCCTGTTCACCGTCTCGCCGGCCGAACCCGACTCCGGACTGCCCCTGCTCGCGATGATCGACCAGCCGGAGCTGGAGGCGGCGCTGCGCGAGGGCGTCGCCGGCCTGCCGAGCGTCACGGTCCGCACCGGACGCGCCGTCGCCGCGCTGGAACCGGCCGCCGACGCCGTCGGGGTCGTCCTGGACGACGGTACGACCGTCCGGGCCCGCTGGGTGGTCGCCTGCGACGGCGCCTCCAGCACCGTACGCCGCCTCGCCGGTCTGCCCTTTCCCGGCCGGACCTTCGCCCAGCCGTGGCTCGTGGTCGACGCCGCGACCGTCGACGCCGGCCCGCGTGCCGGGACCGTCGACGCCGTGACCGCCCACGGTGGCGTCCCCGCCCCGGCGGGGCCGTCCGGCGAAGCGACCGTCTCCATGGTGCTCGACCCGCGCCGGCCAGCGGTGACGTTCGCCGGCCCGGGCCGCCGCCGCTGGGAGTGGATGTTGCTGCCGGGTGCGGAGCCGGCCGCGATGACCGGCGCGGAGGTGGTCCGCCGGCTGGTCGCGGAGTGGGTCGACCCGGAGCTGGTACGGGTCCGCCGCGCCGCGGTCTTCACCTTCCACGCCCGGCAGGCGGCCCGCTGGCGCAGCGGGCGGGTCCTGCTCGCCGGGGACGCGGCCCACGCCATGCCGCCCTTCGTCGGTCAGGGGCTGGCCACGGGCGTCCGCGACGCGGCGAGCCTGGCCTGGCGCCTGGTCGAGGTCGTGCGCGGAGGGGCCGGCGGGCACCTGCTCGACGGGTACGAGCGCGAGCGCCGCCACGACATCGCGCGGACGACGAGGCTCAGCCTCGCGGTCGGCCGGGTGTTGCAGACCCGCAACCGGGGCGTCTCGGCGCTGTTCCGTACGGTGCTGCGCACCGCCGCCGCGGTGCCCGGCCTCCAGTCCCGGGCGGGCCGGCAGGAGCGGGCCCGACGGCAGCTGCCGAGGCGTCTCGCCGGCGCGCTGCCCGCCGCCGGCCGGCCGCTGCCGAATCCGCTCGTCGGTACGGCCGACGGGCCCGTCCGGCTCGACCGCCTGCTCGACCATCGCTGGGCGGTGATCGGCGTGGGCTGTGACCCGCTCGCCGGTGCGGATCCGGCCGCGCTCGCCTGGTTGGCCGCCCGCGACGCGGTGGTCCTGGTGGCGGGGGTCTCCGGCCCGGTGACCGAGGGCTGCCGGCGGGTCGAACTGCCGACGGGCGCCCTGGGTCGGGGCCTGCTCGGGCGGCGCTCGGGCGCCGCCGCCGGCCCCGTCGTCGTCCTGGTCCGCCCGGACCGGTACCTGCTCGGCGCCGTACCGCCACCGCTGCGCGGCGCCCCGCCGCTGCCGGCCTGACGGCCCCCGCCGTACCGGAGCCACGCGGCTCTCCCGCCCGGCCCCGACCGGCGGGACCATTCCCGGACAACCGTCGTGCCAGGTGTCGGGACCGTCGATCGGGGTACGCCGGGCCTATCCGGCGATCGGGGGCGGGGATGGCGGGTGCGCGCCCGAGGGCCGGCGACGGCACCGGTCCCGGCGCGGCGGTCGCCGGCTGGGTCGACCGGCGCGCCCGCAGGACCCTGGGCGGACCGGGCCGGCTGCGGGTGGTGCTGCTGCTCGCCGCCGTGCTCGGACTGAACACCGCCGACACCGGCACCATCGGCGCCTCCGCCGCGCAGTTGGAGGCCGACCTGGAGATCGGCCACGCCCAGTTGGGGCTGCTGGCGAGCGCGTCGGCGGGCGTCGGGGTGGTCGCGGCCATACCGATGGGCGTACTGGCCGACCGGCTGCACCGGGCCCGCCTGCTCGCCGTGGTGATCGCCGTCTGGGCCGTGGCGATGGTGGCCGGCGGACTGGCCCCCGACTACGAGTGGCTGCTCGCCTCCCGCCTGCTGCTCGGCGCGGCGGTCGCCGCCTCGGGTCCGGTGGTGGTTTCGCTGACCGGCGACTTCATCCCGCCCGCCGACCGGGCCGCCGTGCTCGGCTGGATCCTCACCGGCGAGATCGCCGGTGCCGGTGCCGGGTTGCTCGTCGGCGGCGAGATCGCCGCGACGTTCTCCTGGCGGTACGCGTTCTTCCTGCTGGCCGCCGCGAGCCTCGCGCTGGCCGTGAGCGTGTGGCGGCAACTGCCCGAACCGGCCCGGGGCGGGGCGGGTTGGCTGCCCGGCGATCCGCGGGAGGACGGCGCGGGCGAGCGGGCCGCGCCCGAGGGTGCCGCCGCGTCCGACGGTGCCGGCACCAGCGGCGGCGCGGGGGAGGGCGGGCCCGAGGGCGGCGGTGCCCGCCCCGGCGGCGGTGGCGGCCGGCAGGTCGACCAGGCCCGCGCCGTGGTCGACGCCTGGGGCATCCGACCCGCGCCGGAGCGGGTGCTCCGGCCGGAGGACGAGGAGATGTCGCTGCTGCGCGCCACCGTCTTCCTGCTGCGCATCCCGAGCAACCGGCTGCTGATCATCGCCTCGGCCACCGGCTACTTCTTCTTCGCCGGGCTGCGCACGTTCGTGGTCGTCTTCGCGATCCGGCACTTCCACGTCTCCCAGCTGGGTCTGGGCGTGCTCATCGTGGTCATCGGCGTGGCGGCGCTGGTCGGCGCGGTGGCCGGCGGCCGGTTCACCGACCGCGCCCTGCGCCGGGGCCGCACCGAGGCCCGCATCCTGGTGCCCGCCGCCGGCTTCACCCTGGCGGCGCTGCTGTTGCTGCCCGGTTTCGTCCTCACCCCGCTCGCCCTGGCGCTGCCGGCGATCGTGCTCGGTACCGCCGCGCTCGCGGCCGCGAACCCGCCGCTGGACGCCGCCCGGCTCGACATCGTCCCGGCCAGCATGTGGGGCCGGGCCGAGAGCCTGCGTACCGTGCTGCGCCTCGCCGCGGAGGCCGTCGCCCCGGCGACCTTCGGGCTGGTCGCCGACGTCCTCGGCGACGGGGGCGGGGGCGGAACGGGGGACCGCGCCAGCGGGCTGCAGGACGCCTTCCTCATCATGCTCCTGCCGCTGCTCGCCAACGGGCTGCTCATGCTGCTCGCCCGCCGCAGCTACCCCGTGGACGTCGCCACCGCCTCCGCCGCCGACCGCGCCGCCTCGCGTTGACACCTAGCGTGCCTATGCCTAGGCTTCTAGGTATGGACCTTCGGGGGCACCTCGACCTGCTGCTGCTCGGCACGTTGCGGCACACCGGCCCGGTGCACGGCTACGCGCTGATCGTCGCCCTGAGGGAGCGCTCCGACGGCGCGTTCGCGCTGCCGGAGGGGACCGTCTACCCGGCGCTGCACCGGCTCGAACGGGACGGACTGGTGGTCAGCCGGTGGGACACCAGCGCGCCGCGACGGCGGCGGGTCTACGCACTCACCGCCTCGGGCAACGCCGCGCTCGTCACCAAGCAGGGGGAGTGGTGGAGCTTCGCGCGGGGCGTACGAGCGGTCCTGGGACCGGAGATCGCGGAGGGAATGGTATGAGCGAGATTGATGACGCGGACCGGCCGGAGGGCGGCGGGGGTCCGGGAGCCGGGGGTCCGGGCGACGCGGTCGACCGGTACCTCGACGAGATGTTCGACCACCTCGCGGGTACGGGGGCCGCGGGACGCCGGCTCCTGGCCGAGACGGAGGACCACCTGCGTACCGCCGTCGGCGCGGAGACGGCCCGCGGCGTGCCGGTGGCCCGGGCCGAACGGGAGGCGGTAGCCCGGTTCGGCCCGCCGGAGGTGGTCGCCCGGCAGGTACGCCGCGCCGCCCGGGCCCGCGCCGCCGGCGCGCTCGTGTCGGGCGGCTGGCTGCTCGCGGGGCTGGTTCTGCTGCTGCTGGCCGCCACCTACCTGGCCAAGGTGGTCGAACTGGCGACCCTGCTCCGCCTGCACCCGCCGGCTGCACCGTCCTGCCTGGCCGGTGGTCACCTGCCACCCGCCGGCGCCGGCGCCTGCACGTCCAGCGCGTCGGACCTGCGGAGCAACGCCACGGCCGGGCTGGTCCTGCTGCTGGTCGGCGCGGTGGCGCTACTGGCCCGTCGCCTCGTCGCCCGGCGGGCCGGGCTGGGGCGGTCGCCCCGGCGGTTCCCGCTCGCGGCGGCGGCCTGCTTCGGGCTGCTCTGCGTCGGGTTCGCGCTGTTCCCGGCGACCCCGTACGCGACCGGGCTGCCCCTCGGGCTCGACCGGGGCCTGTTCGGCGTACCGATGGGGATGGGGATCTATCCGCACCTCATCGTCGCGGCCGGTTCGCTGCTGGCCGCGCTCTCGGCGCTCACCTGGCACCTCGCGGTAACCCGCCGGCTCGCCCGCGCCGCGACGCGCTGACGCCCGGCCGGCCGGGCCCGCTCGGAGCCCGGTCCCGACCGGCCGAGCCAATGGTCGTAGGTGACCAGTGCGGGCACGCTGAGTGACCCTGGCGAAAGTGGTTCGCTCTTTTCCCTCCACATCGAATTCGATGTGATCACAACCTCGAAGGTGTGGAGCGAAAAGAGCGACTTACTTTTCCGGCCCGCCACGGCGGCGAGGATGCACCCGCCAGCCAGCCAGCCAGCCCGGCGGGCGTCGGCGCCGCGCGGCGGCCCTCGGTCGCTCGCTACCCGGCCCGCTCCGGGTCGCGCTCGCGGCGGGCCTGGTGGTTGGCGTACTTGCGGGCCGCGAACGCGTGCGCCTCGGCCAGCAGCGTCCGGACCGTCTCCCAGGTGGCCTCGCCCGGGTTCAGCACGCAGACCCAGTGCTGCCCCGCGTAGATCGGGTGCGGCATGAGCTGGTCCGCCGCGGTGTAGTCGAAGCCGGTGGCGAAGACGCCGTCCGGGTCGCGCTCCGTCGGAACGGGACCGAACCGCTCGGTGTACGTGGCCTTGGTGAGCCCGATGTTGAGCCGGTACGTGTCCGGCCGGTCCAGCTTGGACACGCTGTCGTACGGGTGGTCGCCCGTGATGATCGTCGCGAACGGCAGCTGCCGCTCGGGGGGAAGATCGCCCGCCGGGTCGTACAGGAGGAAGGTGTCGCCCGCGGCCTCCAGGACCCTGACCCCGTCGAACGTCTGGCAGATGTACCGCTTCATTTCGTCGGCATGCATGCTTCAATTTTCTCATTGAAGCTGCAATTAGAGACTTCTGCCGGTTTTGTCCAGGCTTACCGGCGGAAACCCTCAAATCAGCAGGTGCGGGCTCCGCGCGCGGGACCGAGTGGTTCAGGCGGCGGGACCCTCGTGGTGGATCGGGCCGGTCAGCGTCGACAGCCGGGCCCCGCTGCCGCCCCAGCGCGCGGAGATCAGCTCGGCGGCGATGCTCACGGCCGTCTCCTCCGGCGTACGGGCGCCGAGGTCGAGGCCGAGCGGGGAGGCGAGCCGGGCCAGTTCGGCCTCCGCGAGCCCCGCCGCGCGCAGCTGGGCCAGCCGCTGCTCGTGCGTACGCCGCGAGCCCATCGCGCCGACGTAGGCCAGCGGCAGCCGCAGCGCCACCTGGAGCACCGGTACGTCGAACTTCGGGTCGTGGGTCAGCACGCAGACCACGGTCCGCTCGTCCAGCCGGCCCGCCTCCGCCTCGGCCCGCAGGTAGCGGTGCGGCCAGTCGACCACCACCTCGTCGGCCTCCGGGAAGCGGCGCGCCGTGGCGAAGACCGGCCGGGCGTCGCAGACGGTGACCCGGTAGCCGAGGAATCGGCCGACCCGGGCCAGCGCGGCGGCGAAGTCGATCGCACCGAGGACGATCATCCGGGGCGGAGGAGCGTACGCGGCCACGAAGAGGGTCAGCTCGTCGCCCCGGCGCTCGCCGGAGTAGCCGTACGTGACGGTACCGGTCCGGCCGGCCGCCAGCAGCCCGCGTACGTCGTCGGTGGCCGCGTCGTCCAGCCGACGGGTACCGAGCGAGCCGGCGGTGCGGCCGGCCCAGACCAGCATCCGCCGGCCGAGCCGCCCCTCGGGATCACCGCCGTCCGGCCCGGTCGCCGCCGCGACGCAGGTGACCACCGCCACCGGCGTACCGGCGCGGATCGACCGGGCCACCTCGTCCAGCTGCGGGAAGCTGTCCCGGTCGACCCGTTCCACGTAGACGTCGAGGATGCCGCCGCAGGTCAGGCCGACCGCGAAGGCGTCGGAGTCGCTGACGCCGTACCGCTGCGCGGCGGGCGTACCGCTGCCGGCGACCTCCCGGGCCAGCTCGTAGACGGCGCCCTCGACGCAGCCGCCCGAGAGGCTCCCCACGGCCGCGCCGTCCGGTCCGACCAGCATGGTGGCGCCGGCGGGGCGGGGCGCCGAGCGCCAGGTCGCCACGACGGTGGCCATGCCGACCGGCTCGCCCTCGGCCCACCACCGCTCCAGGTCGTCGAGTACGTCCCGCATCGCGCTACCCGCGGATCGTCATGCGCGACACGCGGTCGCCGTCGGTACGGAAGGCGAAGTGGCTGGGGCCGGTGAACCCCTCGCCGCCCACCTGCGCGGCGACGACGCTCTCCGCGCCGCGCCGCTCGACCCGCTCCACGGTCAGGGTGACCCGCTTGCCGATGAACTCGGCGTCGCTCCAGGCGCGGATCTCGTCGGCGCCGCGGAACTCCCGGCCCCAGTCGTCCACTACCCCGTCCTCGGTGAACCCCGCCAGGAAGGCGTCGACGTCGCCGTCGTTCGCGGCGTCGATCAGCCGCTGGGCCGCCCGGTCCAGCTGTTCGGTCATGCCTCTCCTCGCTCTGTCGCGCCCGCCCCGCCCGGCCGGGCGGGGTCGGGTCCTAAGGTCATCGATGCCCGTCCATCATGCGCGATCCGCCGCGCGGGTCACCGCGGCGACCGGCCAGCGTCGCCAGATCGCCACGTGCAGGATCACGCCGAGGCCGAGCGCGTCGAGCGCCGCGAAGGTGATCCAGTCGTCGGCGCTCGCGCCCGGCCGCCATGCGACCTGCCGGGCGTACGCGGACAGCACGCCGTAGAGCAGCGCGGAGAGCGCCACCACGATCGCCAGTACCGCCCATCGCCCGGTCGCGGGGGCCAGCCGGTCGGTCGGCCACGGTTCGAAGAGCAGGCCGACGACGAGCCCGGCGGCGATGACGCAGCCGCCGACTGCGCCGATCCGGTCCGGTTCCCAGCCGGCCGCGCGCAGCGGCAGGTACGTCGCCCAGCCGGCCGCCACGACCGCCACGTTGCCGACCAACCGGCGGTAGCCGTCCGGCCGGATCGTCGACAGCGGCCAGCCGCGCAGCACCACGTGACACAGCACCTGCCAGACCCCCACGGCGGTGAGCCAGGCGCCGAAGACGGCACCCGGCACCGGCCCGCGCGGGTGCACCACGAGCAGGTATACCACCGCGCCGAGGAGCCAGCAGAGGATCAGCGCGGCGATACCCGAAGGGAGCCGGGGCAGCCGCCGTACCGGCCATCCCTCGGTGACCAGGGTGAGCTGGAGGATGGCGGTGAAGACGGCGGCGGCCAGCGGCAGCGTGGCCGGGAAGGTGGCGCTGTGCCCCGGCCCCGGCGCGGCGTCCAGGAGCGCCACGGGGTCCACCTCGCCCACCACGGCCTGCCCCAGCAGGGTGAGCAGCACCGCGGCGGCGACCGCGACGACCGTGTCGACCAGCCCCGACCAGCCGGCCCGCAGGTTGGTGCCGGGCCAGTCGTTCCACCAGAAGGCGATCGTGGCGACCACCGGCAGCCCGAAGGTGGCGAGCGGACCGACCACCCGCAGCGAGTTCTCCGCACCGCCGGCGCCGAACGCGACGAGGAAGAAGACTCCGACGACGATCACCAGTCCGGCGAGCCCGGTGCGGGGCTGGGCGGCCTCCGGCCCGCCCCGCTCGGCCCGGGCAGCCGCCGGTCCGGTCATGACCCGCCGAACGGTACGGCCGGGAGCAGCTGCTCGACGGTGATCGGCAGGTCGCGTACCCGCTGGCCGGTGGCGTGGTGCACGGCGTTGGCGATCGCGGCGGCCGTGCCGACCAGCCCGATCTCGCCCACCCCCTTGACCCCGAGCGGGTTGACCAGCCGGTCCTCGACCTCCACGAGTTCGATCTCCACCTCGGGGACGTCGGCGTTGACCGCCACCAGGTACTCGCCCAGGCCGTTGTTCGCCCACCGGCCGGACCGGGGGTCGAACTCGTTGCCCTCCAGCAGCGCCTGGCCCATGCCCCAGATCATCCCGCCCATCAGCTGGCTGCGGGCGGTGCTGCGGTTCAGTACCCGCCCGGGGGCGAACGCGCCGACCAGCCGGCGGACCCGGACCAGCCCCAGGTCCTCGTCGACCGCGACCTCGGCGAACTGCGCCCCGAAGGTCATCATCCCGAACGGGGCGTCGAACCCGGTCGGCCGCCACTCGCCGATCGCCTCGACCTCGCCCTGCAGGCCGCGGTGCATCAGCTCGCCGTACGTCTCGCCGACCTCCGGGTCGTCGCGCAGCGCCATCCGGCCGTCGGTGACGACGACCGACTCCGGCGCCGCGCCGTGCAGCGGCGACCCCGGGTCCGCGACCGCCCGCCCGACCAGCTGGTCCCGCAGGGCGGTGCCGGCGCGGTGCACGGCGGCGCTGATTGAGCCGGCGCCGGCGGAGCCCACGGTCGCGCTGCTGTTCGGCATGTTCGTGTCGCCGAACTCGAACCGGACCCGGTCCAGCGCCAGCCCGAGGGCGTCCGCCGCGACCTGCCCCATCACCGTCGAGACGCCGGTACCGAACTCCTGCGTGCCGGTCTCCACCACGGCGGTGCCGTCGGAGTAGAGGCGGGCGCGGGCCCGCTGGACCTGGGCCGAGTAGACGACCGGGTAGGCCGAGGTGGCGACCCCGGTACCGATCAGCCAGTGCCCGTCGCGGCGGCGGCGCGGCGTACGGTCGGGGTCCCAGCCGAAGCGGGCGGCGCCCCGGGCGAAGCACTCCGCCACCCCGCTGCTCGACCAGGGCTTGCCGGTGTTCTGGTCGGTCTCCGAGAGGTTGCGCAGCCGCAGTTCGACCGGGTCGATCCCGAGCCGCTCGGCGACCTCGTCCAGGGTGGATTCGAGCGCGAACATGCCGGCCGCCTCGCCCGGTCCCCGGGTGAAGGTCGGCGTCATCGTGTTGCCCCGGACCAGCCGGTGCACGCCGGAGAAGTTGGCGCAGCGGTAGATCGACGAGGAGACCCCGACGACCGGCTCGGCCCAGTCGTCGAAGGGCGAGGTGACCGAGATCTTCTGGTGCTGGATCGCGGTCAGCGTGCCGTCGCGGCGGACCCCCACCGCGACCCGGTGTTCCTGGGCCTCCCGGTGCCCGTGCGCGGCGGACATCTGGGGCCGGGTCAGCACCAGCTTGACCGGGCGCCCGACCTGCCGGGCGACGTGCGCCGTGAGCGCCACGTGCGGCCAGACCATCGCCTTGGCGCCGAAGCTGCCGCCGACGAACCGGGTGAGCACGCGGACCTGCGTCGGGTGCAGCCCGAGCAGGGCCGAGACGGTGAGCTGGGTGGCCTTGATCCCCATCGTCGTGTCGTGGACCGTGACCTGGTCGCCGTCCCAGACCGCGACCGTCGCCGAGGGCTCGATCGGGTGGTGGTGGTTGGCGGCGAGCCGGTACGTGGCGTCGACCCGTACGTCCGCCTCGGCCAGCCCGGCCGCCACGTCGCCCCGCTCGGTACGGGCCGGGACGAACCCACCGAAGATCCGCTCCGGCTCGTACGCCTGCTCCCGTCCCTGCTCGACCGTGGTGATCGAGGGCTCCGGGGCGTACTCGACCCGGACCAGGCGGGCGGCGTACTGCGCCTGCTCGTGCTCCTCCGCGACCACGACGGCGACCGGTTGGCCGGCGAAGTGGATCCGGTCGTCCTGGAGCGGGAAGTGGCTCTGGCCGGGCGCGGGGAAGCCGAAGAGCGAGGGGATCAGGTGCGGCTGTCCGGGGATCTTCGGCAGGTTCTCGTGGGTGTAGACGGCGACGACGCCGTCGGCGGTCCGCGCCGCCGAGGTGTCGACGGCGACGACTCGCCCGTGGGCGATGGTGGCGCCGACGATCGTGGCGTGCAGCAGGCCGGGCAGCACGGTCTCGGCGGTGTACCGGGCGGCGCCCGTGACCTTCTGCCGCCCGTCGACGCGGGGCACCGGCCGGCCGATGTTGGTGGTCATGCCGCTCCTCCGTCTCCGTCCGGGACCGCCCGGTCGCCGGCTCCCGGCCGTTGCGTCGCGGGGTCCAGCGCGGTGCTCAGGCCGCGCACGACGGCCCGTTCGGCAAATCCGATCTTGAAGGCGTTGTGCCGCCGCGGCACGGCGTCGGCCAGCTCGGCCCGGGCCGCCGCCGCGAAGCTGGCCGGCTCGGCCGGCCGCCCGCGCAGCGCCGCCTCGGCCCGCCGGGCCCGCCACGGCCGGGTGCCGACCCCACCGAGCGCCAGCCGGACGTCGGCCACCAGCCCGTCCACCACCTCGATCGCCGCCGCGACCGAGACCAGGGCGAACTCGTACGACTCGCGGTCGCGGAACTTCAGGTAGACCGAGCCCCGGGCGATCGGCGCGGGCGGTACCTCGATCGCGGTGATCAGCTCGCCGGGTGCGAGCGGGTGCTCGTGCTGCGGCGTGTCCCCGGGGAGCAGGAAGAACTCCTCGGCCGGCAGGCTGCGCGGGCCGTCCGGCCCCGCCAGGTGCAGTACGGCGTCGAAGGCGACCAGCGCCACGGCCACGTCCGAGGGGTGCGTGGCGATGCAGTGCTCGCTGGTACCGAGGATCGCGTGCCCCCGGTTGGCGCCGTCGAGCGCGGTGCAGCCGCTGCCCGGCTCCCGCTTGTTGCACGGCGACACGCCGTCGCGGAAGTAGTTGCAGCGCACCCGCTGGCACATGTTGCCGCCCATCGAGGCCATGTTGCGCAGCTGCGCGGAGGCACCGAGCAGGAGCGCCCGCGAGATGCCGGGGAACCGGTCGCGGACCCCGGGGTGCGCGGCGACGTCGCTCATCCGGGCCAGCGCGCCGATGCGCAGGCCGCCGTCGGGGCGGTCGACGATCTCCGCCAGCGGCAGGTCGTTGATGTCGACCAGGTGCGCGGAGTCCTCCACGCCCAGGCGCAGCAGGTCGACCTTGGTGGTGCCGCCGGCCAGGTACGCGGCCTCCGGACGGGCGGAGACCATCGCGATCGCGTCGGCGACGTCGGCGGCGCGCGCGTAGCTAAGCGGTCGCACCCCGGGCCCCCTCCCGCTGGTCGCGGCACTGCCGGATGGCCGCGCGGATGTTCGGGTACGCCGCGCAGCGGCAGATGTTGCCGCTCATCCACTCGGCGATCTGCGCGTCGTCGCCCGCGTGCCCCTCGTCGAGCAGCGCGATGGCGGACATGATCTGCCCCGGGGTGCAGTACCCGCACTGGAAGGCGTCGTGGTCGACGAACGCCTGCTGCATCGGGTGCAGCCCGTCGGCCGGGGCGATTCCCTCGATCGTGGTCACCTCGCGGCCGACGCAGGTGACCGCGAGGGTCAGGCAACCCAGCACCCGCCGCCCGTCCACCCAGACCGTGCAGGCGCCGCAGGTGCCCTGGTCGCAGCCCTTCTTCGAGCCGGTCAGGCCCAGGTGCTCGCGCAGCGCGTCCAGCAGGCTCACCCGCGGTTCGAGCGGTACCTCGCGGTCCACGCCGTTGACCCTCAGGCGCACCGGCGCCGCTACCGGGCCGCGCGCCCCGTCCGGCGTGGGCGGCGGGCCGCCCACGGTGTGATCGCGCTGGTCCATCGGTCACTTACCCCTTCGTCGCCGGCGGGTCCGCCGCCGGTGGGGGTGCCGGTGCGCCGCGACGGTCCTCGCGGCGCGCCGGCACCCGGTCAGGGGTGCGCGCGTACCCGCCGGGCTGCGTCTTCCGACAGGTAGAGCTGGCCACCGGCCTGGCCAGGATCACCGGTGGAGCGCCCGATGATCTCGCCGTGGATTGCGCAATGGCCACCGAAGATTGCGCTACCGGCGGGTCGGGTCGTCCCCGCGCGAGGTGCCGGACCGTGGATCGCCATTCGCGCGCGAGGTGCCGGACCGTCGTTCCCGCGCGGCTCAGCCGGCGCGGAAGCGGGAGGGGCTGACGCCGTACTCGCGGCGGAAGGCCGCCGCGAACTGGCCGGGGCTGCGGTAGCCGCAGGCGAGCGAGACCTGGAGCACCGTCTGGTCGGTGTCGCGGAGCAGGTCGGCCGCGTGCCGCAGCCGCATCCGGACCAGGTACCGGTGCGGGGTGACGCCGGTCGACCGGGTGAACATGCGCAGGAAGTGGTACTTGCTGACGTTGGCCTGCCCGGCCAGGTCGTCGAGGCTGACCTCGTCGCGGAGGTGCTCGCGCATGTATCCGGTGACCCGGCCCAGCTGCGCCGGACCGAGCACCGCGGGCCGGGCGGCCGGCGTGACCGGCCGCGCCTCCAGCACGGTGCGGTAGAGCAGGTGGGTCGCGAGCATCTGCGCCAGCGAGTCCGCGTACGGCCCCGGCGCGCCGTGGCGCAGCGCCCGGCCGATCATCTGCCCGGCCGCCGTGACCAGGGAATCCTCCAGCAGCAGCGTGTCCGGGAACCGGTCCGGCACCGGCTGGCCGCCACCGCCGAGATGCTGGAAGGTCTCGTCCAGCAGCTCGGCGGCGAGGTGTACGTGCAGCGACTCCAGCGGCTGGGTGGAGGTCGAGTGCCAGCGCAGCACGCTGACGTTGCCGGGGGCGGTCACTCCGACCGCGCCGGGGCCGTACGTGGCCCGGCGCCAGAACCGTCCCTTGCGGCTCTCGATCACGTACGTGCCGCTGACGACGAAGACGACCAGCAGGTCGGGGGACTGGGCGGTGCTGAACGCCTCGGTCCGCGCCGGGTCGCGGTACGAGCGGGCCAGCAGCGTACGCCAGCCCAGCCCGTCGCTGGAGATCAGCCGCTGCGACGGCAGCGCCCGCTCCGCCAGGCGACTACGGACGAACGTCCCGTCCTGCGGCATCCCGCCCCCTCGCTCGGCCCTCGCGCCGGTGCTTCGCCCGCCCGCGCTCCGGCCGGGCGGGTCCAACCCTGACGCGTCCGCGCGCGGCCGACCACGGGTTCGCCCGGGAAGTCCGCGTCCGTACGCCTGCGGGCGTGGGCCATCTCACTTCCCGGGCGCGGACTCCCCGGGCGGCTCCGCCGGTGGCTCCTCGATCGGGAAGAGGATCGGGCTGAGCAGGTACGGCCGGCGCTCCGGGCCCGGCGCGTTGCCGAGCTGCGCCACGATCGCGCGGCGCAGACCGTCGATCAGCTCGTCGCGCTCCCCGGGGCTGAGCCAGATCGCGTGCTGCCGGTAGCCGACCGCGTCGGCGACCGGGTCGGCGCCCCCGCGCTCCAGGTAGGCGTTGAACTCGGCGATCAGCGTGGTCATCGCCACGGCGAAGATGCGCCGGTGGTCCTCCGGGGTGGCCGAGGCCGCCCGCTCGGCGTCGATCACGGCGCGCTCGCGGCGCAGCCGGTACCGCCGCTCGACGGCGCCGCGCACCCGCTGCTCGCCCTCGACCTCCAGGACGCCCGCGTCGGCGAGCAGCCCGACGTGGCGGTAGACGCTGGCCTTGGAGACGTCGGGGAGCCGGGCGCAGAGCTGGGCGGTGGTGAGGGTCCGGCCGCCCGACATGGCGTGCACGATTCGCAGCCGTACGGGATGCACCAGCAGCTCCGACCTGTCCACGCCCGAACGATCTCATATCTGATACCGTTCTCAAAGTTGAGAATAATCCGCGGTCGGCCGGCCCGGACCCCGCCTTTCACCCGAGGAGCACGCCATGCCACCCCAGCCCCACCGGACCGCCCACGACCCCGCCGGCGATCCGCCGCTCGGCCGGCTGCACGACGTAGCCGGACGGCGGCTGATGCTGCACCGGGCCGGCGCCGGCGCTCCCGCTGTGGTGTTCCTGCCCGGCGGCGGCCTGGTCGGCCTGGACTTTCTCGACGTGCAGGAGCGGGCCGCCCGGTTCACCACCAGCGTCCTCTACGACCGGGCCGGCACCGGCTGGAGCGACCCGGTGACCCTGCCCCGCCGGCCCGGCGAGGTCGTCGAGGAGCTGCGGGCGCTCCTGCGCGCCGCCGACGTGCCCGGCCCCTACCTGCTGGTCGGGCACTCGCTCGGCGCCTTCTACGCCCGCCGGTACGCGCAGTTGCACCCCGGTGAGGTGGCCGGCCTGCTCCTGCTCGACCCCGGGCACGAGGACATGCTCGGCTACCTGCCCGAGGAGGCCGCCGCCCTGAACGAGGCGATGAGGCTTGACCCGGAGCGGCTGCCCGAGCTGACCGACGAGCAACTCCGGGCCGCCCGCGAGCAGTACGCCCAGCTCTACGCGGCCTGGCCCGAGCCGGTACGCGAGGCGCTCACCGAACACCACCTGGCCACCTGGCGCACCGGCGTACGCGAGACGCTGAACTTCGACACCGAGGTCTACGACGAGCTGCGGCACGGCGGCGGGCTGCCGGACGTACCGCTGACCGTGCTCGGCGCGACGGGCCGCAACGCGTACTGGGCGCGGTTCGCCTCGGAGGAGCTGATGCGGGCGGCTCACGACGGGATCCGCGCGTTGCACGCGGCGATCGCGGCCTCGGTGCCCCGCGGCGAGTACCGGGTCGTCGAGGGCGCCTCCCACCAGTACCTGCACGTGGAGCACCCCGACGCGGTCGTCGAGGCGATCCGGGACCTGCTCGACCGGGCGGCCCTCGACCGCGCGGCTTGATTCTCTTCCCGGGGGGGGAGACGGCAGGCCGGGGCCGCCGCTCAGGCCGTCGCCCGGGCGGCGATCTCCTCCACCGGGAGGGTCGCGTCGACGGACAGCAACGTCCCCCGCGACCGATAGTGGTCGAGCACCGGCTCCGCCATGGGTCGGTAGGACTCCAGCCCGATGTGTACGCGTTCGGGCTGGTCGTTGTCGCGCTGGAACAGCCCGCTCCCGCACCGGTCGCAGCGACCGGGCCGGCTCGGAGGATCGAACTCCACGTGCCAGCGCGCGTCGCAGCCGCGACAGGTACGGCGACCGCCCAGACGCCGTACCACCTCGGCGTCGGAGAGGACCAGGTCGACAACCCGGTCGAGGGGCGCGCCCAGGTCGGCGAGCAGGGCGTCGAGCGGCCCCGCCCGGACCGGTCCGCGCGGGAGGCCGTCCAGGACGAAACCGGCGCCCGCCAATCCGGCCAGGTGTTCGCGGACGATTGCGAGGACCACCTCGTCGGGCACGAGCCGACCGCTGTCCATGTGGCGCTTGGCCTCGGTCGCGGCCGGAGTTCCATGCCGGAGCCCGGCCGCGTAGGCATCGGCCAGTCTGACCGGGGGGACCCCGAGCCGGCCGGCGACGAGGCCGGCGACCGTCCCCCTCTCCGCGCCGGGTGGTCCGAGAACGGCGATCCGCATCGGCGCAATCTACCCGCCCGCGTGGCGCCACCGGATCCCGTGCGACATCGCGTATTCGCCGGTCGGGGGGATGGAGCGGGCCTACCGTAGAGGGGGTTGGACCTTCGCCGAGGCGACGGCCCGCTCCGGCTCTCCGGTGACCGTCCCCGAGCGCACGTTCCGCGAGGAGGAAGCCCCGATGGCCCAAGCGAAGAAGACGGCCGCCCGCCGGGCCGTCGGAACCAGCGGTACCCGGAAGCGCGCGGGGGCCAAGAGCGCACCGACGAAGCAGGCCGTGACGGCGAAGCGGACCGCCGCCGCGGTGAAGCGGGAGGCCGCCGTGAGCGTCGCCAAGGGGCCGGCCCGGCGGCCGACGGCGAAGGCGGGTACGCCCGCCAAGAAGGCTCCCGCCAAGAAGGCTCCCGCGGCGGCGAACGCCAAGAAGGCGCCGGCGCGGAAGGCGACCACCGCGAAGTCGACGGCGACCCGCAGGACGGGCGAGTCGGCCGCCGCCCGGAAGACGGCCGCCAAGCGGGCGACCGGCGGCAGCCGCAAGGCCGGGCGGGTGTACGTACCCGAGAAGGCGCCGAGTCGGGCGACGATGCGGAAGGTCGCCGGCCGTTGAGCCGGCAGCGGTGCGTTCACGTACCGCCCCACCAGGGTTCGTCGAATGGCGCGGTGCCGTACGCGACCGACGGCTAGCGTCCGCCGTAACCGCCGCGAAGCGAAGGTGACGTGATGGCCGATACCGTTACCCGGCCGACCATGCCCGACGGGACCGTACCCGGTCCGAAACCCCTGCTCGGCGGGAGACGTCCGCTCCTGGCGCACGTGTCGGTCTACGCCTTCGTGGTGGTACCGCTGCTGGCGTTGCTGGTCGCCGTACCGGTCGCCTGGGGGTGGGGGCTCGGTTGGGTCGACGTCGGCCTCGCCGCGTTCTTCTACGTGGTGACCTGTCTCGGCGTGACCGTCGGCTTCCACCGGTACTTCACCCACGGCGCCTTCAAGGCGGGCCGTGGGGTGCGGATCGCGCTGGCGGTGCTGGGGAGCATGGCGGTGCAGGGGCCGGTGCTGCACTGGGTCGCCGACCACCGCCGCCACCACGCCTTCGCCGACCGGGAGGGCGACCCGCACTCGCCGTGGCTCTTCGGGACCTCACCGGCGGCGCTGGCACGCGGCTTCTGGCACGCCCACATGGGTTGGCTACTCGACCGTGATCTGACCAACCAGCAGCGGTTCGCCCCGGACCTGTTGGCCGACCGGGACCTCCGGCTGGTCCAGCGGCTGTTCGGGCCGCTGACCGTCGCCACGCTGCTGCTGCCGGCCGTCCTCGGTGGAGTGCTCACCGGAGGCTGGTGGGGGGCGGTGACGGCCTTCTTCTGGGCCGGTCTGGTCCGGATCGCGCTGTTGCACCACGTCACCTGGTCGGTCAACTCGATCTGTCACATGATCGGCGAGCGGCCGTTCGCCACGCGGGACAGGTCGGCGAACTTCTGGCCGCTGGCGATCCTGAGCATGGGGGAGTCCTGGCACAACCTCCACCACGCCGACCCGACGTGCGCCCGGCACGGCGTACGGCCGGGCCAGATCGACATCTCCGCCCGGCTGATCCGGGTCCTGGAGCGGCTCGGTCTCGTCCACGACGTGCGCTGGCCGAGCCCGGCCCGCCTCGCCCGGCTCGCCCGCGCCGAACCGCCGCCCGCCCGCCGCGTCGGACGCCCGAAGCGGTGACGTCGCGGCGGTGGAAATGACGTGCGCCGTGCTGCGCGCGAGGACGGCCGAAAATATCTCCAGCCCTCGAAAGCCCTTTGAAAGGCGTACGCGATAACGTCCGCGGCAAGCGCGGGCGTGGGCCTCATACATTGCTTCCGCTTCGCGCATTACAGTATCGGCTGCGGTTTTCCGTACCTCCCGGCTAGCAGGACGCCGCGGGTGACCGAGCGCATCAGTAGGAGAGGCCGTCGCATGAGGGGCCACGCATTCGATCATGATCAGTCTGTCCGCCCCAACGCGTGGGTACGCAGACTGTTCCCGCCGCTCACGCAGCTGACTCCCACCGACGGCGGCGCGCGGGCGCGGGTGAGCATTGTCGTGTTGGCCCGGGACGAAGAGCGCTGCATCGCCCGTTGTCTGGACAGCCTCGTGGGCGGCGGCTTCGACGACATCCTCGTGATCGATACCGGTTCCGTGGACGCGACGACCGATATCGTCGGCCGCTACCGCGGCTCGGGCGTCCGGTTGGTCCAATGCCGGTGGCCGGACTCCTTCGCGGACGTGCGGAACTTCGCGATCGAGACCGTCGGTTCCGGCTGGGTGGTCTTCGTCGACGCCGACGAATGGCTGACCGAGCGCTCCACGGAACAGCTCCGCGCTTGCCTCTCGTCACTGGACGGCCTCGCCGGCCTCTCCCGCCTGACGTTCGCCCCGAAGATCTACGACGCGCAGAGCGGCGAGTTCGACGAGGAGCGCCCGCGCATTCTCCGTGCGGAGAGCCCGATCCGTTTCCGCGGGCCGGTGCACGAGTACCCCGTGCTGCCGGGCGACGAGGAGAATCCGGTCGGCCTGGTGAGCCTGGACATCGACCTGCTGCACGACGGCGACGACCGGCGGATCGCCGAGGCCAAGGGCAGGCTGGCGCGGAACCTGGCCCTGCTGGAGGCGGCCCGGGCGAGCGACCCGGACAATCCGCGGTGGCTGTTCCACCAGCTCCGCGACCCGCTGCCGACCCTCGACGGCGCGCGGATCGGGGAACTCTGCGCCGCGCTGGGGGAGCTGGCGCGGACCCGTACCGCCACCGGCGACCGGTACGACGCGCGCGCCTACTACCGCCGCGCGCTCAGCCTCTCCTGTCAGCGGCTGGTGGCGCTGGGGCGTCCCCGGGCGGTCGACCACCACTGCGCCGAGCTGGACGCGCTCGACGGGGGCGACAACCCCGACGCGCACTACTTCCGCTCGCTGCTCGCGCTCCTGGCCGGCGCCGGCACCGCCGCCGACCTCGTGCGCAGCGTACGCCTGCGGCGCGACGACGCCCTCGTCGCGAGCAGCGCGATCTCCCCGACCGGCCGGCATCTCGACGCGCTGATCGTCACCCAGTTGGCGACGTTCCACAGCGATGCCGAGGCGGCCCGCTACCGCGAGCTGTGCGAACCGTGGGACGACGTCTTCTTCGAACGGTCGGTGCTGCGACCGGAGCTGGGTGCCGCGGTGCCGCGACCGCTCGTGGCGGGCCGTCCGGGCGGGGACTGACCGGACCGCGGGCACCGCCTCCACCGCGTCCGCCGTGTCCGCGCGGACCCCGTTCCGTGCTGTTATCGTCCTCCCAGTCGTTCGGTCCCGCCTCGGCCCGGACCCAACTCTTCTCCGCCTGGTGACCGGGGTGGCGGCGAGGGCGCGCGTCCCGTCCTGCCGCGGCTGGAGTCCCTGGCGGGCCACGGGTCGCCCCCCTGATTTCCTCGACACCCCTCGCGGGGCGTCCGGCGCCGGCGACCCGGGGTGGCCCGCCCTGACCGGCGACGAAGGACCGCTCATGTCGTCTGCCGCATCCGGCTACCGTCCGTTGCTGCGCACCCCCGGTGCCGCCGCCTTCTTCCTCGCCGCCGCCGTGGGCCGCGTCGGCATCGCGATGACCGGCCTCGGCCTGCTCTGGCTGGTACACGCCCGCACCGCCTCGTACGGCACGGCGGGCCTCGCCACCGCCGGGTTCGCCCTCGCCGAGGCCCTGGTCGGCCCGTACCTGGCGCGGCTGGTCGACCGGTTCGGCCAGCCCCGCGTCCTGCCGTTCTCCCTGCTCGCCCACGGCACCGCCATCGTCGGTGTCCTGGCCGCCACCTCGTCGGCCGCGCTGGTCGCCGCCGCCACCTGCGCGGGTGCGGCGCTTCCCCAACTCGGCGCCCTCTCCGCGGCCCGCTGGGTCCACCTGCTGCGCGAGCGGACCGGTGAACTGCCCGCCGCGTTCTCCCTGGAGTCGTTGGCCAACGCCACCGCCTTCCTGCTGGGGCCCGTCCTGGTCAGCGCGCTGGGCGCGGTCGACCGGGCGGCCCTGTCCAGTGCCATCGCCGCGGCGCTGATCCTGGGCGGCGGAGCCGCGCTGGCCGCCCAGGGCCGTACCGCGCCCCGGCCCGCCAATGGGCACACCGACGGCGCCCAGGTCGGACGTACGCTGCTGCGACCGGACTTCCTCCTGCTCGCCACGCTCAACCTGGCCATCGGGCTCTACTTCGGCACGATGGGCGTCTCGGTGAGCGCCTTCGCCGTCGGACACGGCCTGCCCGAGGCGGCCGCGCCGATCACCGCCGCCGCCAGCCTCGGCGGGCTGCTCTCCGGCTGGCTCTACGGGCGGCGTCGGCGCCGCGCCCCGGCGCATCGTCAACTCGTCGTCGCCACCGCGTACCTGACCGGTACGGCGCTGCTGCTTCCCCTCGCACCGTCCGCGACCTGGCTCGGCGCGGCCATGGTGGCGACGGAGGCGGCGGTACCGCCCACGCTCGTCCTGCTGAACGTCCTCACCGAGCGGTCCGTGCGCAGGACGGTCCTCACCGCGGCGTTCACCTGGAACAACTCCGCCAGCGCGGCCGGCTCGGCACTCGCGGCGTCCCTCGCCGGCCGCGCCGCCGACGGCCTGGGCGCCGCCGCCGCCTTCGCGCTGGCGCCGACCGCCGGGCTCGTCCTCCTGGCGCTCGCGATCGCCGCCCGGCGCCGGTTCGCCTGAGTCCGCCCTCCCTTCTGCGACAATCCGCAAAGGTCGACGTCGTCCGATACCGCGCGGGCCGGGAGGAAACCATGGAGCCGCTGGAAGAGTGGCTGGAGAGCATGCAGCCCCGGATCGCCGGGCTGCTGGACCTCGAACTTCCGCAGGGGCGGGAGTGGGACTACTCACCGGACTCCCTGGCCCGGCTGGAGGCGGAGGTGCTGGCCCGCGCCGTACCGACCCCCGACTTCCGCCAGCGGGTCTCCGGCTACCTCGGCGAGGCGCTGCTGACGACGGCCGGCGGACGCTGGGGCTGGGAGACGTCGCGTGGGCTGCCCCTCGTCCTCCCCGATCCGGAGCTGGACCTGCCGCCGATCTGCCCGGCCGACCTCGTCGAGCGGGCGCTGGCGAATCGCGACGGCGACGAGTTCGGGCGGGCGTACCGGGCGCTGGAACTGGCGGTGACGCGGCGGCGGGCCACGGATCCCGGCTGGCGGCCCCGCAAGGAGCCGACCCCCGGACTGGACCCGGAGCCGGCGGCGGAGCCGCCGGCCGAGCTCGACGCCTGGCTGGCCGAACGGAAGGCTGGCTTCGCGGCCTGGCTGACCGAGTACGCCCCGCGGCCGGAACGCTGGGACTTCTCCGTGGCCTCGCTGGACGAACTGGAGGAGGTGCTGCTCCGGCTCGTGCCGGCTCCCGAGGAGTTGGCGGCGCGGGCGGAGTTCGCCGAGGGCGCGTCCTGGTACCTCGGCGAGGTCTTCCGGCCGGTGCTGTCCGCGCGCTGGCGCTACCACCCCGGCGAGCCGGATCCGGAGAACATGTTCGTCGGCCGGCCGTTCCTGGAGCAGCCGGTGCCGAACGGGCGGACGGTCGTGCCGTTCGTACTGCTCAAGGGCGTACTCGCGCGGCGGGAGCCCGGCCTGCTGCGCGGGCTGGCCGAGCGGCTGGCGTGAGGCCGCTCTCGCATTTGCCCGGGCCGATACATTGACCCTACGGCGGTGTCCGATGAGGGGAGTCGGGTGGTGAAGAGGCTTCGTCCGGTGCTCGCGCTCTTGGCCGTGCTGTCGCTGGCGGTACCGGTTGGTGCGATCGGCTGGCCGAGCCCGGCCCCGGCGGCGCCGCAGCCGATCCCGCTGCCCGACGTCAGGGGGCCGGCGCCGGACCCGGACACCCTGCCGGGCGGCAGCAACCCGGCCGACCCCGGGCCGCGCCAGCGCTACGACTACCAGAACCCGGCCGAGGCGCTGCGATCCCACACCGACGAGCCGCCACCCGACGACGTGGCGGCGCAGCTCGCGGCGCTGAGCCCGGAGGCCGAGAAGGCGGGCACCTGGGAGCACTGCCAGAAGCGGTGGCTGGAGTACAAGCAGCGCAAGGCCGCCGAGCAGGCGGCGGGCAAGCAGACCAGCCGGCCGCTGCCGTGGCGGAGCTGGCTGCGGACCTACATTCCCGCGCAGGGCAACGACAACCAGGGCAAGGCGTACGTGCTGCACGTCGCCAAGCGGCTGCGGCTCGGCGCCAACCACGGCTGGCGCTCCGAGGTGCACGTCCCGGAGGTCAACCGCTACTACGACCTGGCCAACGAGGAGCTCGGCCTCTTCTACGAGATCAAGTCGGGCAAGGGCGTCGACGACGGCGAACTGGCGCGGGACAAGCAGTTCGTGGCACTCGAAAAGGGCAAGCCCAACCCCCGTACGCTGGTGTACCTCTTCGCCGTCGAACCGAGCGAGACCGCCAAGACGAAGCTGCGCGACGCCGGCCTGTCGCACCTCGTGGTGCCCGCGCTGAAGAACCTCGTCAACCCGGGCGACGACGGCGAGGCCGGCGGCGCCGGTACCGGTGGTCCGTCCGGCGGCGATCCGCAACCCGGACCGGCGGGCAACGCCGCCGACGTGCTACGCGCGCCGGACCAGCGCGGCACCCAGGGCGCGGCGCTCGACGAGTTCGCCGATTCCCCGGACACCCCGGCGGAGGCGGAGGAGCTGGCGCGGGTCAACCAGCAGCTCGCCGCCGAGTCCGGCCACCCCGAGCTGGCCCAGGACCTGGGCGGCGTCGACTTCTCCACCCTGGAGCTGCGCTACGTCGCCGACACCTACCACAACGGCTCCGGCGTGCAGTACGCCTTCAAGGCCGATCAACTGACCGCCGCCGACCAGCGCTCCTTCGGCGGCCGGCGGGCGGCGCGGCTCGCCTCGGACGCGTTCTTCGTCTGGCTGGAGCTGCCGCCGTCCGCGTTCACGGTGAACCTCAACCCCGACGAGCCCGACCGGATCATCGACGCCGCGTTCGGCCGGACCGACGCCGGGCGCGTGCTGCTGGAGGCCGACCTGACGCTCAAGAAGTCGGTCGCGAAGTTCATCCACCCGAACACGCCCGGCGGTCGGAAGTACTGGGACGCGTTGCAAGGCCCCACCAAGTGCATGACCATGCGGCAGTGGATCGTGCCCGGTACCGCCACCGTCCGCGAGAACGGCAACGAGCTGTACATCCTCGACGCACCGCTCCAGGTGAAGATGGAGTCCGACGTCATCAAGGCCCGGGGCGTCGGCGGCATCGGCGGGTGCAGCCACCAGGACGAGGCCATCACCCGGCAGAACGAGTCCCTGTACCGCACGACGATCCTGCCGCAGGTCCAGGACGCGGTGAACCACGCCCCCGAGTACGCCGACCTGCGCCGGGTCTACGCGAGCCGGGTTGCCGCCGAGTGGTTCCGCCAGCGCAGCGCCACCAAGCGCACCGCCTACTCCGACCTGATCGGCAAGGGCGACATCAGCCGCTGGCAGTCCCGCGAGCCGTGGAACCCGCGCGACGTCTTCGACCGGTACGTCCAGTCGTACAAGAACGGCGAGTTCAAGGTCCCGCACACCACCCGCAGGGGCAACACCGTCTACACCCAGACCTTCGTCTACGGCGGGGTGGACTTCAGCCGCGTCGACCGTGACCGGGTCGACGCCGACGCGTTCGCCCGGCAACACCCCGCGCTGGCCGCCTCCGTCGGCGACTCGCTGCACGGTCCCGTCGGCCAGGGGCGGGAGGTCTGGCTGGGCGGCCTCACCACCGCCAAGCCCATCGCCGAGGCGTTCGCCCGGCCCGCGCCGGCGACCTCGAACCCCCTGTTCTACGCGCTCGCGCCGCTGCCCCTCGTCGCCTGGCTGCTCGCCGGCGGCCTGCTGCTGCGCCGGCGCCGGGCGCGGACCACGTCGAGCGGGGCCTGACCGATGAGCACCACCACCAGCACCCCGCCGTCACCGGCGGCCCCCGGTACCGTCTTCGCGGCGAGCTACCTCTTCGCCGGGGTGGCCGCGCTCGCCCTGGTCACCGCGATCAGCGCGTTCTTCGCCGTGCCCGAGTTCGGCCAGTACCACAGCGAACGGGCCGGCGACGGCGCGGCGGGCGCGCTGGCCGCGTTCGGCCTGGTCGTGTTCGCGCTGCTGGCGATCGTGTTCGGCGCCGTCTGCCTGCTGCTGGCCGTGCTCGACGGGCGGGGGCTGAACCCGGCCCGGGTGCTGACCTGGGTCGTCGGCGGGCTCGCCGGCTGTTTCGACGTCGCGCTGCTCACGGTCGGCGTCTACGACCCCGTCCCCTGGTACGCGGGCGTGACCCGGGCGCTGGCCGGCGCGTCGTTGCTGCTCACGATCGGGTCCGTCGTCCTGCTCGCCCTGCCGGCCTCCTCCCGGTACTTCCGGGACGCCCGGCTGGCCCGCCAGGAGCGGCGCCCCCGGCTCGCTCCTCATCCTTCGCCACCACCCGGGTACCGCGTGCCCTACCCGCCGCCCGGGTACGGCGCCCCGTATCCGCCGCCGCCCGGCCAGCGCGTGCCCTACCCTCCGCCGGTCGCGTTTCCGCCCCGACCGGCCCCGCCCCCGATGCCTGCCCCGCCTCCGATGCCCGTCCCGCCTCTCGGCCGCCACCACCGGCGGCACCGGTACCACCATTGAGCCCGCCGTCACCACTGAGCGGAGGCGGAGCGAGTCCGGCGCCGGCCCGGGACGAGGACGCCTCCGCCTGAGCCGCCCGCGCCCCGAGCCGGTGACGGAGACGCGACAAGAGGTAGTGGACCGCGACCGGCGTCGATACGCTCCCCCCGTAGCGCACCTACTGTCACGGGGGTTCACCGACATGCGTTTCTCGCTTTCGCGCGCCGCGACAGCGGCTCTGCTGCTGACCAGCGCCGTCGCGCTGCCAGCCGACCCGGCCGGTGCGGCCACCGCCGGCCCGTCCGTCGACACCACCGCGCCGGCCGTCGTCGGCGCCGGCCAGAACCCGATCGACGTTCCGGTACGGGTCGTGAACACCGGCGGCACCGACCACCTCGCGAGGCTGCGGTTGACCGTCACGCCGGTGGCCGGCAGCGCCACGCGACCGCTCGCCGCCACGCTGGTCCTGACCTACGAGTTCGGTGTCCAGCAGCGCCAGATGAGTTACGAGACCCGGGGTGACACCCTCGTCGCCACCACGCCGGACCTGCTCACGGTGCGCGCCGACGAGACCACGACGATCCGCCTGCGGGTTGCCACCAGGCCGACCAGCACCGCCCCGCACGTCGACGAGGTGACGGCGCTCGTCGACGCCGAGGCGCTGGACAGCTCCACCGGCGCGGTGTTCGCGACCGACCCCGAGCCGGACCGGATGACGATGGTGGAGCCCCGGGCCGAGCTGGCCGGATGGCCGGAGCGGCTTCCGGTGGGGACCCCGGCCGTCGTCACGGCGACGCTCACCAACACCACGCCGCTGCCGTACCCGCTTTTGCGGCCGGCCCTGGCCATGTTCCGCGCCAGCGACGCCTCCGAGGTCGTCGTCGAGCGGCTCGACGGCGCGCAGTGGACCCGGGTGGCCGGGCCGTCCAACGGCTACTACTGGTTCTACGCCGTCGGCTACCCGAGCCTCCAGCCCGGGGACGCGTACACGGCGACCTTGAGAATCACGTTCACGGACGACGCGGCCGTCGGCGAGCAGGGATTCGTCTACCAGATCGGATACAACTACTTCGGTACCGCCTCGGTCGCCGCCGACCTCCACCCGTACACAATCACGCCACGCGCCTGACCCGGCGCCGGGTCAGAAACCGCCGGGTAGGGAGGCGCCGGGTCAGGAGGCGTCGCGGCGGTCGAAGCTGAGCGCCCCCGCGCCGAGCGCCACGACCACGTACGCGACCGCCACGGCGACCGCGCCGCCCCGCGTGAGCAGGTACGGGTGGTCGGAGCCGGCCAGCTGCGGCGTCAGGTTCGGCAGCAGGACCGAACCGAAACGCAGCTGCCACGCCGTCGGCAGGAAGTGCGCGAAGACCGGCGCCACCAGGACGAGGCCGCCCAGGGTCAGCAGCGTCGAGGCGGTCGAGCGCAGCACGGCGCCCAGCCCCAGCGCCACGGTGCCGGTGACCGCCACGACGAGCGCCGCGCAGAGGACGGTCGGCATCGCGTCCGTCCAGCTCTGCCAGGGGCTCAGCGGCGCCGGGCGGTCGCCGAGCAACAGGCGCGCCCCGGCGAAGGAGAGCAGCGCGAACAACAACCCGCCGCACAGGCCCACCGCGCCGGCGACCGTGGCCTTGGCGCCGAGCAGCAGCCGGCGCTGCGGTACGGCCAGCAGCCCCGGGCCGATGGCGCCCGTGGTGAACTCGCTCGTGACCAGCATGGCGCCGATCGACCCGAGGAAGAACTCCACGAACGGCATGACCACCACGGTCGGGTCGGCCGTCTCGTAGTTCGCCTGCTCGGCCGTGGTCGCCTGGTCGAAGGCGCGGACCAGCAGGAACAGGATGAGCATCCCGAGCAGGGTCGCCGCCGCGCCGCCGGCGACGAACGCGTACGTCGACCGCAGGGTCCGCAGCTTCATCCACTCGGCGGCCACCGCGTCCCGGAACACCCGCAAGCGCGGCACCTCCGGGGTGGCCGTGTCGCCGGTCTCCGCCGTGCTGCCGGTCTCCGCCGCCGTGGCCGGGCGGTTCCGCGGTGTGGTCATGGCCGGGCCGTCCTCTCCGCGGCGGCCCGGTACTCGACCGCCCCGCTGGTCATCTCCAGGTACACGTCCTCGAGCGTGGCGCTGCGCGGCGTCAGCCCGTGGACGGGGATCGACGCCGCCGCGGCGGCGTCGCCGATGGTGGGCGCGTCCACGCCGACCGCGACGAGCGCGCCGTCCCCGGTGGTCGTGACGGCCGCGCCGAGGCCGGTGAGGACGCGGGCGAGCTCGTCCGCGCGTGGCGACCGTACGAGCACGTCCCGGGCGAACCGGTCGCGCATCCGCGCCACCGAGGTCTCCCCGATCAGCCGGCCCCGGCCGATGATCAGTACGTGGTCGACGGTGAGCGCCATCTCGCTCATCAGATGGCTGGAGAGCAGCACGGTGCGGCCCTCCGCGGCCAGCGACCGGAGGGTCGAGCGGATCCACCGGATGCCGGTGGCGTCCAGCCCGTTGACCGGCTCGTCGAGCAGGACCACGGCCGGGTCGCCGATCAGCGCACCGGCGATGCCGAGGCGTTGCCGCATGCCGAGCGAGAACCCGCCCACCCGCCGGTGCGCCACGCCCGCCAGGCCGACCCGCTCCAGCACCGCCGTCACCCGGGCCGCGCCGATGCCGTTGGCGCGGGCCAGGCAGGCGAGGTGGTGGAAGGCCGTACGACCCGGATGCGCGGCGTCGGCGTCGAGCACCGCGCCCACCTCGCGCATCGGGCGGCGGATCCGGTCGTACCGGCGACCGCCGACCAGCGCCTCGCCGGAGGTCGGGTGGTGCAGGCCCAGGATGACGCGGAGGGCGGTGGACTTGCCCGCCCCGTTCGGACCGAGAAACCCCGTCACGGCTCCCGGCCGGACCTCGAACGACAGCCGGTCGAGCGCGAGCGTCGGCCCGTACCGTTTGGTCAGCTCCCTCACGACAATCATGGGAAGACGATGCCGGGGGCGGGTGCTCCCGCGCGTCTGACCGGGGCAGGAAGAGCGCGTCATACCACGGTCAGACGCGTACCCGTGCCCGTCGATATAGCGTGGGCGCGTGCGTTCCAGGCGGTTCGGATTCGACGTACGCGGCACCGTGGTGGACGGTGTGACCGCCACCGTACTGGTGTCTCTCGCGGCCCACGCCACGCTCGAACCGCCGGGTCCGCCCTTCGCCGGGCCGGCGTGGGTGGCGTGGCTGGCGGCCGCGGCGGTGGGTCTGCCGGTGGCGGTCCGCCGGCGGTGGCCGTTGCCGGTCTTCGCCGGCGTGACGGTGGCCGCCGCGGTGGCCACCGCGTTCGGCGTCGTGGGGCCCGGGGTCATCTGGGTGACCTACCTGCCGGTCACGCTGGCGGGCTACACGGCGGCCACCGCGTCGGGCCCCGTCGGCGCGGCGGTCGCCCTCGCCAGCGGCCTGGCCGCGCCGGCGGCCACCATTCCGTGGCTCTACCAGCGGTTGGGCATCGATCCGGTCGACGCGCCGGCCAGCGAGGCGCCGCTGTGGTGGCAGGTGGAGCTGGGCATGGCGGCGGTGGCGGTGGCCGCCGCCTGGGCGATCGGCCGGGTGGTCCGCTGGCGCCGGGCGGTCCAGGCCGACCTCGCCCGCCAACTCGCGCGCGACGCGGTCGCGGCCGAGCGGCTGCGGATCGCCCGGGAACTGCACGACATCGTCGGGCACAGCATGAGCCTGATCGCGGTGAAGGCCACCGTGGCCAACCACATCGCCGAGCAGCGGCCGGCGGAGACCCGGGCCGCCCTGGTGACCATCGAGCGGACCAGCCGAGCCGCGCTCACCGAGATCCGGCGGCTGCTCGACGTGCTGCGCGCGGAGACCGACCCGGCCGCCGAACTCGGTCCGGCGCCCGGCACCGCCGACCTGCCCGACCTCGCCGACCGGCTGCGCTCCGCCGGGCTGCGGGTGGAGCTGAGCCTGGACGGCGCCGACGACCTGCCGCAGGCGGTCGACCTCACCGTCTTCCGGATCGTCCAGGAGTCGCTCACCAACGTGGTGCGGCACGCGCGGGCCGGCCACTGCCGGGTGACGGTGCGGGTCCGGGACGCCCGGGTGCGCATCGAGGTCCTGGACGACGGTCGCGCGCACCGGCCGTCCGGCCGGCGACCCGCCGGGCGCGGCCTCATCGGCATGCGCGAGCGGGTGTCGACGTACGGGGGCACCCTCAGCGCCGGGCCGCGGCCGGAGGGCGGCTTCCGGGTGGTCGCCGAGATCCCGTACGCGACGGCGGAGGAGGCGGCGTGACCGCCGACCCGTCCACCCCGGACCGGCCGTCCGACCCGTCCGTGCCGGACATCCGGGTGCTGCTCGCCGACGACCACGCGCTCATGCGGGAGAGCTTCCGGGCCCTGCTGGAGGTGTCGCCGGGCTTCGCCGCGGTGGGGGAGGCCGGCACCGGCGCCGAGGCGGTACGGCTGGCCCGGCGGCGGCGGCCCGACGTGGTGCTGATGGACGTACGGATGCCGGAGCTGGACGGCATCGAGGCGACCCGACAGATCTGCGCGGGGCCGGAGACCGGCTCCGTACGGGTGCTCATCCTCACCACCTTCGACCTGAACGAGTACGTCTACGCCGCCCTGCGGGCGGGCGCCAGCGGGTTCCTGGTCAAGGACGTGACGGCCGCCGAGCTGCTGGCCGGCATCCGGGTGGTCGCCTCGGGGGAGGAGCTGTTGGCACCGCGGGTCACCCGGCGGCTGATCGCCACGTTCGCCGGTCGGGCCGGCGCGCGGGCCGGGCTGGAGGCCATCACCGGGCGGGAGCGCGAGGTGCTGGGCCTGATCGCCCGCGGACGGTCCAACGCGGAGATCGCGCAGGAGCTGCACGTGACGCTCGGCACCGTGAAGACCCACGTCGGGCGCCTGCTCAGCAAGCTCGGCGCGCGGGACCGGGCGCAGCTGGTGATCACCGCGTACGAGACCGGCCTGGTGACGCCGAAACCGCGCTCGGCGCTCTGAGCCGCCGGGTCGAGTCGCCCCGCGTGCCCGTGGGGCGGCATGGCCGGTACCGTCTACTGGGCCGGACGGCGAGCGCTTCTCGGCCGGGCCGACGCGTCCGGTGCGTTCGACCCCATCGCACAGGCTCGAGCGCCAGCCGGCGCGCTCGTTTTGGTTATGCTGCGCGTCCATGAACGGTGAACTGGCCCAGTGCCTAGCCATCGCGACGCACGTCACGATGGGGCTCGCGCAATCGCGCGGCGGCCTCTCCCGGGCGGATGGTCTGCTCGGCCTTCCACAATTCGCGGATCTGGTTGCGTTCGACTCGGTGGTGGGCGTAGAGGCGTGGGTTGATCGTTTGGCCGACGACGGGGTAGACCGGCTGTGGTTCGCCGTTGCGGACCTCGGGGCCGCCGACTGGCCCGGCGGGCTGCCCGCGCCGGCGAGCGCGGGGTTCGTGGGCGGCGTACCGATCGGGCTGTTGGGCACCGGCTCGGCTGGCAGTCGCCTGTGGAAGTCGCAGTGGAGTGCTGGCGCGCGGGTGGCCGACGGCGCCCAGATTTTGATCGCCAACTACGTCTCCCAGCCTCGGCCGGTCGTCCCGGCGCGGGTCGGCATGGGCACGGCCAGCCACGAGTTGGACCAAGCGCTGGAGAAGGCCACCGAGTTCGCCGTCCGGCAGCAGTTACCAACGTGGGCGCGGGTGTTCGCCGAGGCTCGCCGGCAACCGGCGCGGGACGCGACTCCGCGCGCTGGGCGCCCTCGGGACCTGTTTCCGGTGTCGTGGCCCGATGCTGATGGTCCCCGCCTGGCCGACAGGGCGCTGGCGGCCTGGGTGTTCGGGGGCATGGGGTCGTGGAACGACCTCGGGTTCGCTGATGGCGGAGTACGGCAGGAGTACGAACAGATCAGCCGTGATCTGCTCGAAACGGTACTGCGGGCCTGCATCGCGGCCGTCAATATCGATCTTCCTTGAGGTGCGGAGGTGTTCCGACCAGGACGGCCGAGACGACCCGTCTCCTGCTTCTCTGGCTGCGGCGGCGTGGGTGGGCCAGGGTGAGGGCGGCTGGCATCATCATGCGATCCAGACGGCGACCGGGGCGCGGGCGAGTTCCGGTCGTGGCTGGCGCACCCGGACGGCCAACGCGAACCGAAAACCCGTCGAGAACGCCTCGACCTGGGTGATGCCGACCGCCACGTCGTCCGTTCGGCCGAGTAGGACCGCCAGCCCGACGCTGGCCGGGATCTCGTTCTCCGGCGGGGACATCCGCCGGTGCCACTGCTCCACCTGCTCGGATGTCGGTTCTCCCGTTGCTTCGCCCCGACGGCTCACCCACATCGCGTGATCCTCTCGCGCGGGCAAGCTTGATCACCACCCTCGCTCTTCTCCAAAGTCGAACTCGAAGGTGCCCGCCTCGATGCGGCCGATGAGCTGGCTGACGTCGTCGGCCTGCCGGATCGCGCTGTTCCATCCGTCGCTTGAGACGTCCGCCAACAGCACGGGTGCGGGGTCGCTGCGCAGGTCGAGCACGAGCTGTTCACGGGAGCCGTCGCCGCCGATGATCGCGACGCCGGGGTGCGCGTCGGTGCCTTCGTCCCATGCGTCATGCAGCTCGAGCATCTCGCGCGGCGAATTCAGCTGGACGTAGGCGCCGCTCGTCATCCAGCCCCGCTGAAACCACGACTCGCTCTGGAGGTAGCTTCGCCATGCGGCAGGCAGCTCTCGCCCCAAAGCCCGGTCGGCCTCGGTGAACTCCTGGTCGGTCACCGGCCCGCGATAACAGGCTTCCTCGACGATCGCGCCGACAATGTGGTCGTTGAGGTCGTCGAGTTCTTCCGCGGGAATCCAGTACTCCAGTACGTCGCGGCCGCCGGCCTGGTGAACCTCGTAACGGTCCAGGTACGAACGTTGGACGTCGAACCGCGTCACGTAGCCGATGCCCTCCGCGGGAACGTTCCACTCCCGGGCTATCTTCGTGGCGTACCAGCGATTGAGCACGGGGTAGAAAATCGGCTGCTCCGGCAGGCGTGGTGGCCAGGCCAGCCACCCCGATGCCGCAACGAGGTCGAGTTCGGCCTGCCCGGTGGGCCGCCACAGGGTCGTCGTGTCGGAGCTGTTCATGGTCCGCCCGTCGCAATCATGATCTGGCTCGGTCGTGGAGCCACGTGCCCGACATTGTGGTGGTGCCGGTCCCGGGTATTGCCCCGGGTCGGTTGGCTCGGCCAACGAAGTGGCGCAGACGCCCATCCAGGCGCTCAGCCACCGCTGTCAATGGGTACTGCCGGCCGAGGTGATCACAGTCCGTAGCTGGCCCATGCTCGAGCGGCGTCATGGTCGTGGACGAACGGATAGGTCGGCCGCCCGAGTCACCGCACGGGTGCGCACGAATACCATGACGGCGTTGGGATGGGGGCGTCATGGAATATCTCGCTTCGGGCCTTTTCGTGGGCGTCGCCGTCGGTACCTACCTGGCAGCGCGAGGAGTGAAGCTCTCCCTGCGTCCCGGACCGCCGGTCATCGGCGCGCTCGGCGCGGCCGCGACCGCCGTGTTGCTCCTGGTCTGCGCGTCGGCGCTGATGCCGGCCTGGGCGGCCGTCGTCACCGTGGTCGTCCTCGTGGCGCTGGCACTGCTGTGGCTGATCGACATCGGCGGCCGCCGGCGCCTGTCGACGCTGACGGCCGCGGCGGTGCACGTGCCGCAGGCGGTCGGGCTGCCCCTGGCGGCTCTTCCCATCCACACCTCGTACGTCCTGCACCCGAGGCGGAGAGGGTCCGAACCAGGCTCGTGCGAATGCCTGGCCTGTACATCGTTCGGTACGTTCGCCCCGCGCGATCGGGTGACGGTGGCGGTGTCACCGACCGAGCTGTCGCTCTGGCGTGGCGATCGGGGTGCGGTCGAGCTGACCGGGACTCTACGGCTGGGGTTCGTCCGGGGGATCGTGCTGCGCCGGCAAGGCATTTCCCTGCTCAGCCCGTTCGGCTCCTACACCCGCGATGCGGACAACATGTCGGTGTCAATCGGACGCCGAGGCGACACGGACGACCTGCCGGCAATCCTCGGCGGCAACCGCGACGTGTTCGTGCTGAACCTGGCCGACAGCTCCGCGGCGGTCGTCGCGGTCGAGCCGCGCCACAACACCCGGCTGTTCGTCGACGTGGTCACCCGCCTGCTGGACGACATCGAACTGCGGCTGCTCGCCGTGCTCGCCCGTGACGGTCGAGCCGACGCCGACGAACTGCGACTGATCGCGGGCAGAAGGGTAGCGACCGCCGTTCGCAAGCTCGCCAGAATGGCCCACGAAGACCTGATCACCGCCGGTCCACCGGAGGATTCCGACGAACTGCCGTCGTGGGCCCGCATCACCGCCGAGGGCCGACGAGCCCTCAGCGACGGCATCGCCGCGCTCTCTGCTGTAGCTCGCGCGGTGGTGGTGGAACCGGGCGATCGGGACAGGTAGGCACCTCCGGCGATGCGGGCTGGTCTGCGGCACCTCGGACAGTTGCTCCCTGGCCAACCGCCGGGGCTCCCGATCACGCGCGGACGGCGCGGACGGATCAGACGCAGACCCAGCAGTAGAGGTGGGCTTCCCGCGTACGGGCTTCTCGGGCCAAGACGGCGAACTCGCCGAGAAGATGGCCGGGGCCCCGCTCGCGGACCTGCGGGCCACCGGCCTGAGGAACCGACGTAGACCCTCCTGCCCGTACCTGGCGACGATCTCACGCGGCGGCATCGGCAACGGCGGCAACGGTCCGCCCGGACCGCCCGGCAGGTCGATCGTGGCGGCCGCCTCGTCGTCCGAGGAAGCAACGAAGTAGTCGTAGAGCACTCCCACGCCACGAGCATGCCAGCCGGGGTACGTCCACGAGACGGCAGCCCGCGATAACCTGCGGTCGGCCGGATGCGAGCTGCCAAGCGGAATACAAGGGCGGGCAAGAGATGCCTAGCAGGATCGTTCAACTGTGGGCCGAGGGCCTCGCGCCGGGGCGGGACGGCCTCTACCGGGCGGACGGCTCCGCGCGCGCCGTCGAACTGAGTGGCGGCGCACGGTTGGACGGGTTCGAACTCGGACCGCCGCTCGCTCTTGACGCCATGCTGGGCGAGGACCCCGACAACGTAACTCAGATCGACATCCTCCGCGGCGCAGACGTGCCCGTACCAGACGGCTCGGGTTACGTCTGCGGCGGTGATGGAGCCCACGGTTCCGAAGGCTTCTTCGCCCGGTTGGACAAGGACCGAAACCTGATGTGGATTGTGACGCTGACCGACTCCAACCCGTTCGAAAAGGCGGAGGTGCGCGGCTCTACGGCCACGTTCACGAACAACCTGGGCAACGCGGTGACGGTCGACCTCGACCATCCCGACTTCGCCTGAGCCCCCGGCGCATCGGTAACAGGCGCGGGAGCGGGCCTCCTGGCGCCGGTGGCACCGGCACCGTACCCGCCGCCGGGCGTGGGCTGGTTGGCGCCGGGCGATGTTCGCCGGGGGAGGCCGCAGCAAGGCCAGGTGTGGGTTACGTCCTCGCCGGACCCGCTCACGTGCGTCAGGTGATGGCGAGGAGCGCCGCCCGGCCGTTGTCGGCCGCGGTCCGATAGAACCGGCGCAGCTCGACGAAGTGCGCGACGAGGTTGTCGAGCGCGGCGCCGTAGTTGGCCCAGCCGAGGGGGTAGGTCTTGGCCGTCGCCATCGCATCCGGGTCGTACCGGGAGCGCAGTGCCTCGACATCCAGCGAGTCCAGTCCGGTGGCGACGGCGCGGACGGCATCCGGGCCGGTTGCCGCGCGGACCGCGACTCGCCGAACTCACCTGAGCCGGTATTCGCCTGAGGCGAGGACGCGCCGAACTTCAGCTGCCGTCCGTTGCGCGTCGAGGTCCCCGGTGTCGATCGCGTGGTGCTCGAGATTTCCGAGGTGTCCGAATGCGGCGTGCAGGCCGGTGATTGCGTCGACGTCCTTCAGTTCGTGGCCGACGCGCTGTTTCGCGCGCGACAGCGTCGTGTCCAGGTCGGGTCTGAGGACGACGTAGGACATCACCAGGTTGTCGTGTGCCGAGACCGCCCGAAACGGTGGTAGGAACCACGGTCCGACGATTCCATCGACCACGACGTCGTAGCCGCCGCGCGCGAACGTCGCGACGCTTCCGACGATCGCTTCGACGACCACCTCGTTCTGCCGCTGTGCCTCGGGCAGGAACGGAAGAACGAATCCGGTGCGGATCGAGCGGTAGAACCAGTCGGTCGCTAGGTGGACTGTCGGGACGCTCGCGTCGACAGCGAGCAGCTCAGCCACCGTTGTCTTCCCCGCGGCCGGCGGGCCGGTCAGGATGATCACTTCACCGTTCACACTCCGGACGCTAGCCGCGTGGCCCTCGGGGAAACAGTCTTGTTCTCCCGCCCGGGTTCGACCGCCCGCTCCAGCTATGGCCGCTAACCGTGCTCCGGTGTCGCCTGTCTCGCGGCGGAGACCGCTGCCTCGTACCTGAGCAGGGTGTCGACGAAGCTCCGTTGTTGAGCTGGGCTCAGCGGGTCGAGGGCGTGTCGCCACGCGTGGGCACCCGGAGAGAGCCATTGGGCGATGGCGGGGCGGCTCTCCGGGCTGATGTCGACGATGCGTCGGCGGCGGTCGGCGTCGTCCTCGCGCCGCACCAGGACACCCTTGCGGCTCAGGTCGCTCACGATCAGGCTCACGGTGGTCGGTGCCACACCGAGCATCCCGGCCAGCTCAGAGACGGTCAGGGGGCCGTCGAGCAGGAGCAGGGACAGCATCGACAGGTGCCTCGGTGCCAGGTCGAGCGACCGCAACTCCTCCGGCAACGGCAGGCGTTTGATCCTGCCGACCAGCCTCGGCATCACCAGGAGCAGCTCCCTGACCGTGTCGTCCGTGGTGTTGGGCGTTGACATCCACCCACCCTCCAAATACCTTTGCTCTCAAAGCTAATTTGCCATCAACCCTGTTCCCGGAGGATCGTATGCCCCACCTCAGCGTCCACGTACTGGAGAACGACCTGGCCGGACGCGAGACCGCGCTGATCGCGAAGCTGACCGACGCGGTCGTCGCGGTCTACGGGGAATGGGCCCGGAGCATCGCGGTCGTGCAGCTGATCGGCCTGCCGTCCAACCGATGGGGCATCGGCGGCGTGCCGGCAGAGGCGCCCTCACCCAGCGTCACGTTCGGCATCAAGGAAGCCGCGTTCAGCCGACCCGACGCCGACGAGATCGTCGCCCGCCTGGTCTCCGGGGTCACGGACGCCATCGTCGACGTCTTCGGGGAACGCGTCCGCGCTGGCGTGACGGTCGAACTCGTAGGCACCCGGGCCGGCCGTACGGGCATCGGTGGGGTTGTCGTCACGGCATAGCCAGACCGTCCAACGCCGCGAACCGGCCAGGGCCAGCCCACCGGCTTCCATGGACGCGCCCTCACGTCGCCGCGTTCATGGCATCATGCTGAGCGATGGATCATCAGGGGCGGTTTCGTCCCGCGGCGCTCGCCCTGGGCGTCCCGGACGACGAGATTGACAGGTTCGTCCAGCACCTCCGGTTGTCGATCCGGCTGAGCGGAGGGCCCGGAGGCGCTCCGGTCGGACAGTTCGGTGGGGCGCCCCGGCTGCCGGTGAACGAGGACTGGCCGTCCGATCAGCTCGGTCCGTTGCCGTTCGTCTTCTCCGTCGACTGCGCGGCTCTGCCGAGGGTCGACGGCTTCGGCCTACCGGCGGACGGCTCGCTGCTGTTCTTCCTGCGCCACGAGCACGACCACCTGGCCGGTGCCGCCGGGGAGCAGGGAGCGCGAGTCCTGTACGTACCGGCCGGCACCGATACCGAGGTCGTGGAACCCCCGCACTCGGAGTTCGTCGGCGAGCAGTACGACGTCAGCGCCACGCTCTTCGCGGAACTGCCCCAGTGGTTCGCGCCGCTCGACGAGGATGACGGGGACGAGGACGACCTGTCGCCCTTCCAGCAGCAGTTGGCCCGTGATCTGGCCCGTGACATGCCACACCTGGACGAACTCCGCGCTCTGGCCCACGATGTCTGGCCGCCTGACGAATGGCTCGCCAGCGCCTACATCGGCGGGTATCTCAACGACGAGGTGATCACGAGCATTGCGGAGCAGACCCTCGCGGGGCGCGAAAAGGCCGGCGAGATCGTCATCCCCGTGGCGAAGTGGTATTCCCATGTGGAGAAGGAAAAGCACCGGCTGACGAGTGAGTGGATGTCGCTCGCCCGCTTTCCCCTGGCCGACGAGTTCTATTACGGGAGTTTCGTGATCCGCCACGACGACCTGGCCGCCGGCCGGCTGGACAAGGCGTTGCCCGTGACCGAGTTCACCGAGTAGAACCCCGGGGACGTCGGATGCGGTCGCGGATCTGCGCTGCTTGTGGTCGCCGACCTCAGGTACTGGGCACCCACCCGTGTCGCCGCGGCTCCGGACCCAGCTCGACCTTTCTCGGGGGCACGCTGCCGCTCCCTCCGACAGCCAGCAGCGGAATCGCGCTCACCGCCTCGTCTCGTACCTGGTCAGCACCACGCCGCCGGGAAACGTCCGCGTCTCCACCAGGTTCAGGTTCACCCAGCTGTCCACTGCGGTGAAGAACGGTGTGCCGCCGCCCACCAGCACCGGATGGGTCACGATCTCGTACTCGTCGATCAGCCCGGCCCGCATCGCCGCGCCAGCGAGCCCCGCGCCACCAACCCTCATCGGCTCGCCGTCCTCGGCCCTGAGCCGGGTGATCTCCGCGACCGCGTCGCCGGTGACCACACGGGTGTTCCAGTCAACCTTGTCGACCGTCGAAGAGAACACCACCTTCGGCGTATCCCGCCAGTTCCGCGCGAACTCGACCTGCGCCGGGGTGGCCCCTGGCTGCTGGTCGCCGTTCGGCCAGTAGGAACTCATGTTCTCCCACAGCCTGCGCCCGTACAGGAACAGACCGATCGCCCGCTCCTGGTCGAGCCACCACTGAAACAGCTCGTCGCTCGGCGCACTCCAGCCGAGGTCGTCGCCCGGCGCGGCGACGTAGCCGTCCAGGGACAGGTTCATGCCGTAGACCAGCTTGCGCATGCCGCCATGCCTTTCCGTCAGTCGGTTTCGGGGGACTGGAACAGCTCGACGCGGGAAACCGCGAGTGCCTGAACCGAAACGCCTGGACCAACGTACTCGAAGCGCGGGCCGTGATCGGTGGCTTCAGACACGAGTACAAGACGCGGCACCGTCACTCGGCGTTGGGCTACCGAACCCCAGCCGAGTACGCTGCCACCTGCCATTCGAGGGCGCTCGTTCACGGCCGTGGAGCAGGAGGTCGCCTGGGCGGCCAGCTTGTGGATGGCCGCGTACAACGCCCGGGAACTGGCACTGTACGGTGACACCCCGGCGGGCGGCGATGCGCTGCGGGCGCAGGCACCCGAACGCCTCCGCCGGGCCGGTGCGTAACATCAGCACCAGATTCAGCGGGTGCTTGTCGTGTCGGTCATGGCGTACGTGCGGACGGTGAGGGCGGCGTCTGGAGCGCCAGCGGTGCAGATCGTGCCTTCCCGGCGGCGGGGTTCGCGGGATGTCGAGCATCTCGGGTCTGTGCACGCGGACGCGGACCTGGAACTGCTCCGCCGCTGCCGAACGGGACGAGGTGTTCAAGGCACTGGTGTTGGCTAGGTTCGTCGAACCGACCGGCACGGGTGCCGCTATTTGATCCGATGTACGCGAATCTCCACGCCGATGCTCTTCGCGCCGGTGATGGCGGCATCGAGTTGGGTCTGGTTGGCGGCGGGGAGAGCCTCGTCGGCGGGCAGTGCGACGTCGAGCACGCGAACGGTGTTCTTCCCGATCGTGACGGACTTGCCGCCGCCGCTCCACTGACTCTCGCCCATCCCGCCGAGCTCGCCCGCGTTCTTCATGAGGCTGTTGTAAAAGGCGCCGGGCTTTTTGTACCCCTTCACGGCATCGTAGCTTTTCAGTTGCCCGACCTCGATCGCATCGGCTTCCGCGCCGCCGGCGCTGTATACCGCCCGGTCCAGGTTCGGGAAGTTGCCGTAGAACTTCTCTCCCGGCAGTTGCGCCTTCAGGAGACCCTCTACGGCACGTCCACGGGCCGGCGCTGGCAAGTCCCACACCCCCCGACCGCTGGGCGCTGCGGGCCCGGTCGGGGGTTTCAGCATCTGGCTGCCCCTCATCCAGCGGCCCGTGACGCGCGCGCTCCGCAGGGCTGACAGCGACCGGATGGCGGAGGACTGGGCGATGGGGAATACCACGTTAAGTAGATACTGCACGACGAAGATGCCCTGCGTCAGCACCTCGTCGCCGAGGATCGTTTCCTGTTCCCGCCGTACCATCTGCTTGACCTGCCACAGCACCGGCAAGGTGCTGCGGTTGCGGATCTCGGGCCAGAGCAGGCCGCCCGGGCCGGGCTTCGCCTCACGGTACTGGCGTTCGGCGTCGTCCTCGCCGCTCTCGTCGTCCGAAATCGTGTTTATGTCGATTTCGATGTCGACCAGCGATCCGAAGCGGATGATGCGCGAAAGATCCATCGGATGTTCGACCAGGTACTTCGGCTGCCAGGAGTAGGCGTGCACCATGGCATCGACGTACAGGTCCTGGGAGGTGGGCGTCGTTGCTCGCTGTAGTAGGTACTGAATGCGGGCCGGATCGCCGATGCCGTTCGCTTTCTGCACGTTGTCGCGTATGGGCGGTATCACGCCTTGGTTCCCGCGGAGGAACCGTAACTGATCGAACTCTTGCATGCCGTTGAACTGGCGGAAGAACTCGCTCCACGCGCGACCCTCGACCAGGTCGATCAGGTGTTGCTCGGGTTTGCTGGGGCCCTGCTTGCCGCGCTGCCGATCAATTTCCATGAGCGCGGCGGCCGCGCCCGGCACGGAACCCGCTTCGTCGCGATGGTCGATCAGCGCGTCGAGGGCATCACGATTCAGTGACGACACCACCCGGGACCGCTGCGACGCCGGCACCGCGACGAGGATCTGGAAGGCCGCGTTCGGCGGAGTACTGAAGTTGCCGCTGCGGATTGCCCACAGCAGGTTCTCGGACCGCTCCCGGAACGCGGCATCGGCCGGCGGAGCCGACGCATTGGTGATCGCGAGATGTATCCGTGGGCGGTCCGAGCCCCCGCCATGCTCCTCGAGGTTGTCCGCGAGCGTCTTGCGCTCGGCAGCGGTCAGGGCGCGCAGCAGTCGCACCATGTCATCCATGGACAACCCGTTGAGCACGTAGTACGCGCCCGGCGGATCGGAGGTCTGCCAGTTGCCGCTGCCTATCGCGGTCCGAACCCACGCGATCCGATCACCGAGCCAGGACCGTTGTACCGTGACTGCCCGCTGAGCCACCGGACCGTGCGCCGTTGTCTGCCCGAGAAGAAAGGCCGCCGTAGCCCTGTTGCCGACCGTCTGCTGCAGCGCGACCACCTGATGAGCGGGCTGGCCCTCGCGCTTGACGGGCGCGACGTGGACGTCCGGCTCGTGCGGATCCCGGGATGAGCCCGGCAGCGGTCTCGTCACGGACGTCTCCGGCAGGTGTGAGTCATGATGGGTACCGACCGGCACCGACCCCCGTCAACTATCGCCTGGTCAACTATGGCCTGGTGACGTTCTGCCGACACTGCCTTGACGGGCAGCACTATGGGCACGATGTACTGGCCGGACGAGCCGGAGCCCGAGCCATCGGCCAACGGCTTGAGGCCCGTGGCCGACCGACCGCGAACCTTGAGCGTAGCCGGATCGGAAGCCGAGCGACATCCTGAGGCGCCGAGATGAGTACCGCCCGAGGCCGATGCGAACTGGCTGCCGAGGGGCCACACCCCTCCGATTTCGAGGTGCGGGCCAGAGGGACGGACGTTTCGCTACGTCAACGTGACCACCCGGCGCAGCAGGTCGCGGTGGTCGTGGGTCCAGTCGTACGCCGCGCGTACGGCCTGCACCGTACCGAGCTCGTGCAGCCGGATCAGCGCGGGTTCGCCGGCCCGGGCTGCGGCCTCGATGCCGCGCCAGCACCGGTCCTGCCACCACAGGATCGTGTCGACCAGGGCGGACCGGTCCGCCAGGCGGTAGGCGTCGGCGACGAGCCGTACGAGCCTCGCCGCCGCCACGGCGTCCCGGACAGCGGGGCCCAGGCCGACGTACTGCCAGCAGACGTGTGCGACGTCGTGGATTCGCTCGCCCGGTGCGGCCATGTCCCAGTCGATGAAGGCCACGGGCAGTCGCTGGCCACCCACGTCGCGGTAGACCGTGTCCGGATCGCGCGGCGGGGATTTTCGTACGGTGTTCCCGACCAGCGCGGCCTCGCTGACGGAACCTCCGGGCAACGGTTGCTCCGGCGGGGTGCCCCGGAACCGGGGTGGCTGTGCCTCCCTCGGATCCGACACGTCCCCGCCGCGCTCCGCGCGATGCCGGCGACCCAACTCAACCGCCCCAGCTTATGTTCCGTACGGTCCGGTCGTAGTGCCTGGCCAGTTCGCTGTCGATTCGTTCGAGACGCGCCTGGTCGAGTGCCACGGCGGGGCCCTGCGCGGTCCGTTCCTGGATCATGCGGGCGCGTAGGCCCGGCGGGGGATGCGTGGCGAAGAGCGATGCCTGGTCACGGAGGGACAGTTGACGTAGCGCCGGCAGGATCGGGCCGGCCGAGGTCCGCGCCTGCTCCGACGACCTGCGCCACTGGTCGGGCCCGTGTCCGGCACGGGCATCGCGGCGCACCACCATTTCCATGGTCTCGCCGATCAGGAGGGTGTCCAGCAGGTTCACGGCCGCCGCCGAGCCCGCCGCCTCGGCGGCCAACTCGTCGGCCAGGTACTCGGCGCGCTGCGCGTCGCGTAGCCCGACAGCGACGAGCACCACGTGGACGGTGAAGAGCAACCGTGCCAGGACCCGCTGGACGATCTCCGCCAGCAGCTCCCCGGCCCAGCCCATCAGGGCCGACTGCGGCAGAGCAAACGTCGAGACCGGTCGGACCAGGTCGGCGGCCGTCCCCAGCATGGTGAAGGCCGGCTGGGTGAGCAGCAGCCGCCGTACGTCGCCGTTCACGAAGTGGGCCAGCTCGTGCCCGAGGAGCGCGACCCGCTCCTGCGCCGGAAGGGCTCCCCACAGGGGGAGTCCGATGCAGAGCACCCGGGCCCGGCGCAGCCCGATCGAGGTCGCGTACGCGTTGAAGTCGTCGTTGACGGCCACAACATCTGGCGCGGGCGCGCCGATCGCCCGCGCCACCTCGTCGACCAGGTCGAACAGTGACGGCGTCTGGTCCCGGTCGAGCACGTACGCCGACTCGTCGAGCCGGCCGAACCGTGGCCGTAGCACGACCGCCAGCCCGAGCGCGGCCAGGCCGAACGGGATGGTCAGCGATGGGAAGTCGTGGACCACCAGCCACACGCCGAACGCGGCGACCAGTACCACACCCACGAGCAGCAGCAGCGAGGCCCCGATCGTCACGACCCGCGCGAGGGCGGGTCCGCGCCGGTCGATGCCGTCCGCCACCAACGCGTCGAACTGATCCCGGGTCAGCCGGTACGCGAGCCGGTGCGTGCGCCGGTCGATCCACCGCCAGCCGAACTCGGGCGGGCGGCGGGCCGGCTCGTAGCGGTCGAGGTTCCACTCACAGTGCGGGCACCACGGCTCGGCGTCCTGAATCGACACCGTGACCGCGAGGCAGTGGTCACAGGTCTCACCCCTGCTAGGACTGAGGATCACGCGGGCAGATGTTGCCACGCCCGCCGGAGGGAGGCGGTCCGCCGAAGGTACATTTCCGCGTTGGTCGCCGGATGCCCGCAGGATCTGGCGCCGCGCGGCGGTGCGGGCGTTCAGTGGGGGAACGCGCGGGGGATCCGGGGGGAGATCTCGTTCCGGAACGCCTCGATGCGCCCGATCACCTGACGCCGGCCGACGGTGTGCTCGATCCGGTCGAGGTACAGGCATCGGGCGGCGAGCTTGTCGAGGTCGACGGTGAAGTACATCGCCATCAGCGGGTTGACGAACAACGAGCTGCCATTGGTACGCCGGGTGAACTGGACGTCCCCGAACGCGCCGCTGATGGCGGCGGCGATCTGGCCGTTGACGATGCTCGGCCGCGCCGGGATCGCGGCCTGGGCGTCGGCGACGGCGTCGCGGTACAGCATCGCTTCCCGGCTCGCGCCGGGGATGGACAACGCGCCGAGGTAGCCGCCGACGCGGTCGAGCGCGGCGATGTTCTCCAGCACCTGGACGTGGTTGACGCCGTCGTAGGCGTCGATACCGAAACCGAGACAGGTGACCAGCTTCACCGGGATGTCGAGGGCCGCCACGGCGGCGAGGCTGGTGATGTCCTCCACCGGCGTGCCGAGGGCGCTCTCGTCGCCGCGCAGCAGGATGTCGGTACCACCGTCGACCAGCACCACCGCGTCGATGTCCAGGCGTTCCGTCAGGTACCGGTAGGCGTCGCGCAGCGTCTGGACGCCGAGCGGGGGAAAGGCGTACACCGTCGACGGCAGGTCGTGGGCCGCCAGCCACCGGGCGAGCGTGTGCTCGGGGCAGTACCAGTCCGGGGTGTCCGAGTCCGGCGTGACGGCGGCGACGTGCTCCGCCACCCACGAGTCACGGTCCATCAGTTCGAGTTCCGAGAAGGACAGGTTCGCCAGGTGTACCCGCACGCCGCCGTGCCACAGCGCCAGGGCCAGCGGCAGGCCCGCGTACACGTCGAACCCGCCGCCCGCACCGGCGATCAGGACGCTGCGGGCCGAAGCCAGCGCGGCGAAGAGCGGCGGGGTGGCCAACGAGAACGTGCCCGGTTCCACGGGCGGCGCGACGGGGTTCAGCACCGATCAATGATCGCCGACCGCCGCAACCCGTGCTGCCACCACCGACCGGCCCCGGGCGCACGCTCCCGCCACGATCGGCGGAACGCCCGCGGACGTGCTCGCGGGCATACCGACGAGCGGAAAACCCATCCCGCGCCGACGCCCGGAAACCGATCCGAAGGGCTTGCTCCTCACGTGGCGTCATGCCAGATAGTCGGTGTCGTGGAGGAGCACCTGACCGTGGGACGGGTGGCCGAGCTGACCGACGTGACCGTCCGCACGCTGCACCACTACGACGAGATCGGCCTCCTGCGGCCGTCCACGCGGACCGCTGCCGGACACCGGGCCTACTCCGCCGGGGATGTGGAACGCCTGCGGGAGGTGCTCGCCTACCGGCGGTTGGGTTTCGGACTGCGCGAGATCGCGGATCTGGTGGACGACCCGACCACCGACGCGGTCGCGCACCTGCGCCGGCTGCGCGGCCTGTTGCTGGAACAGCGGGATCGCGCCGCCGCCATGGTGACGGCCATCGACAGGGAACTGGAGGCGCGGGCAATGGGGATCAGGACGACGCCGGAGGAGCAGCTGGAGATGTTCGGTGCGCGGCTGTACGACACCATCGGGTCCGCCTACCCGGCGACGCGACGTACGGAGCCGCGGATCGCCGCGCGCATCTGGGACGCGCTCGGGGACGCCCGGACGGTGCTGAACGTCGGGGCCGGTACCGGCTCGTACGAGCCCCCCGACCGGGACGTCACGGCGGTGGAACCCTCGGCGGTCATGCGGGCGCAGCGTCCCGCGGGCGCGGCGCCGTGCGTGGCGGCCGCGGCGGAGAGCCTGCCGTTCGAGGACCAGTCCTTCGACGCCGCGATGGCGGTCAGCACGGTCCACCACTGGCCGGACCCGATCGCCGGGCTGCGGGAGATGCGGCGGGTGGCCCGCCGCGTGGTGGTGTTGACGTACGACGCCGATGGCACCGGTTGGCGTCAGCGGTTCTGGCTCACCCGCGACTACCTGCCTGAATTCGCCGACCTTCTCGTCGGGTGGCCTTCGTTGGCCGATCTCGCGGGTGCGATCGGGGGCCGCGCGGAGCCGGTGCTCGTCCCGTGGGACTGCGTCGACGGCTTCTTCGAGGCGTACTGGCGCCGGCCCGAGGCGTACCTGGACGAGCATGTGCGCCGGGCGGTGTCGGTGTGGACCAGGGTCGGGCCGGAGGCCGAACGGCGGGCGGTGGACGCGCTCCACGACGATCTCTCCTCCGGCCGCTGGGCCGAGCGCAACCGCGGGCTCGTCGCGCTCGACGCGGCAGAACTCGGCCTCCGGCTGCTCGTGGCGTGAACCGCCGGGCGCGAGGCACGCTCTGACGAAACGCGACCCGGCCTAGCGAAACGCGACCCGGCCTAGCGAAACGCGACCCGGCCTAGCGGAACACCCGGTCGAGCTGGGCGTCGACGAGCGCCAGGGCCTCCTCCGGGCGGTACAGGCCGATGAGAACCGGCCCGACCAGGCCCTGGGTGAGGAAGTACAGCGCGGGCGCCTCGCGGTCGGGATCGACCCCGTCGCGCAGCTCGCCCCGTCGGGCCGCCTCCCGGAAGTTGGCGACCGACACCGTGAGGATGCGCCCGTACCCGTCGCGCAGCTGCTCGGCGTAGGCCGGTGTGACGGTCGCGGCGGAGAAGAAGGCGATGTTCACGCACGCCTCCTCGCGACCGGGGGCGTCGACCGGGAGCATCACCGCGGTGGCGGCGCGGACCAGGTCGCGGCGGGTGGGGTCGGGCAGCGCGGCGACGGCGGCCTGGAGCCGGGCCAGCACCCGTTCGCGCATGTGGGCGAGGGCGAAGAGCAGCATCTCCTGCTTGGTCGGGAAGTAGTACTGCACCGTGCCCATCGACACGCCCGCCTGTTCGGCGACGTCGCGCAGGCTCACCGCCTCGAACCCGCGCGTGCCGATGACCGTGAAGACGGCCTCGGCGAGGAGGCGTCGGCGCTGCTCGTGATCGACCTGCTTCGGCACGACCCCGACGGTACACAATGCGACCGCATTGACACGTGCGACTCCGTACGGTTATCATGCAGTCGCATGAAAAAACGTCTGGGGGGAGCGACATGGCCATCGAGTACGCCCGTAACGGCGACGCCACCATCGCGTACGAGACGTTCGGCGAGACCGGCGAGCCGCTGCTGCTGATCATGGGGCTGGACTTCCAGATGGTCTGGTGGCCCGACGCCTTCTGCGAGCGGCTCGTCGCCGCGGGCTACCACGTGGCCCGGTTCGACAACCGCGACACGGGGCTGTCCACGCGCTTTCCCGAACCGGCCGACGGCGGCCCGTGGCGCGCGCTGCTCGGCGGCACCCGGCCGCTCTACACCGTGAAGGACATGATCGGCGACGGCCTCGCCGTCATGGACGCGCTCGGCTGGACCGACGCGCACGTGATGGGCGGCTCGCTCGGGGCGGCGCTCGCCCAGGGCATGGCGCTGCTGCACCCCGAGCGGGTGCGCAGCCTCACCCTCTGCATGGGCGGCCCGGCCACGGCGGGGCCGCTGCGCACGCTGCGCTACGTGCGCTTCGGCATCTTCCGCGAGTTCCGCAAGCTGCCGAAGCCCACCACCCCGGAGCAGGAGATCGACAACCTGGTGGCGATCTACCGCGCGATCAGCTCGCCCGGCTTCCCCTTCCCGGAGGAGTGGGCGCGCGAGGCCGCGACCGTCAGCCAGGCCCGCGCCCCGCGCGACCCGCGTACCACCCAGCGGCACCTCGCCGCCGGCCGGGCCGTGAAGCTGCCGAAGCTGTCCGGGATCACCGCGCCGACGGTGGTCGTCTCGGGCGCCGACGACCCGCTGTTCGACCCGCGCGCCGGGCGCGACCTGGCCGCGCAGATCCCGGGGGCGCGCTTCGTGCTCTACCCGGGGATGGGCCACAACCTGCCCGAGGAGTTGTGGGACGACGTGATCGCCCAGATGCCGCGCTCACCCGCGGCGCACGGCGGCGCGCGACGGGACTGAGCGCCGCCCGCCGGTACCGGGGATGTGGGTCGGGCAGGGCCGCCGCCGCATCGTGGCGATCCGACCCGTACGGGCGGACCTGACCGGCGTACCGGCGGACCTGGCCGGCCCGACCCCGGCCCGCCACGGGGGAGGGTCGAGGTCGCGGCCGGGTCCGCCGGCCGTTCACCGGTTCGCCCGTGGCCCGGGCGGCCACCGCCCAGGGCGGGCGGGGCCGCTCGGGCACCGGCCCTGGCCTGCGCGGCTTACGGATATCCGCCGACGGACCAGTAGGCCGCCCCCATGTCCTCCTTGGCGTACCCGTTGGGCAGCACCCACGGGGAGCCGGTGCAGTTGCTGTTGCGCCAGAGCTGCTGCGTACCTCACCGGGCCGAACTGGGCGGCCGGCGGGTCCGCGGCATGGTACGACTACGTCAAGACCGAGACGAGGCGGCCAGAGAAGGCAAGTCGATGATGGCGAAGAGAGCGCCGCTGCGTAGCCCGGATACTCCGGAGCGGGCAACCTTTCTGGAGCTGTTCTTCGACCTGGCGTTCGTTTTCGCGCTCCTCCAGGTCTCGCGCGGCCTGGTCCAGCACCTGGATTGGAGCGGCGCCTTCCACACCCTCATCCTGTTGCTCGCCCTGTGGCGCGTATGGCTGGTCACCACCTGGATCACCAATCGACTGGACCCGCAGTGGCTGCCGATGCAACTGATGGTGGTGACGACCCTGCTCGCCAGCCTCGTGCTGGCCACCGCGCTTCCCCAGGCATTCGGCAAATACGGACTGATCTTCGCGGGCGTCTACGTCGCGATCCAGCCCGGCCGGTATCTCGTCCTGCTGTTCTTCATGCGTGGCCATGAGTTGCAGGGTGCCGTGGTGCGGGCGTTGTGGTCGGGCCTCGTGTCCAGCGGGCCGTGGATCGCGGGGGCGTTCACGCACGGCTCCGCTCGTACCGCGCTCTGGACGTTCGCGATAGCCGTCGAGTACGCGGTGTTCGCGGTGAACATTCCGCTGCCGTGGGCCGGTCATGTCGGCCCCTGGCAGTCGCCGACCTCGGCCGAGCACCTCGCCGAACGGTACCGGCAGTTCTTCATCGTCGCCCTGGGCGTGCTGACCATGGCCGGTGGGCTGGCACTCGACTCCCACGGCTTCACACCCGCCCGGGTCGCGGCATTCGTCATGTCGGTCGCCGTGACCGCACTTATCTGGCGCACCTACATCTACCGCGCCGGCGAGGTTCTCTCCGCAGCGTTCAGGGTGGCCCGGACCCCGGCCCGCCTCGGTATCGGACCGGTATACGCCCACCTCGTCATGGTGGCGGGCATCGTCGGCATGGCCGGGGGCATCGACCTGGTCATCGCCCAGCCGCTCGGACCGACGCCGCCGGCCCACGCCATCGCCTTCCTCGGCGGGCCCGCGCTCTTCCTGGCGGGCCGCGCGGGCTTCGAATACATCGTCTTCGCGAAAGTGTCCTGGAACCGGCCGACCGGGGCGCTGGTCCTGGTCGCCCTGATCCTGCCGGCGATCCACCGGCCGCCGATCGTGGCCACCGTCGCCGTACTGGTCGTCATGCTCGGGGTCGCGATCACCGACGCCGTTCGCATCCGACACCACCGGGGTGAACTGGAGCCACCGCGGGTCGACGGCCCATCGTGACGGGGCGAAAGGCGCCCTCGGGACCGCCGCCCCGTCACCGCTCCTGTCTGGACGTGATGATCAGTGTTTGGCGGGGCCAACGGTAGGGTCGGGCCATGTCGGTCCTCCGTACCCCGCAGGTGGTTCTCTTCAGCGACGACCTTCCCCGGGCCGTCGCGTTCTACCAGCGGCTCGGCTTCACCGAGGTCTTCCGGGTGCCGACCGACGGTGAGCCGATCCACGTGGATCTGGTGCTGGACGGCTACCGGCTCGGCGTCGCCTCGGTCGCCTCCACCCGTGACGACCACGGGCTGGACCCCGTCGCCGAGGGTCAGCGCGTCGCCGTGATCCTCTGGACGGACGACACCGCCGCCGCGTACGCCGAGCTGGTCGCCGACGGGGCGCCCGCCCTGGCCGCCCCGCACGTGTGGCTCGACCGGCTGCTGATCGCGTGGACCGCCGACCCCGACGGCAACCCGATCCAGATCGTCCAGCACCTGGCCGCGTGAGCGCGCCTCAGCGGGAGAGGCGGCCGGCCTTGAGGCCGCCCACGAAGGCGGTCCAGGCCGTGGGGGAGAAGGCCAGCGCCGCGCCGGTCGGGTCCTTGCTGTCGCGTACGGCGACGAGCCCGGGCACCTTATCGGCCACCTCGACGCAGTCGCCGTCACCGCTGCGGGTCGACTTGTGCCAAGCTGCGCCGGCCAGATCGGAAGTCACGGGGCATGCTCCTTCGCGAGAGATGCGATTAGCTCTCGCGATTGTGCCTCGCTCAGGCACGCGCCGTGCATGCTGACCCAGGCTTCGTCGTATCGGGCTACCTCTGCCGGCTTCTCCAGATAGAGGGCCCCGGTCAGTCCTTCGCTGTAGACGATCGTCGGCTCGGCCGGCTGTTCGAACGACTCGGTACCGAACTCCAAGATCGTGAAGCCGCCGTTGGCCAGTTCGGCCCGATACAGCCCGGCGCTGAAGGGAAGCACCCGTAGCGTCACGTGCGACCGCCGACTGATCATGTTCATGTGCCATAGCTGTGCTGCCATCCCCGCGCCGTCGAGGAAGGGCCGGCGTAGCACGGACTCGTCCAACACGATGTCGAGCTGCGTTTGGCGAGAGACCTCCCGGTCGAAGATGGCCTTCTGTCGAGCGAGTCGCAGTGCGACAGCCGAGTCCCGCTCCGCCTGTGGTCGGCCGGGCCTACTCAACCGGAATATCTCGGTGGCATACGCCTCGGTTTGCAGTAGCCCCGGCACGAGTTGGGGTTCGTACTTCCGTAGTCGGGTCGCCGCGGATTCGAGGCTCACGTATGCCTCGAACCAGTCGCGCATGGCTTCGCCGTACGCGTGCCACCAGCCGTCCTTGCGGGTTTCCTTGGCGAATCCGACCAGCATCGCGGTGAGCTGCGGCGACGCGCCGTAGACGCGGCACATCGCGGCGACGTCCGGCGCGCTGGTCGAGGTGGTGCCGCGCTCGATCCGCCAGATCTTCGGGGGTGACCACCGCAGCGCCTCGGAGGCGGCCTTGACCGTGATCCGGGCCTGCTTGCGCAACCGGCGCAGGTGCCGCCCGAGTTGCCGGCGCGGGACCGTCGATCCGGTCTGTGTGATCACCATTCGCTCCCTCCCGGGCGCGGTTGCCGGTTGCCATTTGCGGATTGCAAGTCAGCCGCGCAAGTTCCGCTTTTCATATAGCACTCTGGATGGGGCGGAATCAACATCCGGGCAGCGCGCGGCCGGACCGGCGCGGGAATTCTTTCATGTGATCTGAAATGTTCACTCACGCGCCCGCTTAACAATCTCGTTCAACCAATCTGACATATTGCAATTCGTACGCCCCTGCGTTGGCATTGGTCCGGGCGGCGGTCGGGCCGTCCAGGTGGGGGAGTGGCCGGTTCGAGGGGGCCCGGCCACTCCTCTGTCTTCCGGATCGGGGAGGGCGGATGGAGCGACGCGTGTCGTACGGCGAATACCTCTCCGCCGTCGCGATGACGCTGGCCCGCCGGCACCGGCCGCTCTGGCTGGTACGCCGGTGTGCCTGCGGTGCGGAGCTGCCGTGCCGGGCGACCCACCGCGTACCGATCGGCCGCGACCACTGGCCGGACCAGCCCGACGACAGCGACGACCCGTACGACGGTGACGACGCGCCGAACCAGGAGGAGGACGAGTGACCATCCACAGCCCCGTCACGCCGGCGTGGAACTGCCGGGGATGCGGACAGGACTGGCCCTGCCGGTCGAGGCGGCGGCAGCTGATCGCCGAGTACGGCGAGGCCCGGCTCGCGCTGGCCGCGTACCTCGGTCGGTTTCTGGTGTGTGCGGCCGTGGACCTGCGGCACGTGCCGGCCGGGTGGCTGCACAACCGGTTCGTCGGCTGGGCGGGCGAGACGCCGCCGCCGATGAGCGCGGTCGACGTACTGGTGGAGGGGCACGAGCTGGCCCTCGCGCACGTGCCCGACGAGTACGGCCGCTGCCCGTCCTGCGGCGACCTGCTCGACTGCTGGGTGCGGCTCGACCCCGACGGTCCCGCCGTCCTCGCGCCGAGACGCTGATGGGCGACTGCGACCTGCCGAAGCCGGGCGACGTGGTCTGGGTCGGGGCCGAGGCGAGCGTGCAGTTCGCCGGGGACCGGGGGATAACGTTGCGGGTGATCCGGGTGCACGACTGGCCCACCTACCACGGCTGGCGCTGGCTGGACGGGTACGTGCTCAACCGGGCCGGCGACGCCGTCGAGCGGCGCACCGTCTACGTCCAGCCCGCCGGCCTGCGTCCGGTCGTATCCCTTCGCACGGGACGAACCTAGTACTCCAACGTCACTTGGCTTCGGCGTTGGGCGTGGCGCCGACATGGAGACGGCCACCGCGTTGATCATCGATGGTTTGGTGAGGACAACCGACGATCGTGCGGTGGCCGCGTGCCACAGCGCTGACCCCGCCCGGTGGCGGGTCATCCTGGACGAGGCGGTGGCGCGTGTCGCGGGCTGGTTCGCCCGCGCGGAGCCACCCGCGACGGCCGGGCCTGAGGAGGGGCCTCCGCTTGGTCGGGGTCCAACGCCAATCCACGGGCACCGCCGGCCGGATCGAGAACCGCCAGGTCGCCGTGTTCCTCGCCTACATCTCACCCACCGGTCGGGCCCTGCTCGACCGCCGGCTCTACTTCCCCGAGACGACCTGGTGCCACCACCCCGACCGGCCCGCCGCCGCTGGCGTCCCGGACCAGGTCGGGTCCGCCACCAAACCAACCCTGGCCCGACAGATGATCACCGCCGCCCTCGACGCCGGTGTCCCGTTCGGGTGGGTGACCGGCGACGAGGTCTACGGAGACCCGACCCGACGAGCACCGGTGGCTACTCGTCCGCCGCCGGCACGCGATGCTACCCAGTCCCATCATGCGCACGGCGTAGCTCGCAACGTTGGCGCGGTTGGTGGGCTTCAAACCCTGCGGCGGGTCGCGTGTTCGGCGCGCGCCGGTGCGCCCACCTGGTGCAGGTACTGCAGCGCTTGGCGGTACGAGGTGACAAGACTTGTTTGTTCGTACGCGACGCCGATCTCGGCGCAGTACGCCTGCACGATCGGCTGGGCCTTGCGCAGGTTAGGGGCCGGCATGCCGGGAAACAGGTGGTGCTCGATCTGGTAGTTCAGGCCGCCCAACGCCGCGTCGGTCAGCCAGCCGCCGCGGACGTTACGAGAAGTCAACACCTGCTTGCGCAGGTAGTCCTCTTCGCCGGTGGGGTGCGGCATGCCCTTGTGGTTGGGTGCGAACGTCATGCCGAGGTAGACGCCGAACAGCGCCTGGTGCACCAGCAGGAAGGCGATCGCCTGTACCGGTGAGAGGACGATCAGCAGCGCCGACAGGTAGCCGACCGCATGCAGGACCAGCAGGGTGCTTTCCAGGCCGCGGCGCTTCACATTGCGGTTGCGTAGGGCCCTGATGCTCGACACCTTCAGGTCGGCGGCGAGCAGGGTCAGCAGTGGGAAGAACAGAGCGGCCTGATGCCGGGTGATAAAGCCTTTCAGCCCGCGCCGGCCGAGGGCTGACTCCGTAGCCCAGATGAGCACCTCGGGCGCCACATCCGGGTCGAGGTCGTCGTGGTTGGGGTTGTTGTGGTGACGGGTGTGCTTGTCCATCCACCAGCCGTAGCTCATTCCGATGCCGAGGTTCCCGGCGACCCGTCCGGCGATCTCGCTGGGGCGTTTGGTGCGGAACACCTGGCGATGTGCCAGATCGTGCGCGACCAGCGCGATCTGGGTGAAGGTGACGGCGAGGAACGCGGCCGTCGCGAGCTGCCACCAGGATGAGCCGATGAGGAAGAACGCGGTCCAACCACCGAGGAACATGAGCGAGACCACGCTGAGCCGTGCCATGTAGTACGCGGGCCGGCGCCGCATCAGCCCCGCGCCGGTGATCCGGCGGGAGAGGATGGCGAAGTCACTGCCGGTCGTTGTCCGCGACGGCGTCATGGTGATCGTCATGGTCCTATCAAACCGGCCGACGCCTCGGAAGTCAGTAACGCTAGCGTCCGGCCCGACGGGGGGTTAGCACTACCAACTCGAAGCGACGGCCGTGCCCAACGACCCCTGGGCTCGCACGACAGGACGTCCGCTGAGCCGGGTAGGGCGTGCGGGTGGACACCGGGCGGCGCGGCGCAACTGGCCGATGGGAGGTCAGCGTTCGGCCCCGTTCGCGCGCGCAGGCGACGACTTTCGCCTCTCTGGCTCGTCTCGCTGGTGACACTCATGTGCACGAGGAGGAACCATGACGGTCGCCAGCCTGAACAGCGAGCCCCGAGCCTGGCCAGGTGATTCTCAACTTCGAGGCGCCGGACGTGCACGAGGTCCATTCTCACCCTCCGCGACCGGCAGGCGCGATCAAACAAGTCCGGGCCGTCTGCGGGTCCGGGAAGCGCGCCTGTTGTGGCTGGTTCCGTTCGTGACCTACGTGATCGGGCTACCCGTGGTGGCGGGTAGGGAACGACTGCAGGTATTGCCGGTACCTGTTCTATGAGGTCACAGTACCTGGACGGCCATCTTTACTGCCGATGGTGGCGTCGTTTCGTCCACGATGGTGAACGGGTGGCGCAATCGATGCATCGCCAATTCGCCGCAGTCGGATGCACGAGGCGCGGGCTTCTCTTCTTCCGCGGTGGACGGAGCAAGAAACTGTGCCATGCGACCATAGGCCGCAGCAGGGGTCAGGCTCCGGAAAGGCGGAGCGCCGGCAACCGGGTGCCGGTCGCGGCTGAACCCGCCGGGGATCGTCGCCGGGTGGGCGTCGGGTGTGCGCGGTGACGTGGTGATCATGGTCATGCGATACCTTCCTCGAACGGCACGTCGCGACGAAGGCACGGGCCGCGGGCCACGGGACATCGCAAAAACGAGCCTGAACAAATGATAGATAGAACGCCGAACGACGGCCCGCTGAACCAGTCGGGCCGCCGCGGCGCAGCATGGATCAGAGCGAGCGGATATCCGACGCCTGCGGGCCCTTCGGGCCCTGAGTGATGTCGAACTCCACCCGCTGGTTCTCCTCGAGGCTGCGGAAGCCGCTCGCCGAGATCGCCGAGAAATGGGCGAAAACGTCGGCGCCGCCGCCGTCCTGGCTGATGAAGCCGAAGCCCTTGTCGCCGTTGAACCACTTCACGGTACCTGTAGCCATGTCTGCTCCTTCGCAGGCTGTTGAAGACCGCGCTGTGCGGACTCGCACGCCGCCGCGTTGATCACCTGCGCCGGAAACGACACGATAAACGAAAAAAGCGCCTGGCCGGGTTTGGATAACCCATCAGGCGCCGAAACGTCTACGGAAATCAAAACTGCAACTGGGCAACCATAGCACAGGATCCGCCGGTCGCCGCCGGTCCCGTGCGCGCAGCGTCCGTCACAGCACTGGACCGCGAGGTGCAACTTCGATCGCTGCGACGCCTCGGCCGTAGAGTACGACGAGCCGATCACCGTGTTTGGTGCGCAGCACTCCCGAATCCTGCGCCAGTGTCGAGATCACGTGTTCCACAAGCTCGTCCTCGTCGGAGACGTCCGGTTCGTCGTACGTGATGTCCATGCGCTCGCCACCGACGAGCCGGACGCGTAGCACCGTAGTTGCCATGTCGTAGAGGCTAGTCGAGCGGGGTGCCGGGTGCAGTGGTGCGGTCGCGGGCTCCTCGGTCGACTCGCGCAGCCATATGTACCGACGTGGAACCGCTGCTGTAGGTCGCAGGTCGCCCGACACAGGCGACGCTCATACGATGGACCACACGCGGGCGGACGTGACGACAATGGGACATGAGACGAGGTCGTGTCAGTCGCGCCTCCTCGTCGAGAGGAGGGCCGGGAGTCGGCTCCCTCAGCTGGCAGCGGCACCGCCGCTTGCAGTACGCGTAGGGTGGGTGGTGGTTCAGTTTCGTCAACATCGTTGGCGGGCCCAATGCTCCTCGGCCGATCTCGCTGGTGGGCGGGTCGTGACGCTCCCCGGCGTCGGCCTGCCCGATCCAGTTCCGCAGCGCCTCGTGACGCGCGCCGAGCTGCTCGGCCAGGCGCCGGATCACCGGCTTCGGGTCCGACTCGCGGTACAAACGCATAACACGCTGGCGTAGCTCGTCGGGTACTTCTTCGGTGCTGCCACGGACGACTTCCTCACGGCCATCAGACCATGATCAAAAAGCTCCATGAAAGGTGGCTCAGCCTGGATCATCACCGCCACCACAGCGGATGACGCCCTCGCCACATCGCTAGCATCAGCGCACACCCTGCGCTGGTCGATCTGGCGCAAGACCTCCCAACCCGAGCCCGACGATCCCACTGCCAGCGCAGACAGGCGAAGTGACGTTGGGGTACTAGCCGGGGAGGTCGGCGTCGTGGATGAGCAGGGCGACCTGGACCCGGTTGTTGAGGTCCAGCTTGGTCAGCAGCCGGGACACGTGACCCTTCACGGTCGGTACGCTCATGCCCAGCTCGGCGCTGATCTCCGCATTCGACAGCCCGCGGCCGAGCGCGGCTGCCACCTCGCGCTCCCGGTCGGTGAGCCTGGCCAGGCTGGCCCTCGCCCGGCTGCGGCGGGGACCGGCCGCCGGATCGGCGATGTGGTCGATGAGCTGACGGATGACGGTCGGCGACAGGCTGGCCGCGCCGGCGGCGACCGCCCGGATCGCCGTGAGGATGTCGCGCGGCGGCGTGTCCTTGAGCAGGAAGCCGCTGGCCCCGCCGCGCAGCGCCTCGAGGACGTACTCGTCGGCGTTGAACGTGGTCAGGACGATCACGTGCGGCGCCGACGGCCGGCGCCGGATGCGCTGCGTGGCGATCAGGCCGTCGGTCTTGGGCATGCGGATGTCCATGAGGATCACGTCCGGCCAGTGGGCGTCCACCAGCGACACCGCCTCCGCGCCGTTCCCGCCCTCGGCGACCACCTCGATGTCGGGCGAGCCCCCGACGAGGATGCGCAGCCCGGCCCGGACCAGCGGATCGTCGTCGACGATGGCCAACCGGATCGGCCGGCCCGGGTTCAGCTCGGCCATGGCAGCCAGGCATGGAGTCGGAACGTGTCGCCGTGCACGCCGTACTCGATCCGCCCGCCGGCCAGCGCGACCCGCTCGCCGAGGCCGACCAGGCCCATACCGGCGCCCGGTACGGCCGGTCCCCCGGGGGCGGCCGGGTACGGATTGGTGATCGTGATCCGCAGGTCCTCGCCGGCGGCGCCGTCGACCAGCACCTCCACCGTTCCGTCCGGCGCGTGCTTGCGGGCGTTCGTGAGGCCCTCCTGCACGAACCGGTACGCGGTGCGACCGAGGGCCGTGGACGGGCCGGCCGGCTCCACCCGGCAGGCGTACCGGACGTCCATCCCCGTGGCGCGGGCGCTGTCCACGAGTTCCGGCAGGTCGGCGAGGTCCGGCTGGGGCGGCTCCGGCCGGACGTTCCCGCCGTCGCGGAGCACCCCGATGACGGTACGCAGCTCCTGCAGCGCCTCGTGCGCGCTCTCCCGGATCGCCCCGGCGGCGAGCGCCACCTCCTCGTACCGGGCGTCGGTGCGTACCTCCAGGGCCCCGGCGTGCAGGCTGACCAGCGACATGCGATGCGCCAGGACGTCGTGCATCTCGCGGGCGATCCGCGCGCGTTCGGTCAGCCGGGCCTGCTCGACGCGGAGGTGCTGCTCGGCCTCCAGCCGGGCGGCCCGTTCGCGCAGCGAGCCGGTCAGCCGCCGGTGCGCCTGCACGAACAGTCCCCAGCCGATCGCCGCGACGGTGAGGCCCGCGCGCAGCACCACGTCCACCCAGAGCGGGAACGCCGGGTCCCGGTGCAGCAGCGAGTACGCCGCACCGAGCAGAACGTGCGCCACGGCGAGCGGCAGCACGACCAGCGGCCGGCGTCGGATCGCCACGGTGAACAGCGCGACGAGCACGGCGCCGGTCGCCATGACGGAGACCGCGCCGATCGGCAGCAGCACCAGGGCGAGCGCGACCGGCCAGCGTCGACGCAGCACCAGGGCGAGCGCGCACGCGGTACCGACGGCGACGTCGACCGGCCACGGCAGCGCCGCGCCGGGCGTGGTGGCGTCGCCCAGCGGCACCATGCTCGCCCCGTAGAGCAGGGCCACCCCGATCGCGATTCCGTCGGCGACCCGGTCCCGCACCGCCGACCGGCGAGTTCCTGACGGCTCCGGTACGAGGAGAGCGAAGAACAGAGCCGACATGTGCGCAGCGTACGGAATCGCGGCGACGGGCGGGACCTACCAAAGTCGTGGTCGGTACCGGAACCCCGGAAGGGGTCGGCACCGACCACGGGCCGATGTGTGCCGCCGCCGGTCCGGCACACCCTCGACCCATGACCGTTCGACCTGTGACCGCGCGAACCATGACCGTCAAGGATCACCCAACCGTCGCCGGACATCCCTGGCGCCCCGCCGTGGCCGTGCTCGTAGCCGCCGCCTGGGGTGTGGTGGCGGCCAACTGGACGCCGCGCGGGCCGTTGACCAACGCCGAGGCGCTCTGGTCGATCGTGATCAGCGCCTCGGTGGGCCTGGCCGCCGGCTGGAGCAGCCGCTCGCGGTGGGCGATGCTGGTGGCTCCCGCGGCCTTCCTGTTGGCGCTGGAGGCGGCCCGGATCGGGGTACGCGGACCGTCGGTGGACGCGCCGCGGCTGAGCCCGCTCGGGATCGTCGCCCTGCTCGGCGGCCGTGGCGTGCACGGCGCGCTCTCCGTGCTGCCCCTCGTGCTCGGCGCGGCCTACGGCGCGGGTCTGGCCCGCCGAGTCCGGGGCGCTCCCGCCCCTGCCGCTCCTGCCGGCCCTGCTGCCGCCGCCGGCCCTGTCGCCCGGGACGGCTCGGTCCGGGGCGACACCGGGCCCCGCCCGAGCGCCGGTCGCCGGGGTCGGTGGTGGCGGATGGCCCGGCGGACGTGCACGGGCGTACTGACCGCGGCCCTGGCCGCCGTGACGGTGGCGGTGGCGCTGCCCGCCCGTACCGCCCCGCTGGGCCCGAACGGGGTCGCCGAACTCACCCGGGTCGACGTCGGCGGGGCCGGGCTGAACATGATGATCCGCGGAGTCGACGCGACGGCGCCCGTGCTGCTGTTCATCCCCGGCGCGCCCGGCGGCACCGAACTCGGGGCGATGCGTCGGTACCTCGGCGCGCTGGAACGGCGCTTCGTGGTCGCGACCCTCGACCGGCGCGGCGGCGGCGCGTCGTACCCCGCACTGGGCTCCACGGCGACGGGTGCACTGGACGGCGCCGTCGCCGACACCCTCGCCGTCACCGACTACCTCCGGCAACGCTTCCGGCAGGAGAAGATCTACCTGCTCGGGCACTCGGGCGGCTCGATCATCGGTGTGCTCGCCGTGCAGCGGCATCCGGAGAGGTACCGCGCGTACATCGGTACCGGCCAGGCGGTCGACCTCGTGAGCACCGACCGCACCGCCTACCGCGACATCCTGGCGTGGGCCAGGTCCACGGGCCGCGACGGCCTCGCCCGGCAGCTCGCGAGCCAGGGCCCGCCCCCGTACCGGAGCGTCTACGACTACGAGCCGATCATGCTGTACGCACCCCGGGCGTACGACTACGACCACACCCCCAACGCGCCGGGCGCCCTCGGCTTCAACCCGGACGTGCCCGAGTACACCCTGCTCCAGCGGGTGCACATCGTGAACGGGCTCCTCGACGCGTGGAGCGCGCTCTACCCCGACATGCAGCACGTCGACCTCCGCCGCGACGTGCCACGCCTCGCGGTACCCGTCCACTTCGTCCAGGGCGGACACGAGATGCCCAGCCTCGCCGTGCCGTTCGGGGAGTGGTACCAGCGACTCCAGGCGCCGCAGAAGCACCAGTACGTCTTCGAGACCGCCGGGCACCGCGCCATGTTCGAACAACCCGACCGCTTCACCGCGGTGCTGGACGAGATCCTGGCCGGTACGGGCGCCGGGTAGGGGCATAGGTGCTTGCGAATCGGATATCGCCTGTGCGCATATCTGTGCGGTGCCTTCGCGCTTTTCTTGCGGATCGCCATTCACATTGGTAACCATGATTACCAAGGATCGCGGGGGGTCCGGTATTCGCGATGGGATGTCAGGTCCCGGCAACTCCGGCCGCCCGCTCGTCTACCCGGAGGGGAGTTGCAAGTGTTCAAGCACCTGGAAGGGCTGGGCACCCGCCTGCTCGAACGGTTCGTGCCGAGGATCGAGGCGGCGGCGGTGACCTGCTACCGCGGCTGCTGGGACTCGTGCTGGCAGTGCGACTACGACCCGTGCTGCGGGACGACCTGCACGGACGGCTCGTACCACCTCGCCTGCAACGTGCTGTAGGCATTCGATTCGACCATCGTCCCGGCCGGCCGAGAAATGCGTTCCCCGAAATCGGCACCGGCCGGGGCGATGGCCCCCCAGCAATGAGCCAACTGGAGGAGAAGTGCCATTTCTTACCGCCGCCGTCGTTGTCGTGGGTCTGCTGTGTGCGCTGGACCTGATCCTGACGCTGGGCGTCATCAAACGGCTGCGCGAGCATTCGGAACTGCTCTCGAAGCGGGACCAGCCGGCGTTGCGGCCCGCGCTGCCGGTGGGCGGAGAGGTCGGCGAGTTCGCCACTTCCACTGTGGACGGCGAGCCGTTGACCCGGGACGCGCTGCGGGACACCACGCTGGTCGCGTTCTTCTCGCCGACCTGCGCGCCCTGCCGGGAAAAGCTGCCGAAGTTTGTCGAGTTCGCGAAGAGCGTGCCGGGTGGACGGTCGCGGGTCGTGGCCGGGGTGGTCGGCAAGATCGCCGAGGCCGACGACCTGGTGCGCGAGTTGCGCCCGGTCGCCCAGGTCGTCGTGGAGACGTACGACGGCGAGCTGAGCGCGGCCTTCAAGACCAAGATGTTCCCGACCGTGCTGCTGGTCGAGCCGGACCGCGAGGGGCGTCCCGTGGTCGTCGACGACCAGGTGAACCTGGCCCGTCCCCTCGCCGCGATGGCATGAGCGCGGGTGTTGTCCGCCGGGCCGCCGGCTCCACCGGTCCCGAACCGGGCCGGTCCGCCGACGAGGCGGCGAGTTCGCCCGGCCGGTCCGCCAACGCGTCCGGCCGGTCCGCCGACGACGCGGACACGGCGCCCGGCCGGCCCGCGCGGCCCCGGGAGCTGATCCGGCGGGTCCGGCTGGCCGCGGCGCTCGCGGTGCGGGCAGCACCCGGCACCTTCGCGCTCTACCTGGTGCTGACGGCGGTGGCGGGCGCGCTGCCGATCGGCGCCGCGTGGCTCACCAAGCTCGTCGTCGACCGGCTCGTCGCCGGGGCGCCACCGGGCACGCTGGCCGCGCTCGCCGCCGGGCTCGCCCTGGTCGGGGTACTGGCGGCCGTGGTTCCGCAGGTCACCCGGTACCTCCGGGCCGAGCTGGACCGGCGGGTCGGACTGCTGGCGCAGGACCGGCTCTTCGCCGCGGTGGAGCGGTTCGTCGGGCTGGGGCGCTTCGAGAATCCGCACTTCCTGGACCGGTTGCGGCTGGCGCAGCAGGCCGGGGAGGTGGCGCCCTCCTCCAACCAGGCCCTCGACGGTCTGCTGGGGCTCGCCCGGTCGGGCTTCACCGTCGCGGGTTTCCTCGGTTCACTCCTCCTACTCAGCCCGCCGATGACCCTGCTGGTCGTGGCCGCCGGGGTGCCGACGCTGCTCGCGCAGCTCGCGCTTTCCCGGCGCCGGGCGCGGATGTTCTGGGACATCGGCCCCGTCCAACGACGGGAACTCTTCTACCGCCAACTGCTGTGCAGCGTCGACGCGGCCAAGGAGATCCGGCTCTTCGGCACCGGTGCGTTCCTGCGCGGGCGGATGCTGAGCGAGCGGCGGGCCAGCAACGCCGCCAGGCGGGCCGTGGACCGCCGGGAGGTCGCGATCGGCGCGGGCCTGGCGTTGTTGGCGGCGGTGGTGGCCGGCGTCGGGCTGCTCTGGGCGGTTGGCGCGGCCGGTCAGGGCCGGCTGTCGGTCGGCGACGTGACGATCTTCGTGGCCGCGGTGGCGGGGTTGCAGGCGGCCCTCACCAGCGCGGCCCTCGACGTCGCCCGTGCCCACCAGGCCCTGTTGATGTTCGACCACTATCTCGCGGTGACCGCGGCGGGGCCGGACCTGCCGGTGCCCCGACGGCCCCGGTCGCTGCCGCCGCTGAGGCGCGGGATCGAGCTGCGCGACGTGTGGTTCCGGTACTCCGACGACCACCCCTGGGTGCTGCGCGGCGTCGACCTGCACATCCCGTACGGCCGGTCGCTCGCGCTCGTCGGCCTCAACGGCGCCGGCAAGTCCACCCTGGTGGGGCTGCTGTGCCGGTTCTACGACCCGAGCCGGGGCGCGATCCTCTGGGACGGCGTGGACATCCGCGACGCCGATCCGGTCGAACTGCGCCGCCGCATCGGCGCGGTCTTCCAGGACTACATGAACTACGACCTCAGCGCGACGGAGAACATCGCCCTCGGCGACCTCGCCGCCCTCGACGACCGGGAGCGCATCCGGGCGGCGGCGGACCGGGCCGGCATCCACGAGAAGCTCGCGACCCTCCCGCACGGGTACGACACGCTGCTGTCGCGGGTGTTCTTCATGGGGGCCAACCAGGACGATCCCGAGACCGGTGTGGTGCTCTCCGGCGGGCAGTGGCAGCGACTCGCGCTGGCCCGGGCGTTCCTGCGGGACCGGCGCGACCTGATGATTCTCGACGAGCCCTCGGCCGGGCTCGACGCCGAGGCCGAGCACGAGGTGCACAGCTCGCTGCGGCGGCACCGCGACGGGCGGACCAGCCTGCTCGTCTCGCACCGTCTCGGCGCGGTACGCGACGCCGACCACATCGTCGTGCTCGCCGAGGGGCGGATCGTCGAGCAGGGCCGGCACGCCGAACTCCTGGCCGCCGGCGGGGAGTACGCGCGGCTGTTCACGCTCCAGGCGTCGGGATACCGCGCGGGGGCGGCGAGCGAACCCAGGCTGGCGGGTGCGCGATGAGGACCGTCCGGCCCACCGACCCGACGCGACCGGTACGGGTCGTCTCGTCCGAGCCGACGCAAACCCGCCCGGATCGGTGGCGCGGACCCCTGGCCGCTTCCGCCGTACCGCTCGTCGCGGTCCTGTCGTACGCCGGGGCGTGGCTGCTGCTGCGCGCCGGGGCGCCCGACCGGGCGTTGGCCTGCGTCGTCGCCGGGCTCGTGCTCAGCCTCGGCCTGGTGGCGGTCCTGCTGCTGCGCCGCCGGCTCGCCGTGGTGACCGTGCTCGGCGCCAGCATGGAACCCGCCTACCATGACGGGGACCGGGTCCTGGTGCGCCGGACGGCCGCGTTCACGCCCGGACAGGTAGTGGTCGCGGAGAGTCCTCGTGCCGGTCGCGGCTGGCCGCAGCCGCCGCTGGGCCGTACGGCCGGCGGGGGCGCGGTCGCCGGCCGTACCTGGATCATCAAGCGGGTGACGGCGGTGCCGGGCGACCCGGTGCCGCGCGAGCGAGTACCCGCGCTGGCCCGGGTGCCCGGGGCCACGGTGCCGCCGGGCAAGCTCGTCCTCCTCGGGGACAACGCCGAGGCCAGCATCGACTCCCGGCAACTGGGCTACTTCCCGGCCGAGCGGGTGCTGGGGGCGGTGCTCCGCCAGCTTTCGACAGACCCGCTTCCGCGCCGGGAAGAGCGTCGCCTTACGTGAACAAGCCCCGGTCGCGCGCCGTCCGGGGCGACGGCGTTCGAGCCGGGAAACCGCCGTCGAGGGAGAGCCGACCGTGTCGTACGTCCTGGTATTCACCCACTGCCTGATCGGCGTGGTCTTTCTCGCCTCGGGGCTGAGCAAGCTGGGCGGTCGCCGGCGGTTCCGGGAGTTCGCGTCGTCCGTGGCCGACCTGCGGCTGCTGCCGGAACGGCTGGTGACGCCGGTAGCGGCGGCCGTCGCCGTGGGCGAACTCGCCGTGCCGGCGCTGCTCGTCGCGGCGTCGGCACGGTCGCTGCCGGTCGCCGCCCTCACCCTCGCCGCCCTCGCCCTCGCCGGCGTGCTGCTGAGCGCGTTCACGGTCGCGATCGTCGTGGTGCTGCACCGGGGTACGCCCGCGTCCTGTCGCTGCTTCGGCGGCGGGACGGCGGCGCCGTTCGGGTGGCACCACGTCGCGCGCAACGCCGCCCTCGCGCTCGTGGCCGGCCTCGGCGTCCACGCCGCACTCCGGTCACCGATCCTGGACCCGCAGGTGGTCCTGCTCGGGGCGCCACCCGCGCTGGTCGCGGCGCTGGTCATCGTCCGGCTGGACGACATCGCGGAACTGTTCACCCCACTGTCGAAGGCACGGTAGCCGGTTGGTTTCTGGTATCTGTTTCCTCGTGACCGACCTGTGGGATCCCAGCCGTCCGGACGTGTTGCGCCTCCCGTCGGGGCGGCTGGTCCGTGGGCGCGCCCTGCAGCGACCGCTGCCGCCGGGGCCGACTCCCACCTTCGCCGTCTACCTGCTCGGCAAGCCACCGCCGCCCGTCGACTGGGAGAGCCGGTGGTTGCGGTGGCCGGACTTCCGCCTGCCCACCGACCGGGCGTACGCGCGGAACCTCCTCCACGAGGCGTGGCGGCGTTCCGGTACCGAGCGCGTCGAGGTCGCCTGCGGCGGCGGTCGGGGCCGCACCGGTACCGCCCTCGCCTGCCTGGCGGTCATCGACGGGGTGCCGCCCGAACGGGCGGTCGCCTTCGTCCGGGAGCACTACGACCGGCGTGCGGTCGAGACGCCCTGGCAGAAACGGTACGTGGCCCATTTCGACGCCCCCTCGCCGATCGGCCGATAGCGCCGGCTGCCCGTACGCGCGGGTCCGTCGGTGCTGTCCCGACCGGGTGCTCCGACCGGGAACTGTCGACAGCACGTCGAACCCTCATCCCAGGGCGCTCGCCGCCGGCAGCACTCCGGCGAACGGTGGCATGGCCGGGATCGACTGCGGCAGCCAGGTGCCCGCGTTCAGGACGAAGTGCGGGGCGTCCCGCACCTCCCACCACGAACGCATCGCCGACACCGTCTGCGGTTGCTGGGTGCGCCTGTGAACGAACGTCACCTCTCGCTCGCCTGACGCCTTCACCACCACCCGGCCACGCTTCGCCCCCACCGGGTAGTCGTTCCAGTTGATCTGCTTCTCGGCCCACAGCAACTCCTGCATCTGGCGGGTGTTCACCCCGTGCAGCCGCTGATGCGAGAACTGGGCCTGCGCCGCCATCGTGATCGAGTTGCGGACCGCGTCCCGCTGCCGCCACAGGAAGTAGTTCGCCACCTCCACGGGATCCGAGATGGTGAACACGCGGGCGTCGAACGTGGCCGGCTTGCCCGGCCGGCGGGCACACAGGGCGGCGGTGGCGACCGCGGCCGACGTTGACACAATCTTCTGAACTTCACCGCCGAACCACGGCTGCGTGTTCGCGCCCTGGAAGTCCACCACCAGCAGGCTGATCTCGTCCGACTGGGTGTAGGCGAACACGGTGCCCGACACCTCGGCACACAGCGCCTGGGCGACGACGTCCATGTCGGCCATGAACTGGTAGTCGTAGGGCCTGTCGGCGTCGCGCAGATAGGAGTGGAAGGCGCGCCCGTCCACTCGGATCAGGGTGTAGGTGCGGCGGGGCAGCACCGTCTGGGTGACCCGCTCGTACCTCTTCATGCGGTCGGCGAGCGAGTCCCGGTCAATGCTCATGGCGCACCTTTCTCTCGGGCGGCTGCCGCACGGCACGCGCCTCGGCGCACCTCTGCCGAAGCCGGACCGCCTGCTCTGGGGCGGACCGCCCACTCTGGGGCAAGCGGGGCGAGCCGCGCGGGGTCGCTGTCGCGACATTGTCCGCCAGCTTCGCCAGCCGGCCGAGCGGATTCGCCACCGCCTCGGTGGACCAGCCCCCGGGTACGCCCTGCCCCGGGTGCTCCGGTTCCCCGAGGGTGCCTCCCGTGACTGGTACACCAGAGACGTCATTCGCCCCGGCGGATAACGTCTCTGGCGTACCAGTCACGCGCGGGAGTGCTTTCCGTCGCCGGCTGCGCCGCGTTTACGGCCCACGGTCGGGCTGCATGCGTCGTTACCTGAACGTCAGGTGCGTTATCGGTGTCCGGTAGCGCTTCTGGTGTCCAGGTGACGGTGGCGCGGTATGGCGGGAGGCCGGTCGCGGGATGGTGTGGTCTCTCGCGACCTGGGCGGCCTGTCCGTTTTGGGGTGACCGGCGGCACGGTTTCGGCGGAATGCTGGCTGG
>NZ_JBFAPK010000035.1:13975-93292 GCF_040676675.1 Micromonospora sp. NPDC049559 | reverse complement strand
GGCGGCGGGCGTACCTGCACCTGTGCCGGTGGACCTCGCTCGGGCTGAGCCTGATCGAGGCGATGGCGATGGGGATGCCGGTGGTGGTGCTGGCCACCACCGAGGCGGTGCTGGCCGTACCGCCCACCGCCGGGGTGCTCTCGACCAACGTGCGGACCCTGCGCGAGGCGGCCGCCTGGCTGCTGGAGGACCCGGACGCCGCCCGCCGGCTCGGCGCCGAGGCGCGGCGGGTCGCCGCCGAGCGCTACGGCCTGGACCGGTTCCTCGCCGACTGGGACCGACTACTGGAGGAGGAGCTGTGCGCATAGCGATGATCTCGGAGCACGCCAGCCCGCTGGCGGCCCTGGGCGGCCCCGACGCGGGTGGCCAGAACGCGCACGTCGCGGAGCTGTCGGCCGCGCTGGCGAGGGCGGGTCACGACGTGCGGGTCTACACGCGCCGGGACGATCCCGCCACACCCGAGGCGGTACCCATGTGCGAGGGGGTGACCGTCGTGCACGTACCGGCCGGGCCGCCCGAACCGATCCCCAAGGACGGGCTGCTGCCGTACATGGAGGAGTTCGGCCGCTGGCTGGTACGGCACTGGCGGGACGGCCTGTGGCGGCCGGACGTGGCGCACGCGCACTTCTGGATGAGCGGTCTCGCCGCCGTCACCGCGGCGGGCGACACCGGGGTGCCGGTGGTGCTCACGTACCACGCGCTCGGCACGGTCAAGCGCCGGCACCAGGGCCCCGCCGACACCAGCCCGCCCGGCCGGATCGCCCACGAGCGGCGCCTCGGCGAGCGGGTCGACCGGGTGGTCGCGCAGTGCCGCGACGAGGTGGACGAGCTGGCCCGGATGGGGGTACCGAGGCAGCACGTCGTGATCGTGCCCTCCGGCGTGGACGAGCGGCTCTTCCGCCCGGAGGGCCCCGTCGTGGTCCGGGCCCCCGGCCGGCCGCGGATCCTCTCCGTCGGGCGGCTGGTCGAGCGCAAGGGCTACCAGGACGTCATCCGGGCGCTGCGGGCCGTCCCCGACGCCGAGTGCGTGATCGCCGGTGGACCGCCCGCGTCGGCGCTGCCCGCCGACCCGTTCGCCGCCCGCCTGCGCCGGCTCGCCGACTCCTGCGGCGTCGGCGACCGGGTGCACCTCGTCGGCGCGGTGCCCCGGGACGAGATCGCCGCCTGGTACCGCTCGGCGGACGTGCTGGTCACGGCCCCCTGGTACGAGCCGTTCGGGTTGACCCCGCTGGAGGCGATGGCCTGCGGCGTGCCGGTGGTCGCCAGCGCGGTCGGCGGCCTGATCGACACCGTCGTCGACGGGCTGACCGGGGACCTGGTCCCGCCCCGCGACCCGGACGCGCTCGGCGTCGCCCTGCGCCGGCTGCTCGACGACCCGGTGCGCCGGACGGCGTACGGCCGCGCGGGGCTGGAACGGATCCGCCGGCGCTACACCTGGTCCCGTACCGCCGCCCGGCTGGGCGAGGTCTACGCGGCCGTGGCGGCGACCCGCCCGACCACCGGGGCGGTGGCGTGATGGCCGGACAGAAGCTGCTGCTCGACGCGCACCTGCACGGCCTCGCCCAGGCGCTGCCCGGGTACCGCCAGGCCGCCGGCCGCCTCTCCCGCTGGGGGCGTGACCTGGCGCAGACCCTGGTCGAGGGTGGTCGGTTGCTGGTGGCGGGCAACGGGGGTAGTGCGGCGGAGGCGCAGCATCTGGCGGCGGAGCTGGTGGGCAAGTTGCGGGAGGACCGGGTGCCGTTGTCGGCGATCGCGTTGCACGCGGAGACGTCGTCGGTGACGGCGATCGGTAACGACTACGGGTTCGAGGAGGTGTTCGCGCGGCAGGTGCGGGCGCATGGTCGGCCGGGGGATGTGTTGTTGTTGATGTCGACCAGTGGGCGTAGCGCGAACCTGTTGGCGGCGGCGCGGGCGGGTCGGGAGTTGGGGTTGCGCTGCTGGGCGTTCACCGGGCCGGCGCCCAACCCCCTCGCCGACGCCTGCGCCGACGTGCTCGCCGTACCGTGCGAGGACTCGCAGGTGGTGCAGGAGCTGCACCTGGTCTCGACCCACGTGCTCTGCGAGTACGTCGATCACACCCTGCCGCTGCTCGGCGCCGCCCCGACGTCCCGGCCGCACGCCGGGCCCGGCCAGCGGAAGCAGGACGGCCCGCACGAGATTCCCGGCGGCCCGCGCGAGCGCGCCGCCCCGGCGCCGCCGGCCGCCCGCCAGGGCCGGGCCGTGGCGGGCCGCGCCGGCCGGGACGCCCCGCTGCCGTACCGGCGCGCGGGCCGGCTACTCGCCGCGATCCCCGATCCGGAGGAGAAGACGCCATGAGCGGTCCCCTGGTCATCGTCGGTGACACCCTGCTCGACCGGGACGTCGACGGTACCGTCGAACGGGTCTGTCCCGACGCGCCCGCGCCGGTGCTCGACGAGCGCTCGGCCACCGACCGGCCCGGCGGGGCCGGGCTCGCCGCGCTGCTCGCCGCCGCCGACGGCCACGACGTGGTACTCGTGACGGCGCTGGCGGACGACCCCGGCGGCGCCCGCCTGGCGCAGCTGCTCGCCGCCGCGGGCGTGCGGGTCTACCCGCTGCCGCTGCCCGGCGCCACGCCCGAGAAGATCCGGCTGCGCGCCGGCGGGCAGGTGCTGCTCCGGTTGGACCGGGGTGGCTCGGCCGAGCCGCCGGGACCGCCGCCGGAGGCGGTCGTCGAGGTGCTGGCCGGCGCGGCGGCGATCCTGGTCAGCGACTACGGGCGCGGCGTGGCGCGGCAGCCGGAGCTGCGGCGCGCGCTCGGTGCGACCGCCGCGCCGGTGGTCTGGGACCCGCACCCGCGCGGCCCGATCGCGGTACCCGGGGCGCGGCTGGTCACCCCGAACGAGGCCGAGCTGCACCGGATCACCGGCGACCGGGCCGACGGTCCGCGCCTGCCCGCCGTGACCCGGGGCGCGCGGCTGGTCCGGGACCGGTGGCGGGCCGACGCGGTCGCCGTCACGCTCGGCGGCGACGGGGCGCTGCTCTGCCACAGCGGCACGACGCCGCTGGTCGTACCGGCCGAGCCGGTCGACGGGGGCGACACCTGCGGCGCGGGTGACCGCTTCGCCACAGCGGCGGCAGCGGCGCTGGCCGAGGGCGCGCTGGTGTCGGAGGCGGTCGAGACGGCGGTGCGGACGGCCGCGTCCTATGTGGCGTCCGGCGGGGTGGCCGGCCTGCGTCCGGACCCGCGCGCAGCCGCCCACGCCGGTGGCGCCGGCGACCCGGGTACGGGCGGGTCGAGGCCCGACGGTGCGAAGACGGGCACCCCGGCGGCCGGCGGTTCGGGCAACGGCGCCCCAGGAAACGGCGGCTCGGGACACGGCGGTCCGGGACACGGTGGTCCGGGACCCGGCGGCTCGGGACACGGTGGTCCGACGGTCGGCCGGGAGGCGGTCGCGGCGGTGCTGGCCCGGGTACGTGCCGCCGGCGGCACGGTGGTGGCCACGGGTGGCTGTTTCGACCTGTTGCACGCCGGGCACGTGGCGACGTTGGAGGCGGCCCGGCAGTTGGGGGACTGTCTGATCGTCTGCCTGAACTCGGACGAGAGCGTGGCGGGGTTGAAGGGCGATGGTCGGCCGGTGGTCTCGCAGGCGGACCGGGCCCGGTTGCTCGCGGCGTTGGGCTGTGTGGACGCGGTGTTGATTTTCGACGAGTCGACGCCGCACGCGGTGCTGAGCTGGCTGCGGCCGGACGTCTGGGTCAAGGGCGGCGACTACGCCGAGACCGGCGGCGGCGACCCCGGCGGGCCGGAGCTGCCCGAGGCCGAACAGCTACGCCGTTGGGGTGGGCAGAGCGTGCTCGTGCCCTATCTCGATGGCAGATCCACCACCGGCACCATCGCGGCGGCCCGCGCCAACGGGCGCCAACTGACGAAGGGACGACGATGAGAAACGACGTGAGCGGCTCCGCGGTGCTGGTCACCGGCGGTTCCAGCGGACTCGGCGCGGCCGTGGTCGAGGCGGTCGGCAAGGCCGGCGGCCGGCCGTACGTGCTGGACCGGCAGGCCCCCGCCGACGGGGTGCCGTGGGTCGAGTGCGACCTGGCCGACACGCGCGCCGCCGAGGCGGCCACCCGGGAACTGGCCGACCGCGCCGGTGGCCTGGACGGGGTGGTCACGGCGGCCGGCATGGACGTACCGGGCCGGCTGGCGGACGTACCGGCCGAGACCTGGGAACGGGTCGTCGCCGTCGACCTGCTCGCCACCGCCGCGGTCGTCCGGGCCGCCCTGCCCTATTTGGAGCGGTCCCGGGGCAACGTGGTCACGGTCGCCTCGACGCTGGGCGTCAAGGCGGTCAGCGACGCGACCGCGTACTGCGCCGCCAAGTTCGGCGTGGTCGGCTTCACCCGGGCGCTCGCGGCCGAGCTGGCCGGTTCGGTCGGGGTCACCCTGCTGGTGCCGGGCGGCATGCGGACCGCCTTCTTCGACGACCGTACCGAGCAGTACCGCCCCGGCCCGGACGCGGTGCTCAACGACCCGGCCCACGTGGCGCAGGCGGTCATGTTCGCCCTCTCCCAGCCGCCCGGCTGCGCGGTACGGGAGCTCGTCGTCTGCGCGGACCGGGAGAGCTCGTACCCGTGATCCTGGCGCTGCGGGCGCTCGGCATCGGCGACCTCGCCACCGCGGCGCCGGCCCTGCGCGCGCTGCGGGCCGCCCATCCGGACCGGGTGTTGGCGCTGGCCGCGCCGCGCTGGCTCGCCCCGCTGGTGGAGCTGGTCGGCGGGGTGGACCGGCTGATCGACCTGGACGGGACCGACCGGCTCGGCCCGTACGAGTGGCCGGTGCGCGGTCCGGAGCTGGCGGTCAACCTGCACGGGCGTGGCCCGGAGTCGCACCGGCTGCTGCGGGCCGCCGACCCCCGGCGGCTCCTGGCGTACCACTGCCCGGAGGCGGGGCACACCGACGGCCCCCGGTGGCGCCCCGACGAGCACGAGGTGCACCGCTGGTGCCGCCTGCTCGACTGGTACGGCATCCCGGCCGACCCGGACGACCTCGCGCTGCGCCGCCCGGCACCCGGCCGGATGCCGGTCGGGGTGACCATCGTGCATCCCGGCGCGAAGGCACCGCAGCGGCGCTGGCCGGCGGAGCGCTTCGCCGCCGTGGCGCGGGAGCTGACCGCGCGGGGCCACCGGGTGGTGGTGACCGGCTCGGCGGCCGAGCGCGACCTCGCCGGGCAGGTCGCCGCCCGCGCCGGCCTGTCCGCCACCGCGGTGCTGGCGGGCGCCATGGACGTCGGCGAGCTGGCCGCACTGGTCGCGCACGCCCGGCTGCTGGTGAGCGGGGACACCGGCATCGGGCACCTCGCCACCGGCTACGCGATCCCGTCGGTGCTGCTCTTCGGTCCGGTCGCGCCCGCGCTCTGGGGACCGCCGCCGGACCGGCCCTGGCACCGGGCCCTCTGGGCGGGCCCGGCCGCACCGCCGGCCACCCCGGTCCCGGCTCCCCGCCCGCCGGCGGCGGGATCCCGCCCGGAGGAGCCCGGTCCGGAGAAGCCCGGCCCGGCTGCCGGACCGGACGTGGCGGCGGCACGGCCCCCCGGCCCGGCTGGTGGCAAGCCTGCGGCGGCGGCCCGGCCTTCCCGCCGGGACGCGGGCGGCGACCCGGGTGTGGCGCACCCCTCGGCGTCCGGGGCGGTTGGCGCGACGGCGGACGGGGTACCACCCGCCACGGCCGGCGGACGGGTCGGCCGGCCCGCCGACGCGCCGCATCCGGCGCTGGCGGCGCTGCGGGTGGACGAGGTGCTGGCCGCCGTCGAGCGGGTGGAGGAGGTGGCGGTGGATGCGGCTACGCCGCGCTGACCTCAGCAAACCCGGATACGGCCGGCGGCGCCGGGGCCGGGGCGTCAGTTTCGTCGGCCTCGACGGGCGGCCGATCGGCGACCCGGACGAGCTGCGCCGGCTGCGGGAACTGGTCATCCCGCCGGCCTGGCGGGACGTCTGGATCTCGCCCGACCCGCGCGCGCACATCCAGGCCACCGGCATCGACGACGCGGGTCGCAAGCAGTACCTGTACCACCCGGTGTGGCGGGCCAAGCGGGACCGGGCCAAGTTCGCGCACGTGCTCCAGATCGCCCGACACCTGCCCGACCTGCGCAAACGGGTCGACGCCGACCTGCGCGGCCGAGGACTGTGCCGGGAGCGGGTGCTGGCCACCGTCGCGAAGCTGCTGGACCTGGGCATGTTCCGGGTCGGCGGCGACCAGTACGCGGCCGGCGAGGAACCCACCTTCGGGGTCTCGACGCTGCGCCCGGAGCACGCCCGGGGGCAGGGCGGCTGCGTGGTGCTGGAGTTCCCGGCCAAGGGCGGGATCGAACAGGTCCGCCGGGTCGACGACCCCGACGTCTGCCGGGTCCTGCGCGACCTGCGGCGGCGCCGCCGGGGTGCGGAGCGGCTCTTCGGCTACTGGGACGGGAGCAGGTGGCGCGACGTGCACGCCGACGAGGTGAACGACTACCTGCGCGAGGCGAGCGGCGTGGACCTCACCGCCAAGGACTTCCGGACCTGGCACGCGACCGTACTGGCCGCGACGCGGCTGGCCGCCGCCGGGCCGCAGTCCTCGGCCACGAAGCGCAAGCGTACGGTCGCCGCGGTGATGCGGGACGTGGCCGAGTTGCTCGGCAACACCCCGGCCGTGGCGCGCGCCTCGTACGTGAACCCGCGGGTCGTCGACCTGTTCCAGGACGGGACGGTGGTCGACGTACCGCCCGACGCCGGCCTGGAGGAGACGGAGCGGGCCGTGCTGGCCCTGCTCGCCGAGGGCTGAGCGGAGCGGCGGGCCCTGCCCGCGCCGACCCGGCCACGCCGGGAACCCGCTGACCCGGCTTCCGCTACGCGCCGGCGAGGGCGGCGAGTGTCGGGACCAGTTCGGCGGGGGCGGGCATCGCCGCGATCTCGTCGCGTACCTCGGTCGCGGCCTTGGCCAGCGCCGGGTCCGTGACCAGTTGCCGCAGCCGTTCGGCGGTGATCTGCCGGGTCGGTACCGCCAGCCCGGCGTTTCGGCCGGCCACGGCCAGCGCGTTGTGCCGGCGGTCGCCCGGGCCGGGAACCACGAGCTGCGGTACGCCGGCGGCGAGCGCCGCCAGCACGGTACCGGCGCCGCCGTGGTGCACGATGCCGGCGCAGCCGGGCAGCGCGAGCGGCAGCGGCGTCCACCCGACGGTGCGCACATTGGACGGTAGCGCGTCGAGGCGGGACGGCTTCAGGTCGGGCCGGATCAGGACGATCTCGGCGTCGACCCGGGCCGCGGCGGCGACGACGGCGCCGGTCAGGTCGCCCCCGCCGGGACCGGCGATGGTGCTGCGGCTGACCAGGATGCGTGGCCGGTCGGCCGGTTCGCGCAGCGCGTCGGGGAGTTCGCCCTCGCCGCCGTACGGTGTGGGCCGCATCGGCGTGGCGTCCTGCCGCTCGACGAGGCTGGCCGGCGCGGTGGTCAGCGTGGCCGCGATCGGGGGCGGGCCGGCGCGCCGGTTCTGCCGCATGGCGGCCGAGATGACGCGTACCAGCTCGGCGTCGTCGAAGAGGCTGCTGCCGTGCAGCACCGCCGGTACGCCGATCCGGGCGGCGGCGAGCGCCCCGGCTACGGCGAGCGGCTCGTGCACCACCAGGTCCGGCCGCCACCGTTCGGCGAGCCGCAGCACGCCGGCGGCGAGCACGTCGTTGACCGCGCCGAAGAGCAGCGCCACGCCGCGCGTGCCCGCGGTACCGGCCAGCTCCGCGCGGGCGATCAGCGGGTGGCGGGGCAGGAGCCGGCGCGCGATGCGGCCGAGGTCGAAGCCGGGCGCCGTCTCGGCGACCGGCAGGCCGGCCAGCGGTGTCGCGATGGCGTCACCCCCGGCCGCCAGCAGCACCTCGTGACCGGCGTCGCGCATGGCCCGGGCGAGGCCGACCATCGGGAAGAGGTGACCGATCAGCGGTGCCGAAACGAAGAGAACCCGCACGTGTGCCTCCTGGGCCGGCCGTGTCCGGTCGAAATGGTCCGGGGGCCACCGTAGTAAGCCCGGACCACCGTGGACACGGCGGCCGGCACCCCGCCGGGAGAACGGTCAGCGCAGCGGGCCGCGCCGGGCGCCGACCCGCGACCCGGTCGGCTCGGCGGCCTCCCGCAGGTCCTTCGGGAACTGGGCGACCACGTCGTCGAACCGATGCTCGGCGACCGCCTCCCGCAGTGTGGCGAAGACCGCGCGGAGGCCGCCGTCGGCGGCCACGTCGTCCACCCCCGCCCGTTCCGTCACCCGCCGGACGAACTCGCCGAGCCCGAACGACTCCGCCGGCTCGCGGGTCGGCGCCTTGTTCAGGTACGCCCCGAGCCGGTCCGGCAGCGCGCCCGCGAGGTCCTCGGCCTCACCCCCGCTGATCCGGTCCGCCAGCGTCGTCAGGGTGGCCTCGGTGATCGCTGCCGCGTCCGTGCCGGACACGCCGGTCCGCCGGGCCACCGCGCCGATGAAGTCGTCGTAGACCACCTGGTTCTCCTTCCGGACGGACGTCGCGGCGGTCTACCCGGGTACGGGTTCACGAAACCGCGCTCCCGTACCCGGAGGGCGTGCCGTACCGGCCGCCCCGCTGGGCGCGTCGATTGCGCAGTTTTGCCCGTTTTCTGGGTAAGCTGCGGCGATGCGGAGTTCGCAGCGGCTCGCGTCGTCGGGCCTGCGCGGCCCGGGGATCATCCTCGGCGTGGGTCTCGGCGGCTTCGTGGACGGCATCCTCCTGCACCAGGTGCTGCAGTGGCACCACCTGCTGAGCAGTACCGGCAGCGACAACGTCGGCATCCGGCGGTACCCGACCGACACCGTCCCCGGTCTGCGCATCAACACGCTCTGGGACGGCATCTTCCACGTGGTCACCTGGGTCGCGGTGCTCGGCGGACTGGCCCTGCTGGCGGCCCGGGTCACCGACGGCCGCGCCCGCCTGGTCCGCTCCCGGGCGCTGTGGGGCTGGGCGCTGGTCGGCTGGGGCCTGTTCAACCTGGTCGAGGGCGTGCTCGACCACCACGTCCTCGGCATCCACCACGTGCACGGGGGCCCGTGGCAGCTCTGGTGGGACATCGGTTTCCTGCTGCTCGGCGTCGTACTGCTCGCGGTCGGCCTGCTGCTCGCCCGTACCGGGGTCGGGGCCGCACCGGGGCCGGCCCCGGGTGCCGGCCGGCCCGGGTGAGCACCGCCCACGGCGGGCCCGACGCGACCGGCTCGCTCGCGCTCGCCGTGCCGGTCCTCGCCGTGGTCGCCGGCTACCTGCTGGCCGCGTCCCGGGAACGGGCCGGCGGGCGGGGCTGGAGCCGGTGGCGCACGGCGAGCTTCGCCGCCGGGGCCGCCGCCGCGCTGGCCGCGCTGACCGGACCGGTCGCGCGGACCGGTGACTTCACCGGGCACGTGTTGCAGCACCTGCTGGTGGGGATGCTCGCCCCGCTGGGCCTGGCGCTCGGCGCGCCGGTCACGCTGCTGCTGCGGGCCGCCGGCACCGGCCCCGCCCGGCGGCTCGTACGGCTGCTGCACGGCCGACCCGTACGGCTGCTCGCGCACCCGGTACCGGTGCTCGCGGCCAACCTCGGCGGGCTCTACCTGCTCTACCTCACCCCGGCCTACCGGCTCGCGCAGGCGTACCCGAGCGTGCACGCGCTGGTCCACGCCCACCTGTTCGTCGGCGGTTACCTCTTCGCCTGGCTGATCGCGGGCCCGGACCCGGGACCGCGCCGGCTGCCGGTGCCGGTACGGCTGGTCCTGCTCGGCGTCGCGGTCGCCGGGCACGCCACGCTCGCCCAGCTGATGTACGCCGGCCTGCTCCTCGGCCCGGCGGTACCCGCCGACGAGGTGCGCGCCGGCGCCGTGCTCATGTACTACGGCGGGGACCTCGCGGAGATCCTGCTCGCCCTGGCCCTGCTCGCAATGTGGCGCCCCGGTCCGCGCCGGCGGCGGCACCTCGCCCCGGCCGCAGCGGACCGGCGGCGGCCCCTGGTCCCGGCCGCAGCGGGCCGGCCCGGCGGGCGGACGGACGGCGGCGCGCCCGCCGCGCCCGGAACAGGCGTTTGACCCGTTGTCGCTGGGTACCTGATGGACGGTAACCATTCCATCCAGCGGAGCGAGGTATGCGATGACGACCGCCCGAGAAATCATGACCCCCGGGGCCGCCTGCGTCGGCGAGGACGACGACCTGGTCACCGCGGCCCGCCGGATGTCCGAACTGGACGTCGGCGCGCTGCCGATCTGCGGTAAGGACAACCGGCTCAAGGGCATGCTCACCGACCGCGACATCGTGGTGAAGGTGCTCGCCGAGGGGCGGGACCCGCACGGTGTCACCGCCGGCGAACTGGCCCAGGGCAAGCCGGTGACCATCGGCGCGGACGACGACGCCGAGGAGATCCTGCGCACCATGGGCAGCCACCAGGTGCGCCGGCTGCCCGTCATCGACGGTCACGACCTGGTCGGGATCGTCGCGGTCGCGGACGTGGCGCGCGCCCTGCCCGACCGTCCGGTCGGCGATCTCGTCGACGCGATCTCCCAGGGCTGACCGCGACCGCCGCCCCGGCCCGGGCGAGTCGGTTCGGTCGCCCCCGGCCCGGCTCGCCGGTCCGGCATTACGGTACAGAATCGCATGATAGGGGTATAGGTAAGAAATGACGTCTCCCGAGCACATGCCTCAACCCCGTCCGCAGGAGCAGCCGTACCCCGGCAAGTCGGACGAGATGGAACCGACTCCGCGCGACCGCATGGCCGACTACGTCGGGCGGGACCTGCTCAAGGGCCGGCGGGCCCTGGTGACCGGCGGCGACTCGGGCATCGGCCGGGCGGTGGCGGTGGCCTTCGCGAAGGAGGGCGCCGACGTCGCGATCGCCTACCTGAGCGAGCACGAGGACGCCCGGCGTACGGCCGAACTGGTCGAGGCGGCGGGCCGCCGCTGCGTACTGCTCCCGGGCGACCTCGGCGAGGTGGCGCACTGCCGCGAGGTGGTGTCGCGTACCGTCGACCAGCTCGGCGGGCTGGACCTGCTCGTCAACAACGTGGCGTACCAGCAGCCGGCCGACTCGCTGGGCGAGATCTCCGAGGAGCAGTGGCAGCACACCTTCAACGTCAACATCCACAGCTACTACCGGATCACGAAGGCGGCGCTGGAGCACCTGCCACCGGGCTCGTCCATCATCAACACCGCGTCGATCAACGGTCTCAAGGGGAACGACCACCTGATCGACTACTCGGCCACCAAGGGCGCGATCATCGCGTTCACGTACTCGCTGGCGCAGTCGCTGGTGAAGAAGAAGATCCGGGTCAACTGCGTGGCGCCCGGGCCGGTCTGGACCCCGCTGATCCCGGCCACCTTCCCGCCCGACAAGGTGCAGGAGTTCGGCCAGCAGGTACCGATGGGCCGGGCCGCCCAACCGGACGAGATCGCCCCGTCGTACGTCTTCTTCGCCAGCGACCAGCTCTCCTCGTACTACAGCGGCGAGGTGCTGGCCCCGATCGGGGGCCTCACCCTGCCCGGCTGAGCACCGGTGGCCGCCGGTACGGCACCGGTCTGGCGGCCGGCAACGACAGCTTCGGCAACGACGGGTTCGGCAACGACGGGTTCGGCAACGACGGGAGGTGTCCGTGGGAAAGGTACTCGGAAAGCTGGCCTACCAGCCGGTCGGGCTGGTGCTGGGCATGACCGCCGGCGCGGTCGCGGGACTGGTCTTCAAGCAGGTCTGGAAGCGGGTGGGCGGCGACGGCGACGCGCCCGACGCGACCGACGAGGACCGCGGCTGGGGCGAGATCCTGGTCGCCGCCGCGCTCCAGGGCGCCATCTTCGCGGTGGTGAAGGCGGCCGTGGACCGCGGTGGGGCCATCGGCGTACGGCGGGTCACCGGGCGGTGGCCGGCGTGAGCGGCTGAGCCGGCCAGGCGGGGTCCGGACGTGCTCGACGAGGAGTTCGGCAGGCACCTGCGGCGGCGGGCCCGCCTCGGTGCCGGGGTCGGCCTGTTGGTCGGCCTCGGCGCCGGCTGCGGGCTGACGACCGGTGCCGGGGGCGGCCCGGCGCTGGCGGTCGTGGTCGCGCTCGTCCTGGGCGCCGGAACGGCGGTCCTCGGGTATCTACTGGCCCGGATCACGGCCATCGGCTGACCGCCCCGATCTCCGCAGCCCCGATCTTGGCGGCCGATCTCGCAGTTTCCCCGCAATAGGCCCCTCGCGCGCTGGCGAGGGGCCCTCTCCCGCTCCGCGCTTCCCTGAAGATCACGTGCCCCTGAAGATCTCGGCGCTTGCATGCGGAGGCATGCCTCCGGTATGTTGGCCGTCGGAGGGTGGCCTCCACTTATTCTGCCCCCTCCGCCGGCGGCCCCGCCCGCCCCCGGGACCCGTGTCGAGACCGCGGGCCCCGCGCCGCCCCCGCGGTGGCGCGGCCGGCAACCGTACGCCGGTCATCGCGATCTTCAGGAATGGAGCTACCTCCGTGGCTTGGACCACCGGCGGCGCCACGCGCCGCTCGACCTTCGCCGTTCTCGCGGCCGGCGCCGGGTTCTTCGCGATGCTGCAATCGCTGATCAGCCCGGTGCTCCCCACCATCCAGCAGGAGCTGCACACCTCGCGGAACACCGTGACCTGGGTGCTGACCGCGTACCTGCTCTCCGCCTCGATCTGCACACCGATCCTGGGACGGGTCGGCGACTCGGTCGGCCGCAAACGTACCCTCGTCCTCGCGCTGGTCGGGCTCGCGGTCGGCTGCCTGCTGGCCGGGGTCGCCCAGAGCGTGGGCATGCTCATCGTGGCCCGCGTCGTCCAGGGCGTCGGCGGCGCCGTCTTCCCGCTCTCGTTCGGCATCATCCGCGACGAGTTCCCGCCGGCCCGGGTACCGACGGCGGTCGGCATGATCTCCGCCGTCATCGCCGCCGGTGGCGGCCTCGGCGTGGTGCTCGCCGGCCCGATCGTGGCCACGCTCGACTACCGCTGGCTCTTCTGGATCCCCACCGTGGTGGTGCTCGCCACGGCGCTGGCGGCGCACCTGCTGGTGCCCGAGTCCCCGGTACGGACCCCCGGGCGGATCAACTGGCCGGCGGCCGGCCTGCTCTCCGGCTGGCTCGTCGCGCTGCTGCTCGCGGTCAGTGAGGGGCCGGGTTGGGGCTGGCTGTCGGGCCGGGTGCTCGGGCTGCTCGCCGTCGCGGTCGTGCTCGCCGCCCTCTGGGTGGTCACCGAGGCACGCTCGGCGAACCCGCTGATCGACATGCGTACGCTCCGCCTGCCGGCGGTCTGGACGACCAACCTGGTCGCGCTGCTCTTCGGGGCGGCGATGTTCGCCCTGTACGCCTTCCTCCCGCAGTTCACCCAGGCTCCCGCGGGCGCCGGGTACGGCTTCGGCGCGAGCGTCACCGAGGCGGGGCTGCTGATGCTGCCGATGCTGGTCACCATGTTCGTGGCCGGCATGGCCAGCGGCCGCCTGCAACCGGTCTTCGGGCTGAAGGCGCAGCTGGCCACGGGCTCCGCCCTGGGTGCGCTCGCCTGCGCCCTGCTCGTGCTGGCGCACGACACGCGGTGGGAGGTCGGCGCGGCGGCCGGCGTCTTCGGCCTCGGCATCGGCCTGGCCTTCTCGGCCATGACGAACCTGATCGTGGGAAGCGTGCCGGCGGGTCAGACCGGCGCCGCGAGCGGCATGAACGCGAACATCCGTACCATCGGCGGCTCGATCGGTGCCGTGGTGATGAGCGGCATCGTCACCGCCGGCGCGGGCAGCGACGGTACGCCCCGGGAGGCCGGCTTCACCCACGGCTTCGTGACGCTCACGCTGATCTCACTGGCCGCCGTGGCGGTGGCGCTGGTCGTGCCGGGGGCCCGTCGCGCAGGGCGGGTGGCCGGTACGGCGCCGGCGCGCGGCGAGGCGGGTGCCGTACCGGGGCGCGCGCCCGACGCGACCGCGGCCCCGCTGCTGGCCGGGCCCGCCGCGGCGGAGTAGCCACCGGCGGTCCGGGTCGTGCGGGGGTGCGGCCCGCAGTAGCCACCGGCGGTCCGGGTCGTGCGGGGGTGCGGCCCGGACCGCCCGGCGGGCCGGCACCGGACCGTTGCCGCTCGTAGTAGGAAAGTTTCCAACTGTGATTGACTATCGTCGATTTTTCACGTAACAATGACCGTCAATATTGACCATGATGGTTCCCTCAACCCCCAAGGGAGGCACCAGTGGCAGCGGTGATCGGCGAGATGTCCTGGTTCTGTTGTGGCAATACGTGGGGCCCGTGCGGCACGGTGGGGCACGGCGCCTGCGGCACCTGCAACTCGGGCAGCCTGCAACACGCGTGGCCGAACGCGTCCGACGCGTGCCTGGCCATCACCCGCCCCGACGCCTGCGGGGTGGGCCTCAGCCGGCGCACCTGCGGGTTCCGGCACTACACCACGAACCTCTGCACCGGCTCGCGGATCGGCACCACCATCGCCGACTGCGGCCCGCAGACCGACCTCTTCTGCGGCGAGACCGCCTGCTGCGGCAGCTCGTGCGGGTCGAACCGGATCATCGACCTCACGCCCGCCGCCTACAGCGCCATCGCCAGCCTCTCCTCGGGCCTGCGCCCCTGTTCCGTCGACGTGGTCTGAGGGAGGCACCGATGAGCGCGACCATGGACCGCCGGCGGCTGCTCAGCACCGCCGTACTCGGTGGGGCCGGAATCGTCGGCGCCACCGCACTCGGGTCGCTCGCCCCGGAGGCCGCCTTCGCGGCCGACCCGGTGCCCGTCGAGCCGGGCGCCCCCGACCCGAACTTCGCCGAGGGCCGGATCAGCAAGATCTCCGGGAGCATGCTGCTGGTGACCGGCTCGGACGCCGTCCTGCACTCGATCCGGGTCACCGACGGCACGAGCATCTGGAAGCTGACCCCGACCACCTTCGACCGCATCGCGATCGGCGACGGGATGTACGCGCGCGGACTGCGGCTGCCCGACGGTACGCTCGCGGCCGACTCGATCTGGGTGAACATCGTCAGCCTGCACGCGCACGTCGCCGCCGTGGGCAGGAACGTGCTCCACCTCGACCACAACGGCCGGCGGATCGTCGGCCACGTGGTGCCCGGTACCACCGCCGCCGTCTACAACGGCACGCCCGCCGTCTCCGACGTCTCGCTGCTGCGGGTCGGCCGGCACGTGCAGGTGATCGGTGCCTGGCACCCGGACACCAACGAGATCGACGTCGCGACCGTCTACGCGGCCGCCTGACGCCTCCCGCCGGTTCCCGTTGCTCGGCCATTGAGGAGGAAGACGATGCTCGCACTGATCGCGGCGGTACAGCCCCTGCTCATCGGGGCGGTGCTCCTCTGGTCCGCCGCCGTCAAGCTGTTCAGCCGGCAGGCGACCGCCGCCGCCCGTCGCTCCGCACTCGTACCGCTGGTCGGTGAGCGGCGCGCCGCGCCCGCGTACCGACTGGTCGGTACCGTCGAACTGGCCGTCGCGGCCCTCCTGCTGCTGCCACCCGCGCCGCCCCTGGAGGCGGGGGCGGCGGCAGTCCTCTCCGCCGGTTTCCTCGGCTACCTGGCGTACGCCCGCCGGGCCGCGCCCGCCTCGTCGTGCGGCTGCCTGAGCACCCGCCGTACCCCGGTCACCAACCGGGGGCTCGGCCGGGCCGGGCTGCTGCTGGTCGCCGGGATCGCCGCCGGCTGGGCCGGCGAGCACTGGCTGGCCGCCGTACGGCAGCGTCCGCTCGCCGCGGCGGCCGTGCTGCTGGTCGAGGCGGCGGCGGTCGTCGTGCTCTCCCCGGAGCTCGACGCGCGCTGGCTGCTGCCGCTGCGGCGGCTCCGGGCCCGGATCACCCGGCCGCTGGCCGGCGGCGGGGGCGGCGTGCCGCTGTTCGCCACCGTCCAGCAGTTGCAGCAGAGTCCCGCGTTCCGGCAGGTCGCCGCCCTGATCAGCTCGGACGTACGGGAACACTGGGATGACGAGGAGTGGCGCATCGTCTGCCACGGCGCGCGGTACCGGGGCCGCGTCGCCACCGCGGTCTTCGCCGTGCCCCGGCTCCGGTACGACCCGGGGGCGGTCCGGGTCGCGATCGTCGACGAGGCGACCGGGGTGACCGTGGCGAACTTCGCCGGAGCGCGTTCCGCCCCGGCCTGACCGTCACCGGCGATCCGGCGACCCGCCGTCGTCCGTCCCGCGCGACCCGGCGTCGTCCGTCCGTCCCGCGCGACGCGGCGTCGCCCGTCCGGGTGGAAGGGTCCCCTGTCATCGCTCTCCGTATGACAGGGGACCCTCCGAGCACCCACCGGCGGGCGGGACGGATCGGGTCAGGCCGCGAGCGACCGGGCCGGCCCGGCGTCGGTGCCTGGGTCGGGATCGGCGTCGGCGTCGAGGGCGAGCCTTCGGGCGTGGCCGGCGTCGTCGGCGTCCAGTGCGAGTGCGGCCAGCCGCTCGCACTCGGCCAGTGGCCGCGCGGCCAGCGCCGCCCGTACCGCCGGCAGGGCGCGCGCCGACATGGAGAGGCTGGTCACGCCGAGGCCGGCCAGGATCGGGGCGAGCAGCGGATCGGCGGCCGCCTCGCCGCAGACGCCGACGGGCTTGCCGGCCGCCCGCCCCGCCTCGGCCACCCCGGCGACCAGTTGGAGCAGGGCCGGCTGCCACGGGTCGAGCAGCTCGGCCAGCTCGCCGCACTGCCGGTCGGCCGCGAAGACGTACTGGCTGAGGTCGTTCGTGCCGATGCTGAGGAAGTCGACCTCCCGCAGCAGTCGGCGGGCGTGCAGCGCGGCGGCCGGTACCTCGACCATCACGCCGGCCCGGGGGAGCCCGGCGGCGCGTACGGCCTCGGCGAACGCGGCGGCCTCGGCCGGGGTCGCCACCATCGGCGCCATCACCCAGACGTCGGCCGCGGTCGCCTCGGCGGCGCGGGCGATCGCGGTCAGCTGCGTGCGCAGCAGCTCGGGACGGCGGCGGGCGATCCGCAGGCCGCGTACGCCCAGCGCCGGGTTCGGCTCCTCGGCCTGCCCGAGGAACGGCAGCGGCTTGTCGGCGCCCGCGTCGAGCGTACGGATCACCACGCGCCGCCCGCACATCGCCGCGAAGACGTCCCGGTACGCCTCGACCTGCTCCTCCAGGCCCGGTTCCCGGGTACGGCCGAGGAAGAGCAGTTCGGTGCGGAACAGCCCGACGCCCTCGGCCTCCTCGGCGGCGGAGACGTCCCGTACCGAACCGATGTTGGCCAGCAGCGCGACGGCGTGCCCGTCGGCCGTGCGGCCCGGCCCGGCCCCGGCGGGCGCGTCGGCCCCGGCCCGGGTACCGGCCGCGGCGCCACCCGGCCCGGCCGCGTGGTCCCGGCCGGCGGCAGCGGCGGCCTCGGCGAGCCGCGCCTCGTCGGCGCCCGCCTCGATCGTGCCGGTACCGCCGTCGACCAGCACCGTCGTCCCCTCGGTCAGCTCGGCCAGCCCGGCGCAGGCGACCACCGCGGGCAGCCCGAGCGCCCGGGCCAGGATCGCCGTGTGGCTGGTCGGGCCGCCGGCCTCGGTCACCAGGGCGACGACCTGTCCGGGGTCCAGCTCGGCGGTGTCGGCCGGCGCGAGGTCGCGGGCCGCGAGCACGTACGGGTGCCCGGGGGAGGGGACGCCCGGCATCGGTCGCCCGAGGCAGACGGCCACCGCGCGGTCGCGTAGGTCGTCCAGGTCGGCCACGCGCTCGGCCAGGTACCCGCCGGCCGCCGAGAACGCCTCGCGGTAGGTGGCGAACGCCGCGTCGATGGCGTGCGGCCCGTCCCGACCGGCGCCGACCGCGTCCCGTACGGCATCGGCGAGCACCGGGTCGTCGGCCATCATGGCCTGCGCCCGGAGCACCTCGGCGACGGTGGCGTCGGCGGCCCGGTCGGCCCGGCGGCCCAGTTCGGCGACGACCGTGGCGAGCGCGGCCACGGCCCGTTCGCCCTCGGCGCCGGGATCGGCCACCGGCGCCGGGTCCGGCAGCGTCGGCACCCCGGCGACCCGCAGCAGCGGTCCCGCCGCCGTACCCGGGCTCACGCCGATGCCCCGCAACACCCGCGACCCCACCGGTCCGGCCGGCGCGACCGGCACCGGGGACTCCGCCGGCGCGGCCGGCGCCGGGGGCGGCTGGTCAGGCATCGGCCGGCTCCTCCGCGTCGAGGTCGCGGGCGAGCAGCTCGGCGAGGGCCTCCAGCGCCGCCTCGGCACCCTCCCCCTCGGCCTCGATGGTCACCTCGGTGCCCTGCTTCGCGCCGAGCGCCAGCACCGACAGGATGCTGCCCGCCGGCACCGGGCGGCGGTCCGCGGTCCGGATGGTGACCGGTACCGGCTGCGCCGCCGCGGCGGCGACGAAGAGCGCGGCCGGTCGGGCGTGCAGTCCGCTGGCCGAGCCGACGGTTACCGTACGCGTGGGCATGATGGCCCTCCTCTCCCGTTCAGGGCTCGATCGTGACCTTGATGGCCTCGCCCCGGGCGACGATGCCGAAGGCGTCGATGGCCCGGTCCAGCGGCAGCCGGTGGGTGATCAGGTCGGCGACCGGTACCGCTCCGGTCGCGATGAGACGCAGCGCCTCGGCGTTGTGCGCGGGGCTGGAGCCGTTGGCGCCCACGATGGTCAGCTCGCGGTAGTGCACCAGGTTGGAGTCGCAGGCGATGACCGGGTTGTCCTTCGGCAGGCCGCCGAAGAAGCTGATCCGGCCCTGCCGGGCGGCCATCTGCAACGCCTGTTCCTGGGCCGCGCCGGAGGCCGCCGCGGTGATGACGACGTCGGCGCCCCGCCCGTCGGTCAGCTTCAGCACCTCGTCGACCGGGTCCACCTCGGCGCCGCAGATCGCGGCGTCGGGCCGTACCAGCCCGGCGGCGAGTTCCAGCCGGGCCCGGTTCAGGTCGACCAGGAAGACCCGGGCGGCGCCCCGGGCGCGGGCCAGCCGCACGTGCAGGCAGCCGATCGGTCCGGAGCCGACCACCACCACGTCGTCCCCGGTGCCGACCCGGGCCAGCTCCTGACCGTTGAGTACGCAGGCGAGCGGCTCGGCGACCGACGCCTCGGCGAAGCCGACCCCGTCCGGGATCCGGTTCAGCCCGTCGACGGCGAGCACCTTCGCGGGTACGACGAGGTACTGCGCGAACCCGCCCTCGTAGTGGTAGCCCATCGACTCCTGGTTGGGGCAGACGGTGAGCCGGCCCCGCCGGCACTCCCCGCACCGGCCGCAGGGGATCGCGGCGATGACCTGCACCCGGTCGCCGGCCGACCAGCCGGTGACCTCGGCGCCGGTCTCGACCACCTCGCCCGCGATCTCGTGTCCCATCACCCGGGGCGGGTGGATGTGGTGGTGCCCGAACTTGGAGATCTTGACGTCGGTACCGCAGGTGGAGCAGTTCCGTACGCGGATCTTGACGTCGCCGGGACCGGGCGTCGGCTCGGGCACGTCCTCGATGCGTACGTCGCCGGGGGCGTGGAAACGAACGGCCTTCATCGGGTGCTGTCCTCCCGTGCGGGCTGGAGCAGCCGCAACACGTCGTCGGGATCGGTCGCCTCGCGCAGCGCGCGGGCCTGGTCGGGGTCGAGCAGCAGCTCGGCGAGGGCGGCCAGCAGCTCGACGTGGCCGTCGCCGCGGGCGGCGATCGCCACGCAGACGCTGACCGGCTGGCCGCCCCAGTCCACCGGTTCGGGGAAGCGGAGCACGGCGAGCGCGTCGCCGTGCACCAGCTCCTTGCCGGCGAGCGTGCCGTGCGGGATCGCCACACCCTCCCCGACGTACGTGGAGACCGAGCGCTCGCGGGCGAGCATGGTCGCCACGTACCCCGGCTCGGCCGCGCCGACGTCGACCAGCGCCTGGCCGCAGCGGCGGATGGCCTCGTCCCGGTCGGCCGCCCGCTCGGTCAGCCGGATAGCCCGGGGGTCCAGCAGCGCGGCGAGCGACTCAGCCACGGATCTCCTCGCCCTTCTCGATCGCCTTGACCACCCTGGTCACGGCCGGGTCGCCGAGGAAGACCTGGAACGGCACCACGACCTTGTCGGGGGCCGCGGCCCGGGCCCGGGCGGCCAGACCGCCGTGCGTGATCACCACATCCGCGTCGCCGGGGATCGAGTTGACCGGCGTGTGCTCCACCGCGACCGAGAACTTGCCGAGCTGCTTGCGCAGTTGGCTGGCGAGCATGACACTGCTGCCCATCCCGGCGTCGCAGGCCACCACGACCTTCTTGACGTCCTTGCCGTTGATGCTGCCCATCGTTCTCCCTCTCCTCGCCTTCCGCCTCAGCTCTCCGCGGTCGCCGTACGCGCCACGGCCGGACTGTCCTCCCGCTCGCGCGCCCCGGGCTCAGCCGTGGCCGCCCCGGGCTCGCGCGTGGCCGCCCCGGCCACCGCCGGCGACTCGCTCCCGTCGGCCTCCCCGGCGCCCTCGTCGCTCTCCCGGTCGCCGGCGAGCCGGCCGAAGCCGAGCAGGGCCGAGGCGACCACGAAGCTGACCGCGGCGGCGATGGCGACCCCGAGGAAGACCCCGAACCAGCCGCCCTTGGGGGTCACCGCCGCGTAGGCGAAGATGCTGCCCGGCGAGGGGCTGGCGACCAGGCCGGCCCCGGTGACCATGAAGGTGCCGACGCCGGCCGCGCCGCCCGCCATCGTGGCCAGGATCAACCGTGGCTTCATCAGCACGTACGGAAAGTAGATCTCGTGGATGCCGCCGAGGAACTGGATGATCGCGGCGGCCGGCACGCTCGGACGCAGCGCGCGCGGCCCGAAGAAGAAGTACGCCAGGAGCAGGCCCAGCCCCGGCCCGGGGTTCGACTCGATCATGAACAGGATCGACTTGCCGTGCTGCTGCGCCTCGGCCACCGCCAGCGGGCTGAGGACGCCGTGGTTGATCGCGTTGTTGAGGAAGAGCACCTTGGCGGGCTCGACCAGGACGCTGGCCAGCGGCAGCAGGCTGTGCCCGATCAGCCAGTCGACGCCGTGGCCGGCCCAGTTCGTGAGCCGCTCGACCACCGGGCCGATCACCCAGACCCCGACCAGCGCCATCCCGCCGCCGACGATGCCGGCGGAGAAGTTGTCCACCAGCATCTCGAAGCCGGGCCTGATCCGGTCCTGCACCAGCGAGTCGAAGAGCTTCAACAGGTACGCGGTGAGCGGGCCGATGATCATCGCACCGAGGAACATCGGTACGTCGGCGCCGACCACCACGCCCATCGTGGCGACCGCGCCGACCACCGCGCCGCGCTGGCCGTGCACGATCCGCCCGCCGGTGTAGCCGATCAGGACCGGCAGCAGGACCAGGATCATCGGGTTGACGAGCTTGGCCAGGTGCTCGTTGGGCAGCCAGCCGGTCGGAATGAACAGCGCCGTGATCAGACCCCAGGCGATGAACGCGCCGATGTTGGGCATGACCATGCCGGCGAGGTGGCCGCCGACCCGCTGGACCCGGGCCTTGAACCCGGTGCCCTGTACCTCTGGGGTGTATGAGATGGCCATCAGGGGCCTCCTTCGCGGAAGTTGTGGCTCACGTCCGGGCCGGTGGACCCGCCCGTCCCGGCCGCCCGCACGAGGGGCGTACCGGTCCGGCCGGTTGGTGCTCGCTGCGCGCCGGCGACATGACCGGCTACCCCCGTGCCAGCAGCGGCCGGACCAGGTCCGGCCGCGGATGGATCCGTACGGTGTGCCGGGCCAGGTCCCCGGGCCCCGGCATCCGGCTGCCCGGCAGGCTGACCGCGGCGGCGCCCCAGGCGAGCCCCTCGGCCAGCGCCCCGGCGCCGGTCGCCCCGGCGGCGAGGAAACCGGCCAGCAGCGCGTCGCCGGCGCCGACGGTGCTGCGCGGGCGCGCCACCGGTGACTCGCCGGTGAGCACCCCGTCGGCGTCGACCAGTACCGCCCCGTCCGCGCCGAGACTGGCCAGCACCGCCCGCGCGCCCCAGCCGCGCAGCCGCTCGGCGGCCTCGACCACGTCGCCGAGCGAGCGCAGCCGGCTCCCGACCGCCTCGGCCAGCTCCTGCCGGTTCGGCTTGACCAGCGCGGCTCCCGCGTCGGCGGCGGCCCGCAGCGCCGGGCCGCTGGTGTCGACGGCGAGCCGGACCCCGGTGGCGGCCAGCCGGGCGCAGAGCCGCGCGAAGTCCGGTACCGGCAGGCCGGGCGGGACGCTGCCGCAGATCACCACCCAGTCGGCGGCGCCGGCCGCGGCCAGTACGGCCTCGGTGACCGCGCCGAACTCGGCGACCGTCAGCGTCGGGCCGGATTCGTTGATCTTCGTGACGGTGCCGTCCGGTTCGGCCAGGGTGATGTTCGACCGGGTCCGGCCGGTGATCGGTACGGTGACCAGGTCCACCCCCTCGTCCTGGAGCAGGCGGACCAGCTGGTCCCCCTCCGCGCCGCCGCAGGGGAGCACGGCCCGGGACGGCACCCCGTTGGCGAGCAGGGCGCGGGAGACGTTGACGCCCTTGCCGCCCGGGTCGACGTGCGCGTCCGTGGCCCGGATGACCTCGCCCCGGGCGAGCGAGTCGATCTCCATGGCCCGGTCCACGCTGGGGTTGAGGGTGACCGTGAGGATCATGCCCGCACCAGCCGTACGCCCGCGGTCTCCACCTCGGCGGCCAGCTCCTCGTCGAGCCCGTTGTCGGTGATCATGAGGTCGAGGTCGGCGAGGGTGCCGAACCGGGCCAGGTAGTCGTTGCCGATCTTGGTGTGGTCGGCGAGCAGCACCACCCGTCGGGCCGCGGCGATCATGGCCCGCTTCACCGCCGCCTCCGCGGGGTCCGGCGTGGTCATCCCGCGCTCGACCGAGCAGCCGTTGGTGCCCATGAAGGCCACGTCCACGTACATCTCGGCGAGCGGGCGCAGCGCCCAGTCGTCCACCGTCGCGAGGGTCTTGCCGCGCAGCCGCCCGCCGAGCAGCAACACCGTCAGGTTGGGCCGCGGGCCGAGCGTGGCGGCGAGGACGGGGGAGTTGACCACCACGGTGAGTTCACGGTCGGCGGGGAGCAGCTGCGCCAGCCGGGCGGTGGTGGTCCCCGCGTCCAGGATGACGGCGCCGTCCTCCGGCACCTCGGCCAGTGCCGCCTTGGCGATCCGTTCCTTCTCGCTGATCAGTACGGCGTCCCGGGTGGCGAGCGCCGGCTCGAAGCCGATCCGCTCCACCGGGATCGCGCCGCCGTGCACCCGGCGGAGCACCCCGGCGCGCTCCAGTACGGTCAGGTCACGCCGGATCGTCTCGGCCGTGACGCCCATCCCCTCGGCCAGGGTCATCACGTCCACGCGCCCCTGGCTCCGGGCGAGACGCAGGATCTCCTGCTGGCGTTCCTCGGCGTACATGTGATTCCTTGCCCGCTCGATTTGGCTTTGGTTTTGTTTACGCCCGAGTCTGTGGCAAGTCAACATGTCGCCGTAACTTTTTCGTCATCGGTCCGAGTCCACGGCATCGACGACGGGCGCCGAGCCGGCCCTGAAAACCGCACCTGAGCTGCGGAGACGGCGCGCGAGACGGCCCGGCGACCCGAACACGTCCACCTGCGAGTATCCGGGCGTGATGTCCGATTGTGTGGTTGATCGTCGGCGCGGGTGGACCCCGCCCGCGATCGAGCGCCGTCGGGGTTGGTGGATCGCCACGACCGAGGGCCGTCGGGCCGGCGGGGTGGGTGGACCGCCCGCCGCCCCGGGCCGTCAGGCCGACGGGCAGTGCTCCAGCTGATTGGGATCCGGCCGGAACCGCGCGGCATCAGCCTGGGGGCCGAAGTGGGCCTTGAAGGATTCCTCCCAGCGGTCGCTGAGAATGAACTCCCGCAGCGCCCGCGCCAGTTCCCGGCAGTCGGCGGCGTGCCCGGGTGACAGCGCGATGCCGTAGCGCAACGACGAGCCGAACTCGATGTCGCCGATCACCTTCAGGTCCTTCGGCCTGGCCTTGACGATCGAGCGAAGCGAGAGTTCGTCCGCGGCTACCGCCTCGACCTGGCCGGCAAGCAGCGATTCGACGCACGCCGCCAGGCTCTTTATCTCCACCCGGACCTGACCTGACTGGGCGTCGGCGGCGGTTGTCGTCCCCATTGGCGCGCAGACCCGCTTGCCGTCCAGATCGGCGGCCGCGTCGATGCGACCATCGTCGGCCCTGGTCATGACACCGTCATGCGATATCAGGTAGGGCCCGACAAGATCGACGAGTCGACGGCGCTCCTCGGTGATCACGACCCCGGCTCCCAGGTGCGCCATTCCCGATTGCAGCATCGCGAGCTTGTCAAAGGGGGCCGACGGGACGTAGACCGGCCGGACTTTGGCGTCGGCCGCCAGGAAGTCGACCAGCTCGATATCGAACCCGGCGAAGGTGCCGTCCTTGAAGGCCGCGAATCCCGGAGTGTCGCTGACCACCACCTGCACGGCGGGGCCACGGAGTACGGACGGCAGCTGGTCGTTGGCCCTCATCTGCCGGCTGACCAGGTTGTACAGCGACCCGCCCGAAAGTCCCGCGAGGACACCGATCACCACGGCCAGCGCGGTGACGTAGATCAGCCTGCCGAAACGCTGCGGCAGCGCCCTCACTGGACTCCTCCGTCATTGGTCGCCGCCGGCTCACCGGCGACGAGCATTCCCTGCACCAGCACCGCCAGGGCCGCCGCCCGCTGGTCGTCGGTCAGGTTCCCGGTCGCCAGCAGGCGCTCCGCGGCGAGATAGCGCGACGTGTGCTGAGGATGGTCGAAATAGGAGCGGAGGCGGCTCGCGGCGCCGTCCTGGGCGTGCACGAACGTCCGTCCTATGTATCCCGCCAGAGCCGCCGACGCGGCACCCAGGGCGCCGGCCACGATGCTCGCGGTGGAGCTGGGGGCGCTGAAGGCGATCACCGCGAAGACGAGCAGCAGCACGAACCCGCCGAACATCGCCGCCTGGGCGGTGTAGAACGACATCTTGCTCTGCCTGGTGGCGATCGAGTGGTACTCGTCGAGCTGGACGAGGGTCAGCTCCTCCAGCGCCCGACGCTCCTGCTCCCGCGCGTTCTCCGGGGCGTGCCGGGCAAGGGTGGCCAGATACTTGTTCATCGCCACCCGGGTACGGGCGCGAGCCTGGCGCTCCCAGGCCGCGGACCCCTGCCCGGAAAGGTCGATCGCGGAGACCAGCCATCGGGTGAGGGCCGCGGCCAGCCCGCCGACGAAGGCGGCGAGCAGGACGGTGATCACGCTGAGATCCCCGACGACGGCCTGGAACGTGACGAGACCGGCCACGCCGGCAACGATCATGCCAAAGACGGCACCGGCGAGCGGAGTCTGCGCAGGTTCCGTCGCGGTCTCGGTCACCGGATCGTTCACGCCAGAGTACCTGCCACGTCAGCCTTGATCGATGCCGCTCATGGTAACGGAGTGGGCAACGGCGCGAACGGCGACCGCCTCGTCGAGGCGGTCCGCGCCCCGGTCACTGGATCGCCCCGTCGGGGAGCACCGCGTGTACCCCCCAGACGTCGTTCGCGACCTGCGTGACCCGCAGGTCCACGGTGGGGCTCGCCAGCGCCAGCGCCTCGGCGCGGCCGATGCCGTACCGCGACTGCAGCCAGTCCAGCATCGCGCCCAGCGCGTCGGCCATCGCGTCGTTGAGGTCGGCCGCGAAGCCGAAGGTGATCCGGCCGCCGGGGGTCACCGCGTGCACGCCGCGCACCGGCGCGTCGGTGACCAGGTCGAGGACGACCTCGGTGGTCATCGCGCACTCGACGGCGGTACCGGAGACCTCGCCGTCGCCCTGCGCGGCGTGCCCGTCGCCGAGGAAGAGCAGCGCGTCCGGCACGTTGACCGGCAGGTACAGCGTCGAGCCGGCGACCAGGTCGCGGCAGTCGATGTTGCCCCCGCTCGACGGGCGCGGCGGGATCGTCGAGTGCTCGCCCGGCTCGGCCGGCGCCACCCCGATCACGCCGAGGAACGGCGCCAGCCGCACCGTCCGGCCGTGCTGGTCCGTACCGGTGCCCTTCTCCGGGTCCAGCTCCCAGAGCAGCCAGGACGGCGGCCCGTCGAGTACCCCGAGCCGGCGGTTGAGGGGGATGTCCCGCGCCCCGGCCACCGTCCAGCCCCAGTCGTCGGGGCGCAGGTCGACCAGGCGTACCGCCAGCATCGTCCCGGGCCGCGCACCGCGTACCGCGATCGGCCCGGCCAGGCAGTGCCCGCGCGACGGGCTGATCAGCCGCGGCTTCGTCTCGCCCGGTACCCGCTGCCGTTCCAGGTGGCCCGACGCGTCGAGCGACCGGACGACGACCGTGTCGCCGGGATCGACGGTCAGCACCGGCGGCAGGTCGCGGGAGAAGACGTCGGTCACGCCGCCGGGGGCGGGGTCGAGCCGGTGCCGGGCCATGCGCGGGTCCTTCCGGACGGGGGTCGGATCTCGGCTCTCTCCTTACCATCCCGACCACCCCCGCCACCATCCCCGGCCGCCACCGTCCCTGACCGCCGCCACCATCCCGGTCGCCGGCTCGCCGGCCGGACTCAGTTCCCCACGCCGAGGCTGGACATGAGCGCGGACGGGTACCGGTCGCCGCGCGCCGAGCCCTTCGGCACCGCCCTCTCGATCTCGGCGAGGTCGTCCGGGGCGAGGTCCAGCTCCAGCGCGGGCAGCGCCTCGGCCAGCCGCTCCCGGGTACGGGCGCCGACCAGCGGCACGATCTCCTCGCCCTGCGCGGCCACCCAGGCGATGGCCAGCTGCGCGACGGTGCACCCCTTGGCCCCGGCGACCCGCCGCAGCGCCTCCACCAGGGCGAGGTTGTGCTCCACGTTCCCGCTGGAGAACCGGGGGCTGAGCGCACGGAAGTCGCCGGGGCCGGCGACGTGGCCGGCGCTCCAGCGCCCGGAGATGAGTCCCCGGCCGAGGATCCCGTACGCGGTCAGGCCGATGCCCAGCTCCCGCAGCGTCGGCAGGACGTCCGTCTCCACCGCGCGGGAGAGCAGCGAGTACTCGATCTGCACGTCGGCGATCGGGTGCACGGCGTGCGCCCGGCGGATCGTGGCGGCGTCGACCTCCGAGAGACCGATGTACCGCACGTGTCCCGCCTCGACCATCTCCTTGATCGCGCCGACCGTCTCCTCGATCGGCACCGCCGAGTCCAGCCGGGCCGGACGGTAGATGTCGACGTGGTCGGTACCGAGCCGGGTCAGCGAGTAGGCCAGGAAGTTGCGTACCGCCTCGGGGCGGCTGTCCTGCCCGCCCAGCTCCCGGCCGGGCCCCCGCAGCTGGCCGAACTTGACGCTGAGCAGGTAGCTGTCCCGGTCCCGGCCGCGCAGGGCCTCGGCGAGCAGCAACTCGTTGTGGCCCATGGCGTAGAAGTCGCCGGTGTCGATCAGCGTGACGCCGGCCGCCAGCGCGGCGTGCACCGTGGCGATGCTCTCCGCGCGGTCGGGTGTCCCGTAGGCGCCCCCCGACATGCCCATCGCGCCCAGCCCCGCCGCCGAAACGGTCGGGCCGGCGCTGCCCAGGGTTCGTGTCCGCATCGTGTTCTCCCAAGTCGTCGATGTCGTCCGCCACCCACCCTGCGCCCGGAGCGGGTCACCCGGGAACGGAGCGTTCATCGTGGGAGCGCCGCTCCCTGGCTGGGCGGGCCGGCCGCGAGCGAGCATGGGGGCATGCAGCGTGACCAGCTCGCCGACTTCCTGCGCCGCCGCCGAGAGGCGATCCGTCCGGCCGAGGTCGGCATCGCCGACGGCCCCCGCCGCCGCACCGCCGGGCTGCGGCGGGAGGAGGTGGCGATGCTCGCGGGCATGTCGGTGGACTACGTCGTACGCCTGGAGCAGGGCCGCAGCAGCCAGCCCTCGACGCAGCTGCTCGGCGCGCTGGCCCGGGCGTTGCGCCTCTCCGACGACGAGCGCGACCACCTGTTCCACCTGGCCGGTCACCGGCCTCCGCCCGCCGACGGGGTGGCCGGCCTGGCCCGCGCCGGCCTGCTGCGCCTGCTCGACCTGCTCGGCGACGTTCCCGCCCTGGTCATCTCCGACCTCGGCGAGGTCCTCGCGCAGAACCGGGCGGCCGTCCTGCTGGGTGGCGACCTCAGGGGGTTCTCCGGCGACCGGCGCTACCTCGCGTACCGCTGGTTCACCGACCCCGACGCCCAGGCCCGCCACCTGCCGGAGGAGCGCGAGCACCAGGCCCGCCAGATCGTCGCCGACCTGCGCGCCACCGCCGGCCGCCGCTCCGGCGACCCCGCCGTCACCGGGCTGGTCGAGCGGTTGCGGGCCGCGAGCGCCGAGTTCCGCCGGCTCTGGGCCGAGCACGAGGTGGCGGTCCGGCGGGCCGACCGCAAGACCTTCGTGCATCCGGTGGTGGGTCGCGTGGCCATGGACTGCGAGACCCTGGTCACCCCCGACCAGGGGCAGCAACTGCTGGTGCTCACCCCGGCGGACGCCGAGGCCCGCGAGCGGCTGGAGCTACTGCGGGTGCTCGGCGTCGAGGAGTTTCCCGCCGACACGCCCGTACGGTGAGCCGGCCGGCCGCCCCGCGTCCGGCTCCGTCCCCGCGCCCGGCTCGGCCGCCGGTCCACCCGGCTCCGCCGCCGGCCGCGGGATCTGCTGCGGCGGCGGAGCCGCCGTCGGGGCGGTCCGGCGGCGCAGCAGCAGGGCCGTCAGCGCCCCGGCGACCAGCCCCCAGAACGCCGAGCCGATGCCGAGGATCGTGGTGCCGGAGGCGGTCACCACGAAGGTGACCACGGCCGCCTCGCGCCCGGCCGGGTCCTCCACCGCGCTCGCCAGCGCCGAGCCGAGCGCCGGCAGCAGGGCCAGGCCGGCGACGGCGATCACCAGTACCGGCGGGGAGAGCAGCACCAGCGCGGTGGCCAAACCGGCGCCCAGGCCCAGGGCGAGCTGACCGGCGCCGAGCGCCACGGTGGCCACCCAGCGCCGGCGCGGGTCGGGATGGGTCTCCGGGCCGGCGGTCAGCGCGGCGGTGATCGCGGCGAGGTTCAGCGCGTGCCCGCCGAACGGCGCCGCCACCGCGCTGGCCAGGCCGGTCGCGACCAGCACGGTACGCAGCGGCGGGGTGTAGCCGTAGGTGCTCATCACCGCCATGCCGGGCACGTTCTGCGCGGCCATGGTGACGAGGAAGAGCGGCACCGCGATGCTGACCAGGGCGGTCGCGTCGAAGACCGGCAGCGTGAGGTCGACCGTCGGCCGCAGCGAGCCGGCCGACAGCGGCGCGTCGAGCCCGTGCACCGCGATGCCCACGATCGCGGCGAGCAGCGCGCCCGGTACGGCCCACCGGCGCGCGTAGCGCGTCAGCACCGCCCAGGTCAGTACGACGGGGACGGCCAGCAGCGGCACGTCGACGATCGCCCGGACCGGCGCGGTGCAGAGGCTGAGCAGCACCCCGCCGAGCATCGCCCCGGCGATCGGGCGGGGGATCGCGGCGATGGCCCGGGCCAGCCAGGGCGAGAGCCCGGCCAGCACGAAGAGCGCCGCGCAGACCAGGAACGCCCCGACGGCGGCGGGGAACCCGCCGGGTACCGGCCCGGTCGCGACCAGCAGCGCGGCGCCGGGGGTGGACCAGGCGATGCTGATCGGCATCCGGTGCCGCAGCCCGAGGCCGATGGCGAGGGCCGCGATGCCCAGGCAGAGCGCGAGCAGGCCGGAGGCGGCCTGGGTCGGGGTCGCCCCCACGGCTCGCAGACCGGCGAGGACCACCGTGAACGAACTCGCGTAGCCGACCACGGCGCTCACCACGCCCGCCAGGATCGGTTGCGCCAGGTCCCCTCGCCGCGCCACGGGTCCTCCCTCCCGGCCGGCCCGCATCCTCACGACCGGACCGCACCATCGTTCCGTTTACGGAACGGCCGGAGCCGGGTGTCACCATAACGGCGTGGACGCGCCAAGGACAAGCCCGGCCGAGCCGACCGTGGGGGAGCGCCTGCGCCGGCTCCGGCAGGAGCGGGGGCTCTCGCTTTCGGCCCTCGCCCGCAGCGCCGGCATCGGCAAGGCGACGCTCTCCGGTCTGGAGCACGACACCCGCAACCCGACCCTGGAGACGCTGTACGCGATCGCGGGCGCGCTCGGCGTACCGCTCACCGCGCTGCTGCTGGAGCCGGGCGCGCCGCCGCACGCCGCGGCGGACGTACGCGGGTCGGCGGTGAGCGCCACGCTGCTGGAGGTCTTCCACGAGCCGGGCGTGACCTTCGAGCTGCTGCTCATGCGGGTACGCCCCGGCGCCGTGCAGACCTCGCCGGCGCACGCGCCCGGCGTCACCGAACACGTCACGGTCTTCCGCGGCGTGCTCCGGGTCGGTCCCGTCGGGCAGCCGGCGACCGTCGGACCCGGCCAGCACCACTCCTGGCGCGCCGACGTACCGCACAGCTACGCCGCGGTCGGCGACGAGGAGGTCGTCTCCAGCCTGCTGATCCGCTCGCCCCGACCCGCCGCGTGACGCCCGCCGACGCCGACGGGGTCGACCCGGAGGCGGCCGGGCGGCGGGATGCGGGGGCGGCCGGACGGCGGCGGGGTCGACCCGGGGGCGGCCGGGCGGTGGCGGGACGCGGGGTGCGGGTTACCGGAGGCCGAGCGCCCCGGCGGGGCAGAGGTCGACCGCCCGGCGCACCCCGTCGGCCAGTTCCGGCGGCACCTCGGCGCGGCGCAGCAGCACGAGCCCGTCGGCGTCGTCCTGGTCGAAGACCTCGGGCGCGGCCAGCACGCAGTTCCCGGAGCCGCAGCACCGCTCCCGGTCGACCCGGACCCGCACCGCGCGCTCCCCGCTCACCAGGTCACCGGCAGCTCGGCGAGGCCGTAGACCACCGAGTGCTCCCGGGCGGGGACCCGGTCGCCCGGGACCGCCAGCCGCAGCCCGGGGAGGCGGCGGGCCAGTTCGACGAGGGCCACCCGCAGCTCGGCGCGGGCGAGCGGCTGGCCGATGCACTGGTGCACGCCGAAGCCGAAGGCGAGGTGCTGGTGCGCCTCCCGGTACGGGTCGAAGTCGTCCGGGTCGACGAAGGCGGCATGGTCGCGGTTGGCCAGCGGCAGCAGGGCGATCACACCGTCGCCGGCGCGCAGCGTCCGACCGGCGAGTTCGAGGTCCGTGACGACCAGGCGCGGCAGGCCGGTACGCACGATGGTGAGGTAGCGCAGCAGCTCCTCGACCAGGCCGGGGGCCAGCTCCGGCTCGGCGCGCAGCCGGTCCAGGTGACCGGGGTGTCGCAGGAGCAGCAGGGTGCTCAGCGCGATCATGTTGGCGGTGGTCTCGTGGCCGGCGACGAGCAGCAGCAGGCCGATCCCGACCAGCTCGTTCGCCACGAGTTCGCCGGTCGCCACCCGCTCGCGGATCAGGCGGCTGAGCAGGTCGTCGTGGCGCTCCGCCGAGCCCCGCTTGCGGTCGATCAGCGTACGCAGGTAGTCGCGCAGTTCGTCGGCGGCGGCGAGGACCTCCTGGGCGGGGATGGTCTGGTCCAGCAGGCGGCGGCTGCGGGCCTGGAAGAAGGCGTGGTCCTCGTACGGCACGCCGAGCAGGTGACAGATCACCATGGACGGTACGGGCAGCGCGAACGACGTCACCAGGTCGGCCGGCGGTCCGGCGGCGAGCATCGCGTCCAGCGCCTCGTCGACGGTCCGCTGGATCATCGGCTCCAGCCTCCGGATGCTCTTGATCATGAATTCGGCGGTCAGCATCCGGCGCAGCCGGGCGTGCTCCTCGCCGTCCATCCGGATGAACAGGCCCTGCCGGTCCGCCTCGGAACGGGGCGGCGGCAGCGGCCGCAGCAGCGGGAAGCCGGGCCGGGACGCGTCGGCGCTGAGGCCGGGGTGGCGGAGCAGTTGCCGGATCTCGGCGTGCCCGGTCACCAGCCACGCCGGCTGGCCGTTGGGCAGCCGCACCCGGGTCACCGGTGCCGTCAACCGCCGCCGGTCGGCCCGCTCCATCGGCAGGAACGGGTCCCGCGGCGGGGTGAGGAAGGGGGCCGCCGGAAGCTCCTCGAAGGCGGTACCGGTCATCTGGAGCCTCCCGAATGGTCACGTTCCGTGCGCGAACACCTCCACACGGTACCCGGCGCCCGAGGGTCCAACAAGGATCGTCATCGATGGCCACCGGCCGCCGCGCGCGTATGATGCGCGAGGCGGCGGGCCAGCCAGAGCCGGTGCCCGAAGAGCGCCGCGTACCCCGCCAGCACGGCCCCGAGCAGCGCGGTCGCGGTACCGCCGGTGCCGGCCAGCGCCGCGTCGAGGACCACCCCGGCCATGGCCGCGCAGACGACGAGCGAGACGTGGTTGGAGGCCCAGAACACCACCGGTGTCATCAGCTCGGGACGGACGTCGCGCATCGCCCCCGCCCGCAGGCGGCGGACCAGCCAGGCCGAGAGCGGCGCGGTGGCGGCCATCAGCGCCCAGGCCAGCCAGGGCAGCCAGCCCAGCACGGCGAACGCGGTGAGCATCAGGTACGCCACGACCTGCGCGGCCGTGACGATCCCGATAGCGGCGCGGTAGCCGAGCAGCACCGGCAGGGTCCGCTTGCCGACCGAGGCGTCGGAGACCCGGTCGCCGAGGTTCATCACCATCATCCGGGCCGCCTGCAGCAGCGCGGTCGGTGCCAGCACGGCGAGCAGCAGCGGCGGGACGGTACCGGCCTGCAGCAGGGCGGCGAGCGCCGGCCAGAGTCCGTTGAGGATCGCCGCCACGGTCAACTCGCCCAGGCCGCGGTAGTTCAGCCGCAGCGGCGGCGCCGTGTAGAACCAGGCGAGCGCCACGGTCAGTACGCCGATCAGCCGCGCCTGCGCGGTCGGCATCACGGCGATCAGCACGGCCGTGCCGGTCCAGAGCACGAAGGCGGTGCCGAGCGAGACGACCGGGGCGACCAGCCCGTCCACCAGTGCCCTGCTGCCGCCGGTCCAGGGGGTGTGGTAGACGTTGGCCCGGTCGGCGTCGAGGTCGAAGTACTCGTTGCAGTAGTGCGTCATGACGTGCACGACCCAGGCGAAGAGCTGCGCGACCGCGTACCAGCCGAGGTGCAGTGGGTGTCCCTCGTGTACCGCGACCGCCACGCCGAGGCCGACCGGTAGCACGTTGTAGAGCAGGAACCTGAGCCGGGCCAGCCGGATGAAGCCCCGGAACCGGGCCCGGCCGGTCGGCGTCGCCGGCGCCTCCGCAGTCGTCGTCATCGCGGCCCGCTCCCGTCGTCGTCCGACCCGTGGCGGCGCCCGGGCGTCCCGCCGCCGCCGCGATCGGCCGCGGATGGCCGGCGGGCGGGCCCCGGTACGCTCCGTAGGGCAACCGGTCAGAAACTGTAATCGCGGTCGGGGGCGCGGCCCAGGTCTGTGCCAACCATTGCCATGTCGGCAATCCGATCGGTATCCGCCGAACCCCGGCGGCGCGGCGCCGGCCAGAGCAGCGGTACCAGCGCCAGCGCCTGGCCCGCCGCGACGACGGCGAGCAGCCCGCGCGGGCTCAGCTGCGCGGCGAGCAGCCCGGTCGCGGCGGCGCCGAGGGCGTACGCGCCGGTCTTGATGCTCGCGGCGGTCGCCACGAGTTGGGCGTACCGGTGCGGCGGGGTCTGCTCCTGGCGGACGGCGAGGGTGGCGGCGAGCACCGGACCGCCGGCGATCCCGGCGAGCGCCGCCAGTGGGACGGACACCGCCAGCGTCGGCGCGGCGGCGACCGCGGCGAAGCCGAGACCCGCCCCGGCCAGCGCGCCGGCCAGCACCCTCGTCGCCCGGTACCGCCGCAGCAGCCGCTCGGAGGCGAGCGCCCCGACCAGCGCGCCCCCGCTCAGCGCGGTGAGCAGCCAGCCGCCGCGCGCGGCGGGCTCGCCGAGCGCGACGGCGAGCAGCGGCACGGCGACGGGGAGCAGACCCTGGGCCGCGTAGCCGACGGTGGTGGCGATGGTGGTCCGGCGCAGCCGCGGGCGGTGCCAGAGCAGCCGCAGCCCGTCCGCGAGCGCCCGGACCAGGGGTTCCCCGGCACCCGGCCGCGCCGCTGCGCCGCCAGGCCGCGCCGCTGCGCCGCCAGGCCGGGCCGCTGGACCGCCGGGCCGGGCAGTCGGCGCGGGCGGTGCCGGTTCCGGGCCGGCCGCCGGGGTGCTCGCCGGGGCGGGCAGCGGCGCGACCAGTACCAGCGCCGCGCCGACCGCCGCGAGCCCGGCGGCGCCGGCGAGGGCCGGCCCGGCGCCGAGGCTGGCGGCCAGCGCCGCGACGCACGCGGGACCGCCGAGCCCGGCGACGTTGTACGAGGCCGCGTCGGCGGCGTTGGCGCGGGGCATCCCGGCGGGCGGCACGACGCGCGGCAGCACGCTGCTGAAACCGCCGGTCAGCACGGGCGCGGTGAGCCCCGCGAGCAGTCCCAGGCCCACCAGCGCGGGCCCGGGTGCCCGCCCGGCGAGCAGCAGGATCCCCGCGAGCGCGCCGGCCAGCGCCACCTGGTTCGCGAGGAAGAGCGCCCGGGTGGAGCGGAGCCGGTCGAGCAGCGCGCCGAGCAGCGGACCGGTCAGCAGGGTCGGCAGCGCGAAGGCCGACACGACCAGCCCGGCGAGCCGCGCGTCGCCGGTCCGCTCCATGACGACCAGCACCACGGCCACCCCGGCGGCCTCGTCGACCAGCCGCGACACCGTGGCGGTGAGGACCAGTCGCAGTCCCCGGTGCCCCAGCCGGCCGGTCGCTGTTACGGTTTGCACGGCTGATACCGTAACAGCATGGGTGCGGACACGCGATTCGGCTCGACCCGCTGGGCCCGCCTGGCGGTGGCCCTGGTGAACACGGAACCCTCGCCGCGCCACGGCGACCTGCTCACCGAGCCCGCCCGGCTGCGCGAACTGCTGCTCGCCCACGACGAGCCGGAGCCGGTCGTGGTGACCGACGTCGACCTGGCCGAGGCCCGGGCGGCGCGCACCGAACTCGCCGCGGTCTTCACCGCCGCCGGCGACGAGCGGCGGATCGCCGAGCTGCTCAACGCGCTGCTGGCCCGTACCGCCCGGCCCCGGCTGGTCGGCCACGACGGCGTACCGCTGCACCTGCACGTGGACGCGCCCGACTCGACCTGGGGCGGCTGGCTGGCCGCCTCCGGCGGCATGGCGCTCGCCCTGGCCGTCGCCGAGCACGGCGTCGACGTGCTGGCCCGCTGCGCCGCCCCGGACTGCCGCCACGCGCTGCTGCGCCAGGGGCCGGGCCGGACCCGCCGCTACTGCACCGCCACCTGCGCCGCCCGCGTACGGGTCGCCGCCCACCGCGCCCAGGTCCGCGACGCCGCCGCGGCGCAGCTTGACGAACGCGGCTGAACGAACGCGGCTGGCCGCCCCGTCGGCGCTGGCTGCCGCCGCATCCGCCACCCTGGCAACACCGTCCACGAGTTGCGGCGTTGGCCTGCGGACCGGTCGTCGGGCGGCCGATGCTGGGCATGCCCCGGCCCGGTCCGGTCGGCACACGACCGGGGAAGCTCCGGCGACAGGGGAGCGGACAGGAGGGCGGCGGGATGGCGACGTACGGGTACCGGTGTCCCCGCGACGGCGACTTCGACCTGCGGTTTCCCATCGGGGAGGCCGCACCGGCCGCGCGCTGTCCGGTCTGCCGCGGGGAGGCGGTCCGGGTGATCTCCGCGCCTCGGCTGGCCGCCATGTCGCGGCGACTGGTCGGGGCGATCGACCGGGCCGCACGGACCGCCGAGACGCCCGAGGTGGTGACCCGGATCCCGGACCGGCGCGGCGCGCGGTCCCGGGCGGCGGCGCACCCCGGGTACCCCCGCCTGCCCCGACCCTGACCGGCCGGGCACCCGCCCCCGGACCGGCGCCGCGACGCGGCCCGAGGGCGCGGGCCCGGCGCGCGGCGAGCAGAGCGACCCGACACGAACCCGGCGGAAGGAGGCGCAGATGCCCGAGGTGCTGTTCCCACTGGACTCGAACCGGAAGTTCCGCGACCAGGAGAAGATCGGCCACAACCGGTGGCATCCCGACGTCCCGCCGGTCGCCACCGTCCGGCCCGGACAGTCGTTCCGGGTGCACTGCCGGGAGTGGTTCGACGGTGAGATCCACAACGACGACTCGGCGCAGGACGTACGGGACGCACCCCTGTCGATCGTGCACGCGCTGAGCGGGCCGTTCGCGGTCCAGGGTGCCGAGCCGGGGGACCTGCTCGTGGTGGACATCCTCGACGTGGGACCGATCCCGCAGGAGGACTCCGGGCCCCTGGCCGGCCAGGGTTGGGGCTACACCGGGATCTTCGCCCGGGAGAACGGCGGCGGCTTCCTCACCGACTACTTTCCCGACGCGTACAAGGCGATCTGGGACTTCACGGGGCAGCGGGCGACGTCGCGGCACGTCCCCGGGGTGAGCTTCACCGGCATGATCCACCCGGGACTGATGGGTACCGCGCCCTCGGCCGAGCTGCTCGCGAAGTGGAACGCGCGGGAGGGCGCGCTACGGGCCACCGACCCCGACCGGGTACCGCCGCTGTCGCTGCCGCCGCTGCCGCAGGACGCGCTGCTCGGCTCGCTCTCCGGCGGGGACTTCGAGCGGGCCGCGGCCGAGGCGGCGCGCACCGCCCCGCCGCGCGAGAACGGCGGCAACCAGGACATCAAGAACCTCACCAAGGGCTCCCGCGTCTTCTACCCGGTCTACGTGCCGGGCGCGAACCTCTCCGTCGGCGACCTGCACTTCTCCCAGGGCGACGGTGAGATCACCTTCTGCGGGGCGATCGAGATGGGCGGCTTCGTCGACCTGCACGTCGACCTGATCAAGGGCGGGATGTCGACGTACGGGGTGACGGAGAACGCCATCTTCCTGCCCGGCAACACCGCACCGCAGTACTGCCGCTGGCTCGCCTTCTCCGGCATCTCCGTCAGCACCGACGGCGAGCAGCGCTACCTCGACTCGACGCTGGCGTACCAGCGGGCCTGCCTGCACGCCATCGACTACCTGACCAGGTTCGGCTACCAGCCCGAGCAGGCGTACCTGATCCTCGGCGCGGCGCCGATCGAGGGGCGCTTCTCCGGGGTGGTGGACATCCCGAACTCCTGCGCCACCGTCTACCTGCCGACCGAGATCTTCGACTTCGACGTACGCCCGTCGACCGGTGGTCCGGCCCGGGTCGACGCCGGGCCGGGTGCGCCGCGCGCGGCGAATTGACATCCACCGGTAACCGGAACGCACTTGATCACATGTCGCGCGGGCGGCATTGTGGTGAACGTGACGGGACCCCCGGCCCGCCGGACATCGCCCGCGTCCGCGCCGGACCACGGGGAGGTCGCGGCCGGCCCACCGGAACCGGTGCGGGTCGCGCTGCTCGGCCCGCTGCTGGTACGCACCCGCGCCGGCTGGGACACGCCGGGCTCGCCCCTGCTCCGCGCGGTGCTCGGCGTGCTCGCCCTCGCCCCGGGCACCGAGGTCACCGTGGCCGGGCTCTACACCGCGGCCTGGCCCGCCGGCGGCGCCGGATCCGCCAAGCGCAGCGTGCACCTGGCCGTGCACCGGCTGCGCCGCTGGCTCGCCGAGGTCGGCGCCGGCGTCACCCTGCACACCTCCGGCACCGGGTACCGGCTCGACCTGGCCGGCGGGATGACCGACGTGGAGCTGTTCCACGCCCTGGCGGCCCGGGTCGAGTCGACCGCGCCGGCCGTCACGGTCCAGCGGGTGATCGAGGCGCTCGCCCTCTGGCGCGGGCCGGCCCTGGCGGACGTACCCGTGCACGACGGTCTCGGGATCGCCCAGCTGCACCGGCAGCGGCGCCAGGTGGCGGTGGCCGGCGCGGAGGCCGCACTGGCGGCCGGGGACTGGGGCGCGGCGCTGGCGCTCGCGTCGCCGCTGGCCGAGGAGGACCCGCTCGACGAGGCGACCCAGGCGATCGTCGTACGGGCCCTGGCCGGGGCGGGCCGGCAGGCCGACGCGCTGGCGGTGTACGAGCGGGTGCGCGACAGCCTCGCCGACGAGCTCGGCGTCGACCCGAGCCGCGTGCTGCACGAGGCGTACCTCGGCGTGCTGCGGCAGGGCTACCCGGAGGAGAACCGCCCACGGCCGAGCGCCCCCTGCACCCTCCCGGCCGACGTCCCGGACTTCGTCGGACGCGACGACGCCATGGCGCGGCTGACCGGTTGGTGCCACCCGGCCGGCCCGGCCGCCACCCGTACCGTGATCGTGCTCAGCGGCGCGGCCGGCGTCGGCAAGACCACCCTGGCGGTACGGGTGGCGCACCGGCTCCGGGTCGACTTCCCCGACGGCCAGCTCTACCTCAACCTGCGCGGCTTCTCGGCCCCGCTGACCGCGATCGGCGCGGCCGGGCAGCTGCTGCGGGCCCTCGGCGTGCCGGGCCGGACCATCCCGACCGACGCGGACGAGCGGGGCGCCCTGATCCGCTCGCTCACCGTCGACCGGCGGTACCTGTTCGTGCTCGACGACGCGGCCGACGAGACCCAGGTCCGGCAGCTGCTCCCGGGCGCCGGCGGCGGGGTGCTGGTGACCAGCCGCCGGCCGCTGTCCGGGTTGGAGGGCGCGCACCGGTTCGAGCTGAATTCCTTCTCCGAGCCCGAGGCGGTCACGCTGCTCCGGTCGGTGGTCGGCGCGGCGCGGCTGGCCGCCGAGCCGGAGGCGGGCGCCGAGATCCTCCGGCGCTGCGCCGGGCTGCCGCTCGCCATCCGGATCATCGCCGAGCGGCTGGCCGCCCGCCCGGACCTGACGCTCGGAGAGGTCGCCGCCGAACTGGCCGGCGCGGGGCAGCGGCTGGACCCGTTCGCCGCCGGGGACCTCGACGTGCGCGCCAGCATCGGGCTGTCGTACCGGGCGCTGCCCGCCGAGCACCGCCGCGCGCTGCGCATGGTCGCGCTGCTGGCGGCGCCGGACGTACCGAAGTGGGTCTTCGCGGCCATCGCCGACGACCCCGTCGCGGGCGAGTCCGTCGTGGACTCGCTGGTGACCCTGCACCTGATCGAGTACGCGGGCGTGGACCGGGCCGGGCAGCACCGGTACCGGCTGAACGACCTGGTCCGCGCGTACGCCCGGGAGCGGGCCGGCGCGCAGGACGCCGACGCGGACCGGCGCGACGTCTTCGGCCGCGTGATCGACGGCTGGCTCGGCCTGGCCGGCGCCGCGGACCTGCGGCTGCGGGAGCTGACGGCCGCCGACGCGCCGCTGCGCGCGTTCTCGGCCGCGGGCGTGCCCCGGTGGTTCCCGACCGACCCGGGCCGGCTGCTGGCCGACCCGATGACGTGGTTCGAGGCCGAGCTGCCCTCGCTGCTCGCGCTCGTCGGCCAGGCCGGCGAGCTGGGCCTCGGGCCGCCGGTGTGGGCGCTGCCCGTCGCGATGGCGTACCACCTGGAGCTGACCGCCCGGGCCCGCGAGCGGATCGAGATCTTCCGGCGCGCGCTCGGCGCGGCCCGGGCGGCGGACGACCCGCTCGGCGTCGCCTACACCCAGCTCGAACTGGCCGGCGGGCGCCACGACGCCGGTGACCTGCCCGGCGCGCTGGCCGCGGCGCGGGCGGCCGCGGACTCCTTCGACCGGCTGGCCGACGCGTGGGGTGCGGCGCGGGCCGCGTTCCTCCTCGCCCAGCTGCACGAGCAGCTCGGCGACGTGCCGGCCGCGCTGGGCCGGCTGCGGGCCGCGCTCTGGCTGTACCGGTTCCTCGACGACCGTACCGGCCAGGGGCTGGCGCTCACCGCGCTGGCCCGGATGCGCTACGAGTACGGCAACAGCCCCGTCGCGGCGCGGCACTTCCGCCGGGGTCTGGCCCTGCTGCGGGCCGTCGGCAGCCCACGGTCGCTCGCCCTCGGGCTGCGCCGGGTGGCGATGTGGCACGAGCAGGAGGGGCGGATCGTCGAGGCGCTCGCCGGCTACCGGGAGTGCCTCGGGCTGGTACGCGAGATCCAGGACCGGGAGGGCGAGGCGTACCTGCTGCTCAACATCGGCCTGGTCTTCGTGGACCGGCCCGACCTGGGCCAGGCGCGGGAGTACCTGACCGCGGCCCTCTCCTGGTTCCAGTGCTCCGACGACGGCCGCGGCATGGGCCGTACCCTGCACGCCCTCGGCCGGCTGGAGCTGCGCGGCGGCGACATCGACCGCGCCGTGCCCTACCTGGAGGAGGCGGTACGGCGGTTGCCGGTGCCCCGGCTGCGCGCACCCGCCCTGCTGGACCTCGGCACGGCGCGACGGCGGCTGGGTCAGCACGAGCTGGCCGCCGCCCGGCTGCGGGAGGCCGAGGAGACCTTCCTGGACATCGGCGCCCTGGCCGGCGCGGAGCGGGCCCGCGCGGCGTTGGCCGAGCCGGACGGCCCCTGACGGGCGGTGCGGTCGGCGCGGCGCTGGCCGATCCGGACGGCCCTCGACGGTTGGTTCCGCTGCCGGACCCGCCGCGCCGTCCGCCCCCGGTTCGTATCGGACGGCACGGCGGGCCCGGTCAGCGGTTCCGCGCCGCCGGCCGGGCGGCCCCGGCGCGGTCGGTCCTGGCCGGGTCGAGGCCGGGTGCCTCCGTGCCGGCGCTGGGCGTGGTCGGGTCGAGGCCGGGTGCCTCCGTGCCGGCGCTGGGCGTGGTCGGGTCGAGGCCGGTCGCGCGGCGGACCAGCGGAACCGCCGCGCATCCGCCCTCGCGGGCGGCGCGCCGAGCCAGACCCGGCGAGGCGCCCGCGCCGACGATCCGTCCCTCGTGCACGGCGAGCCACTCCTCCTCGGGCGGACCGTCCGGCCCGGCCAGGCCGAGCGCCGTCACCAGCGCCGGATCGGGCCCGACCGGGCCCGCCCCGACGGCCGGCAGACCCCGCTGCCACTGCCAGTTGCGCCGCTCCCGCCGGCCGAGCGCGCGCCAGAGCGCGTACTGGCCGACGATCAGCGGCCCGAGCACGGTGAGCAGCGGTACGCCGGTGCTCAGTACGCCGGTCGCGAAGAGCACCCCGACGGTGGCCGTGACCGCGCACCCCGTCACGGCCGCCACCAGCCCGGCCGGGCGGCCGAACGAGCGCTGCGCGACGAGCGGGAAGAGCGCGAGCATCAGCAGGTCGCCGAGGCCGATACCGACGGGTTCGGCGCCGTGCGAGACGAGGAAGAGCGGCGCGAACGGCAGCCCCTGCACCTGCTCGAAGAAGCGGGTCATCACCGTGGTGAGCGTGGTCGCGGCCAGGTCGTACGCGGTGAGCAGCGCGGCCAGGAAGGCCACGTGCCCGGCGCGCATGCCGCTGCCGGCCCAGAGGCTCGCCACCGCGATCACCCCGACCGCGAGCAGCGCGTCGGTCAGCAGGATCACCGGTACCGGCCGGTCGAGCAGCCAGGCGGCGGCGGTGACCAGGCAGAGCCCGGTCGCGACCAGCCACGCCACCCGGCCGCCGAGCAGCGGCGCGAGTCCCAGCTGCACGGCGACCAGCAGCACCAGCCCGAAGACCGTGGCCACCACCGGGCCGGGCAGGGCCAGGTACGCCAGCGGGGCGACCACCACCATCGTGATGATGATCATCATGTCGCCGTACGTGTAGGTGCCGATCGGCGGCCGGGGCAGCCGGTAGCGGCCGGCGAAGGCCACGGTGGCGCCGACCAGCGCGGCCACGCAGACGTTGAGCGTGACGATCGCGGGAACCATCGGGTTCACCTTTCAGCCGGGGTGGCCGGGTCGCGGGCGGGGCCGGGTCTCGGGCGTGGGCGCGCGCGGCGGTGCGCGCGGACCGGGGCGGTGCGGGGTGGCGCTGGGCGGCTCACACGGGTGCTGGTGTCCGTGCGCGCACCCCGTACCGGTCGAAGGAGCGTTCCGTCAGGTCGGCGCGGAGCGGCGGGGTCCGCGGCAGGTCCGCCGCGTCCTCGTGCAGCATGACCCCGCAGATGTCGAGCCCGCGCGCGGCGACCGCCTCCTCCAGCCGGGCCAGCAGCGCGGGGGAGGAGCGCTCCACCGACACGTGCAGCACCGGGCCGAGCCGCTGGTCGACCAGCGCGTACCGGACCGGCAGCGGCACGGCGGGCTCGGCGTCGAGCACCTCCAGCACGTCCCGGTGCGGCACCCGCAGGCTCAGCTCGCCGGTGTACCGGCCGATGACGTCCGAGGTGGCCGGGATCGCGGCCAGTTCGCAGGTCGGCGCGGTGTCGAGCAGCCGGACCAGGTCCCCGGTCGCGTACCGCAGCAGCAGCGTGCACTCCCGGTACGGGACGAACGGGGTGATCACCACGATGCCGGTACCGCCCGGTTCCGCGGGCCGGTACGTGACCGGGTCGAGGAACTCGAAGTGCGCGAACTCGCGGCCGTAGTGCAGGTGGCCGGCGGTGCAGCGGGCGGCGCCGGCCGGTACCGCCTCGGTGAGCAGGTAGCCGATGTTGACCTCGGCACCGAAGACCGCGGCGGCCCGGGCGCGCAGCGCCTCGGTCAGCACCTCGCCGCCGACCTGGATCGACTCCAGGCCGAAGTCGGCCGGGCGCCAGCCCTCCCGCTCGGCGACCGCGACCAGGGCGGCCAGGTAGGACGTGTTGGCGGTCAGGTGGGTGACCTGCCGGGGCGACCCGGGCAGCGGCAGCGGGGCCGCGAGCCGCTCGACCGCCACCCGCGGTTCGATCGTGCCGAACTGCACGAACGTCGCCCCGACCGCCGGTACGGCGGTGCCGACCCCCAGCAGCGGTACGGTCGCCCGGGACGAGCCGGCGAAGGCGACCACGTGACCGGGCCGCAGCCGCTGGCTGAGCACCGCCGAGATGGTGTTGAGCGCGGTCAGCAGCTCCAGTTCCCGCCGGCTGAACCAGACGGAGGTGGGCTGGCCGGTCGTGCCGGTGGTGAGCGCCAGCAGGGCCGGCTCGACCCCGGCGGCGACGAAGGCGGCGGGCATGCCGCGCAGGGCGGCCTTGGGGGTGACCGGCAGCTCCGTCCAGCTCTCCAGGGTCAGCTCCGCCGGCGGGGGCGCGCCGTCGGCGAAGAGTCGCGCGTAGTAGGCGGTACGCGCCGCGGCCCGGCCGGCGGTCTTGCGCAGGCTGCGGGTGGTGATCGTACGGGCGACCTCGGGGTCGGGTGCCTGCTGCTGGCCCGGCAGCAGTTGGGAATCCTCGCCCGGCTCGCCGAACTCGGCGACCGTGGCGACGAGGTCACGGGCGAGTCGGGCGAGGCTCGCGACGGGCATCTCCTCGCCGCGCAGCAGGCCGGCGGCGTACCGGAGCTGGTGGATGGCGGTGGCGAACACGCGGAACCTTCCGGCGGGAGGGCCCGGAGCCGGCGGGAGATCGGCTCCGGGGTGGAACGACGTGCTGGCCTCGGGCAGACGCCGGTGTGGCCCCGGCTCGCGCCGGCCGGCGCCTGCCCTGGCGAGGCGGGTCGCTCAGCCGTTGAGCACGAACATCGCGCCGGCGAGCGTGCTGAGGGCGTGCTTGATGTAGTGCTTGACCATGTGAGTCCCCTTTCCGGGATCCGGATCTGGCTGGAACCGAGGATGCTGTCCGGCGCTTACCAACCGCTTTCCGCATAACCGCCGTAGCCCGCCCGGCGGAAAGCGCCCAGGCCAGCCGCGCCGCGTCGGGCAACCGACAGCCGCCGCGCCGGGGGGCTGCGCAACCCGCGCGGCCCGGAGGGCGTGTTAACGGCGTCTCCCGGCGGGGGCCCGGGGTGGGGAGGATGGCCGACGGTGACGACAGAACTGAACCTTGACGCGTTGCCACCGGTCACGCCCGCCGACGACGTCGGTACGGGCGGGTCCGCGGGGATCGACTTCGACGCGTTCTACCACGCCCACTTCCGGCCCATGACATTGCAGCTCTGCGCCTACACGGGAGACCTGGGGCAGGCGCAGGACCTGGTGCAGGAGGCGTTCTGCCGGGCGTTCGCGCGCTGGGACCGGGTGGTCCGGTACGACGATCCGGTCGCCTGGGTCCGCCGGGTCGCGTGGAACCTGGCCACCAGCCGGTGGCGCCGGCTGCGCACCGCCCAGACCTACCTGCGCCGGCAGCGGGAGGAGCACGTTCCCGGGCCGACCCCGGACCGGGTCGCCCTCACCGCCGCGCTCGCGCTCCTGCCACCGCAGCACCGGCGCGCGGTGGTGCTGCACTACCTCGCCGACATGGCGGTCGCCGAGATCGCCCGCCAGGAGGGCGTGGCGGAGGGAACCGTGAAGTCCTGGTTGCACCGGGGCCGGGTCGCGCTCGCCGCCGAGCTGGCCGACCGTAAGGAGCGGAACGATGGCTGACCACAACGACACCGGGTACGACGCCGGCGCGCTGGACGCCGCGTTCGTCGCCTTCCGTACGGAGCTGTCCGGCCGGGTGAGCCCGCCCGGTCCGGACGCGGTACGGCACACGGTCCGCCGTCGCCGTCGGGTCGCGATCACCACCGGGCTGGCCGTGGCGCTGGTGCTCGTGCTCGCCCCGGTGGCCGGGTACGCCGCGCTGGGCCGGAACTCCCCTCCGCCCACCGGTCCGGCCAGCACGGGCCGGCCGACCCCGTCGCCGACTGTGGCGCCCACCCCGACCGCCGCCCCGACCCCGACCGTCTCGGCCACCCCCGGCGTACCGGACGGCCGGATCTCCCGGGCCCAACTGCTCGGCGCCCGGCTCGACCTGCCCGCCTGGCCGGCCAGGTCGCCCTGCGAGAACAGCCGGGTACGGCTGACGGAGGAGACGGCCCGCGACGGCGACAACCTCCTCGTGGCCCTGGCCTACGGTGACGTCGACCGCGACGGGGCGACCGAGACGGTGGCCACCGTCCACTGTGTCGTCGGTACCCACGGGCCGCGGCAGGTGGTCGCGTTCGACCGGGACGAGAGCGGCAGGATCGTCGCGATGGGCCGGGTCACCCGGACCGAGCAGGGGCCGCCCGAGTGGATCTTCGACGACGTCGAGGTGCGCCCCGACGGCCTGGTCCGCGTGCAGCTGGGCGACATCGCGCCGGGCGGCGGCTGGGACGTCGCCTGGACGCTGCGCCAGTGGCGCGGCTACACCTGGGACGGGAAGAGGTTCGTCCAGTCCGAGGGGGAGCGCGGCTTCCCCGAGAACCCGCGCCGGATGAGCCTGGCCGTCACCGCGACCGACCTGGTCTACGGGGCGGCGGACGACGCCGGCCAGCGCACCGGGGCGGTCACCGTCACCATGAACAACCTCGGTGAGCTGACGGCCGAACGCCCCCGGCTCGTCTTCACGCTCAGCCCCGGAGGCGGCCAGGCCACCGCCAGCCCCGGCTGGTACGCCTGCCAGAAGGTCAGCACGGAGGGTGAGAAGCTCTACTGCGACCTGCCGCCGATGGCGCCGAGGACCGAACGCAAGCTCACCTTCCACATTCTCACCACCGGTACGGAGCCGCCGACCAGGGGCACCGTCGCGTTCCAGACGCTCGACGACAAGGGCGGCGTCGCCGTCGACTTCGGCGACTGGGACAACAGGGCCACGCTCACGGTCAGGTGAGCCGTCCCCCGGTGGCGGCGGTACCGGCCGCCGCCACCGGGTGGGTCAGCCCGCCGGCCAGTTCCGCAGCAGGGCGTCGAGAGCGTCCAGGGTCCGGGACCAGGAGGCGTCCGCGGGGCGCGGGTGGTGCCGGAAGCCGCCCGCGCGCTCCAGGCTCACGTAGCCGTGGAAGGTGCTGTGCATCATCCGTACCGCGTCGGTCTGGTCGGGCTCGGCGAGCCGGTAGCCGCGCAGGATGGCCCGCGTCATCTCCGCGTGCCGGGGGCCCGCGCTGGAGAGCGCCGTCTCCGGGTCCAGGTCCACCCGCATCGCGGCGTACCGGCCCGGGTGCTGGTGCGCGTAGTCCCGGTACGCGTTGGCGAACGCGACCAGGGCGTCCTTGCCGGCGCGGCCGGCGAGTGCGGCGGCGACCCGGTCGGCCAGCTCGGCCATGGCCAGCAGCGCCACCCTGACCCGTACGTCCTGGGCGTTCCTGATGTGGGAGTAGAGGCTGGCCTCCTTCACGCCGAAGCGGCGCGCGAGCGCCGTGATGGTCACCTTCTCGATGCCGACCTGGTCGGCCAGCTCCGCCGCCGCCAGGGTCAGGCGCTCGGCGCTCAGGCCCGCGCGCGTCATGTGCCCCACCCCACACCTAAATCATTTTGGCATCTGCCTAAAGAGTTTAGGCTAGTGCCTATGCTACCCCTCACCGAGCCCGCCATCCGCGCCGCCTTCGTCAACTGCACCAAGGGCGAGGCGCGGCGGCTGGCCGTACCGAAGGACCTGGCCGAACGCCCCTGGGGTGACCTCGACTTCTTCGGCTGGCGGGACCCGGCCGCGGCGGAGCGGGCCTACCTGGTCGCCGAGTCCGGCACGGGGCTGGTCGGGGTGGCGCTGCGGGTGGCGCCGCAGACCGGGCGGGTACGCCGCAGCATGTGCTCGCTCTGCCTGACCACCCACACCGGCGACGGCGTCTCGCTGATGACCGCGCGCAAGGCCGGCCGGAGCGGGCGGCAGGGCGACTCCGTGGGCGCCTACCTCTGCACCGACCTGGCCTGCTCGCTCTACCTGCGGGGGAAGAAGGACGCCGGGCGGCGCCTCGACGAGACCATCACCCTGGCCGAGAAGATCGAGCGTACGGACGCCGCCCTCGCCGCCTTCCTCCGCCGGGTCATGGACTGACGTCCGCTCCGCCGCGGACCGCTGACCGCTGACCGCGCCTCGGACCGCTGACCGCGCCTCGGACCGCTCCTCCGACCGGTCCGGGTCACCGGGCGGCGGCCGACGCTCTATCCAGGACCGCGCGCGCCGGATACGGTAGCCCCCGCATGATCATCACCGCCGCCACCACCTGGGGAGCTCACCCGAGCGACCCGGGACGACCTGGTACCCCCGCTGGTCATGTCCGGGACACCGGACACCTTTTGCATGTCTGTAGGGAGAACGATGCGATCAGTTCGCACGACAACGGCACTGGCGCTCGCGCTGCTGGTGCCGGGCGTCTCGGCGCTGGCCGGAGGCGGTTCGCCGGCCTCGGCGCGGCCCCCGGCCGCGGGCCGGCCGAGCACACCCCCGGCCGCGGACCGGCCGAGCACGCCGCCGGCCGCGGGCCGCGCGACCACCCCCGCGGTCGCGGCCAAGCCCCGGACGGTCACGCTGCTCACCGGCGACACCGTCCACGTCGGTGCCGTCGACGGCCGGACCACCGTCGACGTGGTGCCGGGGCGGGGACGGGAGCGGATCCCCTTCATCACCCACAGCGCCGGTGACGACGTACGGGTCATCCCCGCCGACGCGGTCGGCCTGCTCAACCGGGGCCGGCTCGACGCGCGGCTCTTCGACGTCTCGACGCTGGTCGGCTTCGGCTACGACGACAGCCGAACCAGCCTGCCGCTCATCGTGGAGCACGGCGGTGCCGCCCCGGCCGGCCTCGCCGGTGCCCGGACCACCCGGGCGCTCTCCGGGGCGAGCGCGGTCGCGGAGAGCCGCGCGGAGGCGGTCTCCTTCTGGAACGCCGTCACCTCCGCGACGGGCGGCGGGGAGCGGAAGCTGCGGGCCGGCGTCGACCGGATCTGGCTCGACGGGCTGCGCCACCCCACCCTCGACGTCAGCGTCCCGCTGACCGGCGTGCCGGAGGCCTGGCAGGCCGGCTGGACGGGGGCGGGGGTGAAGGTCGGCGTCATCGACACCGGCGTCGACCAGACCCACCCCGACCTGGCCGACCGGGTCGCCGCCGCGGCGAACTTCACCGCCGACCCGGACGTCCTCGACCGGGTCGGGCACGGTACGCACGTCGCCTCCACCATCGCCGGCACCGCCGCCGCGTCGCAGGGCCGGTACAAGGGCATGGCGCCCGGCGCGACCCTCTACAGCGCCAAGGTCTGCACCGAGGAGGGCTGCCCGGAGTCGGCGATCCTGGCCGGCATGACCTGGGCGGCGCAGCAGGGCGTCAAGGTCGCCAACATGAGCCTCGGCGGTCCGGACAGCCCGGAGACCGACCCGATCGAGGCGGCCGTCGCCGACCTCAGCCACCGTTACGGCGTGCTCTTCGTCGTCGCCGCCGGCAACAGCGGCGCGGCCGGCGAGTCCACGGTGGACTCGCCCGGCAGCGTGGCCGAGGCGCTGACCGTGGGCGCCGTGACCAAGACGGGCGAGCTGGCCGAGTTCTCCAGCCGGGGTCCGCGTACGGGCGACGCCGGCATCAAGCCGGACCTCACCGCGCCCGGCGTCGGCATCGTCGCCGCCCGCAGCTCCACCTCCGACCTGTGGCCCGACGACGAGAACCCGCGCTACGCCAGCCTCAACGGCACCTCCATGGCGACCCCGCACGTGGCCGGCGCGGCGGCGATCCTGGCCCAGCAGCACCCGGACTGGGGCCCCGATCGGATCAAGTCCACGCTGATGGCCGCCGCCCGGCCGAACGCCGCGATCGGCGTCTACGAGCAGGGCGCGGGCTTCCTCGACGTCGCCCGGGCGATCCGGCAGCCGGTCACCGCGAGCCCGGTCAGCGTCGCCTTCGAGCGGGCCGCCACCGCGCAGACGCGCACGGTCACGTACGCGAACTCCGGCTCCTCGGCCGTGACGCTGGCGGTCTCCCTCGACGCCAGGGACGCCGACGGCGCCGCGGCGCCGGCCGGCCTGTTCGGCCTGAGCGCCGCCGCGGTGACGGTCCCGGCCGGCGGCACGGCCACCGTCGCCGTGACCGTGCGGGCCGGCGCCGACCTGCCCGACCGCTACTTCGGCGGCGAGGTGACCGCCGTCGGCGGCGACGTGCGGGTGCAGACCCCGGTCGCGCTCGACGTCGCCCGCCACGAACTGGCCCTCACGCTGGTCGGCCCGGACGGCGCGGGGCCCTCGGCCGACCAGGGCTGGGTGACCGTGTTGACCGACCTGGACCGGCAGACCCTCCTGGTGCTCGGCGACCCCGCGACCACCCGGTACCGGGTTCGCGCCGGCCGCTACCTGGTCCAGACCTATTTGGAGACCGGCGACCCGTCCTTCCCCCGGATCACCTCGCTGGTGCGCCCGAGTCTCGACCTGACCCGGGACCAGGCGCTGACCATGGACGCCCGGCTGGCCAAGCCGGTCGCGGTGTCGGTACCGAGGCCGGAGGCGACCGCGGTCTTCCAGGAGTCCGGCTGGACGATCCGGACCGAGGCCCCGCAGATCTGGGGCAGCAACGACCCGTACGGCGTGCTGATGAACGTCCCCTTCGACCACGTGCGGACCGCGCAGATCGGGACCGGCAGGACGCCCGGCTTCGTCTCCTACGTCAACGGGATCTGGGGCCGGGTCGACTCCGACGGCGGCCTGCACAACAGCCCGTACGTCTACCGGGTCTACCTCTACGAGCCGGAGCGGATGATGACCGGGCTGACCCGCCGGCTGGGTACGGGCGACTTCGCCACGGTCCGCTCCCGGATCGGCGCGGACGTGGCCGGTGTGCCGGTGTCGCGGCAGGCGTTCGCGCACGCCCCCGGCAACTCGCCGATCTCCCGGTCGAACGACGGGCGGGTCACCCCGCCGAGCTTCAGCTACGACGTGCCGAGCACCATCACGGAGTACTACAACCAGGACAAGCAGGCGGTGTGGCAGTCGACCTCGGCCCAGCAGGGGTACACGTACTACCAGTCGCCGTGGACCCGCTTCGAGCCCGGCCGCACGTACACGGTGGCGTGGGCCAACGGGGTGGTCGGGCCGGTCTTCCCGGAGCCGAACTTCGGCCAGCAGTACGCCACCCGCTACTGGGGCGACACTATCGGCGGGCCGGGACCGCTGCACGGTGACGGTGCCGGCCACATGGGCTTCCGGCACGTCGTCGGCGGCAGCGTGCGGGTGGAGCTGTACCGGAACGGGGTCAGGATCGGAGACGCGGACCAGGCCCCCTGGACCTGGGACGTACCGGCGGAGAAGGGCGACTACCGGCTGACCGCGACCTTCCGCAGCGACCCGGCGTTCACCCTGTCCACCGTGGTCGACGCCGAGTGGACCTTCAGATCCGGGCACGTGCCCGACGGTGAGCTGGTGAAGCTGCCGATGACGGCGATCCGGTACACCCCGGAGCTGGACCTCGACAACCGGGCGCCGGCCGGCCGGCGCTTCGCCATCCCGATCTCCATCGACCGGCAGGTCGGTGCGGCGCCGAGCCGGACCAGCAGCCTGACCGTCGAGGCTTCCTTCGACGACGGCAGGACGTGGCGGCGGCTGACCGTGCGGCGCTCCGGCGAGAAGGCGGTCGCCTGGGTGCAGAACCCGACCGGCTCCGGCTTCGTCTCGCTGCGGGCCGCCGCGACGGACACCGGCGGCAACACCGTCCGGCAGACCGTCGTCCGCGCCTACCGGTACTGAGCGGCGACCCGGACGCGGCGCCGACCGGCGCCGCGTCCGGGTCGACCGGCGCCGGAGCGCTCGTCGAGCGCGGCGCGGTCGGCCGCCGGCGGGTCAGCCGGTCTCGGCCAGGACCCGCTCCAGCGCGGGCAGCACGCGCGCGCGCCAGCCGCCGCCCATGAGGGTGTACGCCCCGAGCTGTACCGGGTCGTCCGGGTCGAAGCCGGCGTGTTCCAGCAGGAGCCGGGTGCCGCGCCCCTCGGGCACCAGCGTCCAGGTCAGCGTGGTGTCGAGCCGGCCGCCCCGCCACGCGATCCGCAGCAGCCGCCGCGGCGCCAGCTCCAGCACCTCGCAGTGCACGACGCCGTCGAACTCCTGCTGCGGGCGGGGTGTCGTGTGGAACGTGAACCGGTGCCCCACCACGGGCTTGAAGTCGTTCGGCATCAGCCAGCGGCCGAGCAGCTCGGGGTCGGTCAGCGCCCGCCAGACCTTGGCCGGTGCGTGGGCGAGGTACTGGTCGACCCGGACGACCCCGCGCTCACTCATCGTCGTCCCCGTCCGCGGCGCCGCTGTCCAGCAGTTCGCCCAGGTTGGTCAACTTGTCCCGCCAGAACCGCTCGTACGGCGCCAGCCACTCCGTCATCTCGCGCAGCGGCTCGGCCCGCAGCGAGTACAGCCGCTGGCGTCCGGCCCGTCGCTCGACCACCAGGCCGGCGTCCTTGAGTACCTTCAGGTGCTCCGACAGGCTGGGCCGGCGCATCTCGAAGCGCTCCGCCAGCTCCTGCACCGGTTGCGGTCCCTGGTCCAGGAGCATCCGCAGCAGTTGCCGGCGGGTGGGGTTGGCCACCGCCGCGAAGACGTCCACCTCAGCGGCCCGCCGTGGCCTGGAGTACGAGCCCGTTGCCGTCCGGGTCGGTGAACCGCACGTACCGCCCCCACGGCGCGTTCTGGACGCCGTCGGGGATCTCCAGCCCGCGCGCGGCCAGCGCGGCGACGTCGGCTTCGAGGTCGTCGGTCTCCAGCACCAGCCCGCGCAGCGAGCCGGGCGGCATGGTGTCGAACCAGGTGACCAGCGTGATCGAGGTGGCCGCCCCCTTCGGCGCGACCTGCACCCACCGCTGGGCCGGCCCCATGTGGTTGTCGGCGAGCAGCTCGAAGCCGAGCACGCCGGTGTAGAACTCCTTTGCCCGGTCCGGGTCGGTGACCGGCACGGAGAGCAGCTTGATGTGTGAGATTGCCATGGTCAGAGACCATAGGTAGGAGAATTCCTACCTGTCAAGCCGGCCGTCGGGGCCGCCGGGGTGCCCGGCTGCCGGGGTCCGGGCCGCCGGGGTCCGGGAGAGGGTTGGGCGCCGGCCCGACCGGGTATGCCGGGGACACCGCCCGGCGCCGGGCGGCGACGCCAGCATGGAGAGCGCCAGCATGGGGAGGTGCGGCCGATGCGGCTGCGGGAGATCGAGGACCAGCGCCGGCGGACCCTGGTGGTCGCCTGCGACAAGGGCGACCGGGTGCCGGACGTGCTGCTCGACGCCGTACGGGAGCACGGGATCCGGGCCGCGCAGGTCACCGCGGTCGGCGGGCTGCGTAGGGCCGAACTCGGCTACTTCGACCGGGGGCGCCACGACTACCTGCGCATACCCGTGGACGAGCAGGTGGAGGTGCTCTCCCTGCTCGGCGACGTGGCACAGGCCGGCGACGAAACGCAGTTGCACCTGCACGCCGTGCTCGGCAGGCGGGACGGCTCGACCGTGGGCGGCCACCTGCTCGGCGGGGAGGTCTGGCCCACCCTTGAGGTGATCGTCACCGAGGTCGGGCCGGAGTTGGCCAAGCGCGTCGACCGGGAGACCGGGCTGGCGCTGCTCTCGCCCTGATCGTCCGCGCAGAGCAGGTCGGAGCCGCCCGGTTGGCCCGAGGCCGGAGCCGGAGCCGGAGCCGGAGCCGGACCGAGCCGGCCCGGCCCCGTGCCGTCGGTCCGGCGGAACGGAACTATCCGCACCACCACGGAATCGCGGCCCGGCCGGCCTAGCTCCGTGGCTCGACGTCCTCGGCCAGCACCGACCGTCGCGGCCGCGGCGGGTCCACGGCCCCGGTCGCGCCCGCCCGGTCGCGTACCAGCCGGAACAGCTCCTCGTGCGCGTCCAGGCCGCGCTCGGCAGCGAAGAGCGCGCGCGCCTCGCGCGCCTTCGCCTCCCGTACGTCGGGCGGGATGGCCGCGAGCCGCCGGATCGCCCCGGCCAGCGCGTCCGGGTCGCGCGGCGGTACGAGGGTGCCGAACCGGGTCGCCAGCACCGGGTACCGCCCGCCGGGCAGGTCGGAGGTGACCGACGGTACGCCGCACATCATCGCCTCGGCCTGCACGATGCCGAACGACTCGGCCAGCGACGGCAGCGCGAAGACGTCGATCGAGGCGTAGAAGTCGTCGATCTCCTGGCCGCGCAGCTCACCGAGGACGTGGATGCGGTCGTCGGCGCCGATCTCCGCGCGGATGTCGGCGAGGTTGTCACCGCCCATCACATCCCGGTGGTTCCCGGCGATCAGCAGCCGGGCGTCCGGGTCGGTGATCTGCCGGAAGGCCCGGACCAGGTACGGGATGCCCTTGTCCTCGACGATGCGCCCCAGGAAGCCGACGTGCAGCCCCCCGCCGCGCCGGTACCGTGGCCGGCCGCCGCGCCGGTCGAGGCAGGGGGCGGGGATCGCGCGGAACGGCTTGCGCCGTACCAGCGGCCAGAACTTCGACGCGTGGGCCTGGTCCTCGCTGTTGGTGATCACGGCGGCGGAGCGGCGCAGCGCGGCCCGGGAGGTCACGTCGGAGGCGGCGACCGCGACCCGGTTGAGCAGCCCCGGCGGCAGGTACAGGTCGATGTGCAGCATGCTCACGATCGGGGTGGGGTGGGCGAGCCGGGAGAGCAGCGCGGCCTCCGCCATCGGCAGGTTCAGGTAGAGCAGCGAGGAGCGGCGCGCGATCCGGGCCGCCTCGACCGGGTACGCCGGGCTGATCTGCGCCCGGGTGATCTGCCCGAGCACCGGGGAGCGGTACACGTCCACGCCGGCGATGGTCTCCCGGCGCGGCGTCGAACGGTCGTGCTGGCTGGTCACCACGGCGACCCGCCAGCCCCGCGCCGCCATCCCCTCGGCGACGGTACGCGCCGTGTGGGTCACCCCGCTCATGTACGGCAGGTAGTAGGTGAGGGCGACGGTCAGGTCGTACCGCGTCCGGGCGTGGGTCATCGGCACGGGTCTCCTTTCGCGCGGATCTTCCGGGGTCAGAGGGAGAGGACGACGAACTGTCCGGCATGGTCGGACAGGCCGGCCGGCGGCACCATCCGGTACTCGTGCACCCCGACGTCCCGGCTGGTGAAGACCCAGTCGAGCCGCCAGAGCGGCAGGCCGTACCGGGTCCAGGAGGTCGGGTAGAGCGACCGCTGCGCGGCGGTGGCGTCGACCAGCCGGTCCGGCAGGGTACGCAGCAGCCGCATGGCCGGCGAGGTGTTGAGGTCACCGGCCAGCACGACCGGGTTCGGGTTGCCGGCGACGTCGGCGGCGACCGCGCGGTAGTTGGCCCGCCGCAGGTCGGTGCGGGCCAGCGCGTCCTCGGCGGTGTCGGGGTCGCGGGCCGGCAGCCCGACGACCGGCACCTGGAAGTGCGCGTTGTAGACCGACAGCACCCGGCCGGCGACCAGCAGGTCGGTACGGAGCGTCTTGACCGTGTGGTACGCCGGCAGCCGCGAGTCCGCCGGCGGCAGGTCCGGCCACGGCCGGGACAGCCAGGGGCGTACGTCCACGGCCCGCTCCAGCGTGATCGGGAAGCGGGAGAGGGTCAGCAGCTCCCCGGCGACGGCGACCTGGTAGCCGGGGAACTCGCGGCGGATCCGCTCCAGCGCGTGCACCGGCAGCGGGTTCCACTCCGGGTCCAGGTAGAGGTACTCCTGGAGCAGGTAGACGTCCGCGCGCTGGGCGTGCAGGTGCCGGTAGAGCCGGTCCGGGTCGCGGATCGGCTCGCCGGCCGGCCCGGCCGCCAGCAGCTGGTCCCAGTAGAACGTGTTCCAGGAGAAGACGCTGACCGCACCGGGCGGGGCCGGCGGCGGGGCGGGCCGCAGCGCGGCCGGGTTGACCCCGGCGAGGGGCCAGCCGAGCCCGAGCGCCGCCGCGACCAGCGCCGCGTACCCGGCCCGCGCCGGCCGGGCCCGGGGCACCGGCGCGAACGGCAGCAGGAGCAGCGGCACGGCGAGGAAGAGCGGCGGCGGCAGCAGGTCCGGCAGGTTCCACCACCAGGCCCGCCCGGACAGCGACAGGTGGGCCAGTACGAAGGCCAGCCACGCCCCGGCCGCGCCGAGCAGCACCCGGCCGGGCCAGCGTCGCCCCCCGGTCGCGCCGAACGCGGGCCGTCGGGGCCGGCGGATCGCGGGCCAGCGGTGCCGGCGGCGTGCCCGGGTCGGGGCCTCGCCCGGCGCGGCCGGGTCGACGGCGGTCACCACTGGGCCCGCCCGGCCAGCAGCAGCGCCCCGGACGCGGCGGCCCAGAGGGTCGCGTTGGTGACCAGCACCGGGTCGCGGACCAGCGTGCGTACCGGGTTGCCGCCCGCGTCGTGCACGAAGACGAGCTGGAGGTAGCGGAACAGCCCGAAGATGGCCAGCGGGGTGAGCAGGGTCGTCGCGACCGGCGCGTACCCGGCCAGCGGCGCCTCGTGCCGCAGGTAGAGCAGGTAGCTGCCGGCGGCCAGCGCGGCGGAGAGCTGCATGAGCTGCTCGGTCAGCGCGACCGTGTAGCCGCGCAGCGCCGGCCGGTACGTGCCGCCGGTACTGCGCAGCTCCTGCCGGCGCTTGCCGAGGGTGAGCAGCAGGCAGACCGTGAAGACCGCGGTGAGCAGCCAGCCGGAGACCTCGACGCCGGTGGCGAGGTACCCCTGCACCAGCCGCAGCGCGAAGCCGGTGGCGACGAGGAAGACGTCCAGCAGCGGTACGTGCTTGAGGCCGAGGCAGTACCCGAGGTTGAGCAGTAGGTACGCGCCGAGCGGCCAGGCACCTGCGGCCGGGAGGAACGGGAGCAGGCCGCCGAGCAGCGCCGCCACCACCGCCGCGAAGAGCACCGCCGCGCGGGGCGAGAGCCGGCCGGAGGCGATCGGACGGTGCCGCCGCGCCGGGTTCGCCGCGTCGCGGCGGCGGTCGACGAGGTCGTTGACGACGTAGACGAGGACCGAGCCGAGGGTGAAGGCGACGATCGCGGCGAGCAGGTGGCCCAGCGCCGGAACGGTCCAGCTCCGCGGGTCGAGCAGCGGTACGGAGACGACCAGGACGTTCTTCGGCCACTGCCCGGGGCGGGCGAGTCGTACCAGGGCCGCGGCGACGGCGAGGGCTCCGGCGACGCCCCCGGCGCGACGGGCGGGGGCGGTCTCGACGGGCTGCGTGCCGGGGGTGGGCAGCGCGAGGCCGGTGGGGGCGGTCGGGTTCATCAGAAGAACGCCTTCGCCACGCGCAGCGCGCCCTGCGACCACGGGTCGCGGCTGGTCCGGCCCGCCTGGGCGGCGCCGCCGCGGTCGCGCTGCTCCCGCCACCACCGGAACGTCCGCAGCAGCGCGTCCTGGTTGGAGTACCGGGGCGTGAAGCCGAGCCGGTCGCGCGCCTTGTCGGTGCTGACGTACGAGTCGGCGAGCAGCTTGCGCAGCAGCCGGTCGTAGACGGGGGAGAGGCGGGCCCGCCGCAGCAGCCGCAGGGTGAGCAGGGCGGGCCGGGCCGGTACGGAGATCACCCGGCGGTGGTGCCCGGCGGCGTCGAGGACCGCCTGGAAGTCCTCCCGCAGGGTGCCGAACCGGGCGGCGGCCACGTTGAACGTGTCGTCGGCGACGGCCGGCGCGGCGCGCAGGGCGACGAGCACACACTCGGTCAGGTCCTCGACCGCGCACATCTGGATGCGTACGTCGCCCCGGCCCAGGATCGGGAAGTGGCGCCCCTCGTGCGCCCACTCGAAGAGCATGGCGAACAGCCCCATCCGGCCCGGGCCCAGGAACGTCTTCGGCCGCAGCACCGGTACGCAGAGTCCCCGCCCCCGGAACTCCTCGGCCAGCTCCTCGGCGGCGGCCTTGGCCCGCCCGTACGTGTCGACCGGGTCGCGCGGGTGGGTCTCCGGGGTGGGGACCAGCTCGGGCAGGCCGTACACGGCCGTGGTGGAGACGTGCACCACCCGGGGTACGCCCGCGTCGAGCGCGGCGGCCAGCACGCTGCGCGTACCGTCCACGATCACCGACCGGATCTCCTGCGGCGCGTAGCTCGGCAGCGCGGCGGCGCAGTGCACGACCGCGCCGGCCCGCCGGAACGCCGCGGTCATCGCGGCCCGGTCGCGCACGTCCGCCACGGTCGCGGCGATGCCCGCCTCGGCCGGTACGCGCAGGTCGACGCCGTGCACCGGCACGCCCTCGGCGGTCAGTCGCCGTACCACGAAACCGCCGAGCATCCCGCTCGCGCCGGTCACCACGACCGGGCGGCCGTCGCCTACCACGCCGCACCGACCTTCTCCCGGACGAATCCGGTCAGCAGCCGGCGCAGCCCCAGCGCGAGCGTGGCGTCCAGCGCGGTGAGGAAGTACTCCAGCTCGGCCGGTTCGACCACCAGCGACGGCGCGACCATCAGCGGGTTCTCCGCGTTCGGGCTGTAGTACGTCATGATCTTGTGTTCGCGGTAGAGGTGCGCGATGACCGACAGGGTGATCAGCTTGGTGCCGAACCGGGGGTCGCGGCTGAAGCCGGGTACCAGCCTTCCGGCGAGTTCCAGCAGCTTGGGGCCGCTGTTGAGGAAGACGCCGTGCAGCGAGCCGACCCCGGCGACCCGGTCCACCGCCTCCGGGTGGGCCGCGCGGATCCGCTCCAGCCCCGGCCCGAGGACCGCCTCGATCCGCCGGGCCCGGCCCGGGAAGTCCTCCTCGACCACCACGTTGACCGCCTCGATCGCGGTCGCCGTCTCCTCGCCGAAGCCGTAGTACGTGGTGCTGTGCAGGATCACGTCGGCGAGCCGGTCGTACGCCCGGCGGAACAGCCGCTCCCGCGCCGTGTACCCGGAGATCGACGCCTTGCCGCCGCCCAGGGACTTCGAGTAGGTGACGATGTCCGGCAGCAGCCCGTCGTGGCGCATGAAGTAGAAGAGGCTGCCGGTCTTGCCCCAGCCGGTGTAGACCTCGTCGAAGATCAGCACGATGTCCTCGTCGGTGCAGAGCTGCCGCAGCTCCCGCAGCGCCGGCTCGGACCAGCTGCGCAGGCTCGACGCGCTGAACGGCTCCACCATGACCGCGTAGACGTCGCTGCTGCCGTCCGGCCGGCGGCTGGCCTCGACCGCCGCCCGTACCGCCGCCACGTCCCCGTACGGGTAGACCACGGCGTTGGGCAGCCCCGGGAAGCGGAAGTGGTTTTCCGCCGAGCCGGTCAGGCTGCCCGCGCCGAGCGTCTTGCCGTGGAAGCTGATATCGGCGCGCAGAATCGTGTCGCGCTTCCCGTCGTGGTACTTGTACGCCATCTTGATGGCGCCCTCGTTCGCCTCCGCGCCGGAGTTCGGGAAGTAGGAGATCGACAGGTCGCCGGGGAGCAGCTCCGCCACGTTGTGGCTCAGCGCGGCCAGGTACGGCGAGAAGAACGCCTTGTGGATCTCCATCCGCCGCCGCTGCGCGAACCGGGTCCGCGCGGCGAGGATCCGCGGGTGGTTGTGCCCGTGGTTGAGCACCCCGACCCCGCCGGAGAGGTCCAGCACCCGGCTGCCGTCGCGCATGTGGACCCACGGCCCCTCGGCCCGCTCCACCAACTCCCGGCCGAAGCCGAACGTCGTCATCAGCGACACCTGCGACCGGCTGACGTACCGGCGGTAGAGGTCGTGCACCTCCCGTGTCGTCAGCTGCTCGCACTCGTCAAGCCCGATCAACCTGCCCACCACTCATCTCCTCCCCAACCGCCGCAGCTTTTGCGGACGACCTTCGATGGACGATCTCCACGACTCCCAGCGCCGCCCCGCCGAGCACCACCTCGCCGACGGTGGTGACCAACCGGCTCGCCACCGCCACCGCCACCGCTGACGGGACCGGCAGCAGCAGGGCCAGCGCCGCCGAGAGCACGGCCTCGCGTACGCCCAACCCGTCCGGTACCACCACGGCGAGCACGCCGAGCACGGTCGCGAGCGCGAACGCGCCCACGCAGAGCGGCAGCGCGGACCCCGCCTCGGCGCCCATCGCCACCGCCAGCAGCCACAGGTGTACGCCGCTGACCAGCCAGGACAGGGTTTGCCAGGCGACCGCCACCCGGACCGCCCGGGGCGACGGCGACCGGGCCGGCTCGGCACGGCCCAGCAGCCGCAGCAGCAGGCCGGCCGCGCGGCCGACCAGGCCCGGCCAGCCCACCGCCACCAGCACCGGTACGGCCGCCAGCAGCAGCCACGCCGCCCGCCCGCCGAGCAGCCGCGCCCCGGTGAGCAGCCCGACGGCCAGCCCGGTCAGGTGGACCAGGAGCGTGGTGAGGGTTCCGGCCAGCAGCATCCGGGGCAGCGTCACGCCGTTCGAGGTGGCCACCCTGACGGCCGCGACGATCCCCGGGACCTTGCCCGGCACGTACTTGGCCAGGAACCCGACGAAGAAGATCCGCATGACCCGGATCGCGTCGACCGGCGGGCCGAGCTCCAGCAGCACCGCCCGCCACGACAGCATTCCCAGCAGCGGACCCGCCGTCGCGGCGGCCAGCGCGCCGGCGAGCAGCAGGCCGACCTGGGCGGCGTCGCGCCGTCCGAGCAGCACCGCCACCACCGACCAGTCCTGGCCGGCCAGCGCCCGCGCGACCGCGACCGCCACGACCAGGCCGAACGCGACCGTGACCGACCGCCACAGCCGCCGGCGCCAGGGCCGGTCCGGGCCCTGGGCCGTGGCCGTGCCCGGTTCGAGGGACGCGTCGGGGCCCACCGGCACCGGGTTCATCGCCGCACCCCCGCCCGGTCCGCCGCCGTCCGGTCCGCTTCGACCCGGTCGCGGGTCGGCTCGCGCAGCAGCGCGTACCCGGCCCGCGGTAGCCCCGCGACGAGGCCCGCCACCAGGGCGGCGTGGCTCAGCACGTGCATCCCGGCGGCGAAGAGGGCGAAGCGCGGTCCGCGCAGCCGGTGGGCGAACCGGAGGAACTCGTGGTTGGCCGCCGCCAGCACGGCGCCGAACGCCGGCCAGGTCAGCGCCAGCCACGGCGCGAGCGGCGCCACCGGCACGGTCAACAGCGCCAGCCCCGCCGCGAGCAGGGAGAGCCGGGCGGACCATTCCAGGTGCCGGTACCGCTCGGGCGACATCATCTCCACCCGCGCGCCCGCCGCGCCGGCCCGCTGCCGCCGCCACGTGCGCACCATCAGCGGCGGCTTCGCGCTGGCCCGGACGAACTGCTCGGCCAGCAGCGGCAGCAGCCGGTCGACGTCGTCGTGCCGGGTCAGCACCCGGTCGGTCGCCACCAGCCGGTACCGGGCCGGCAGGCGGGTGCCGAACTCGTCGTCCTCGCCCGACCGCAGCCGCTCGTCGAGCCCGCCCGCCTCCTCGAAGACGGCCCGTGGGACGAGACTCGCGGCCAGCAGCGCACCCGTGTCCCGTCCGACGCTGCGTTTGCGCCAGAAGTGTTCGAAGGCGACGCGGTATGCCTCGACGGGTCCGTCGTCGTAGAGGGGGTGGGGTGCGTAGATGCCTTGGACCATGCCGGTGTGGGGGGTGGTGTGGAGGATGTGCAGGGCGTTGGCGATGGCGTCGGGGGCGGGGGCGGTGTCGGAGTCGACGAAGAAGAGCAGGGGTGCGGTGCTGTGGTGGGCGCCGGTGTTGCGGGCGGCGGCGGGTCCTTGGTTGGTGGGTTGTTGGATGAGGGTGCAGGGGTATTGGCGGGCGATGTCGGGGGAGTCGTCGGTGCTGTGGTCGTCGACGACGATGACTTCGGTGGGTGGGTGGGTTTGGGCGTAGATGGCGTCGAGGCAGGCGGCGAGGGTTTTGCTTTTGTTGTAGTTGGGTACGATCACCGCCACGGCGTCGATCGCCGCGTCCGCCGGTCGCGCGCTCACCGGGCCCACCCCCGCGCCAGGACGTACGCGACCCGCAGCGTCCCCACGCCGGTACCGACCACCGCCAGGGCGTAGAGCAGCAGGTGCATGCCGGTGGCGTACGCCGCGAAGCCGGCGCCCCGGAACCGGTAGGTGAAGCGCAGGAACGCGTGGCTCGTGGCGGCCGACCCGGCGAGCAGCGCGAGCCAGAGCGGCAGCAGCCACGGCAGCAGCGGCAGCAGCGGCAGCGCCAGCAGGCTCAGCCCGGAGAGCACCAGCCCGGTCGGCGAGAACGCGTTGACCCGCAGCCCGGTGCCGGCGTTGCGTCGCCGGCCGGCGCGGAGCATCACCAGCGGCGTCTGGGTCGCGAAGCCGAACTGCTCGCGTACGAAGGGCAGGAAACGGTCGACGTCGTCGTGCCGGGTGACCACGGTGTCGGTCACGACCAGCCGGTACCGCTCGGGCATCCGGGTGCCGAACTCGGCGTCCTCGCCGGTGCGCAGCCGCTCGTCGAAGCCGCCGACCTCGTCGAACACGGCCCTCGGGACGAGGCTGGCCGCGAAGAGGGTGGCGGCGCGGGACCGTCCGACGCTGCGTTTGCGCCAGAAGTGTTCGAAGGCGACGCGGTATGCCTCGACGGGTCCGTCGTCGTAGAGGGGGTGGGGTGCGTAGATGCCTTGGACCATGCCGGTGTGGGGGGTGGTGTGGAGGATGTGCAGGGCGTTGGCGATGGCGTCGGGGGCGGGGGCGGTGTCGGAGTCGACGAAGAAGAGCAGGGGTGCGGTGCTGTGGTGGGCGCCGGTGTTGCGGGCGGCGGCGGGTCCTTGGTTGGTGGGTTGTTGGATGAGGGTGCAGGGGTATTGGCGGGCGATGTCGGGGGAGTCGTCGGTGCTGTGGTCGTCGACGACGATGACTTCGGTGGGTGGGTGGGTTTGGGCGTAGATGGCGTCGAGGCAGGCGGCGAGGGTTTTGCTTTTGTTGTAGTTGGGCACGATCACCGCCACGGCGTCGATCGCCGCGTCCGCCGGTCGCGCGCTCACCGGCTCCGCGTCGGCCCCGGTCCCGGATCCCGCTCCGGTCTCCACTCCGGTCTCAGTATCAGGCTCGGGCGCGGGCGCGGGGCGGCGAAGCCACGCCGCCGCCAGGACCAGCAGCGCCGCGCCGGTGAGCGAGTAGAGCAGCTCCACCGGCCGGACCCAGGCGCGCTCCGAGGCCGGCACCCAGCCCAGCACGTACGCGATCCACCACGGCAGCGGCAGGGCGAAGACCAGCCACGCTCCGCCGAGCAGCGCCCGGGCGCGCCAGGACGCCCACCCGGTACGCGCGGCGAGCAGCGCCAACACCGGCACGCACCAGACCCAGTGGGCGTACCAGGTCACCGGCGAGACCAGCAGGCCGGTCACGGCGCAGGCCACGATGCCGGTCAGCTCCATCCGCCGGCGGCTCGCCCGGACCGCCACCGCCAGCCCCAGCGCGCCCACCAGCAGGCTCGCCGGCAGCCACAGCGGCCACAGCGGCTCCGGCAGCAGGTTCAGCACGACGCCCCGTACGGAACTGCCGACCGCCTCCTCGCCGGGCGGCCGGGTGCGCGACCCGTCCGCGAACGCGCCGCCCCAGAAGGCGGCGGAGGGGCCGGGCAGGAGCAGGAATCCCACCGCCACGGTGCCGAGGAAGCTCGCGAGCGCGGTCACCCCGGCCCGGATCCGGCCGGTCAGCAGCAGGTACCCGACGAAGATCAGCGGGGTCAGCTTGATCCCGGCGGCGATGCCGGTCAGCACTCCCGCGTACCGTCCCCTGACCCGGAGCAGGTCGACCAGGACGAGCGCGACCAGCAGGACGTTCACGTTGCCGAGCAGCAGCGTTCCCGCGATCGGCGACAGCGGCAGCACGGCCAGGGTGCCGGCCGCCACCAGCAGCGTCCGGGACCGGCCGCAGGCGGGGGCGAGCTGGTCGACGGCCAGCCACACCACGACCGGTACGGCGAGCGCCGAGAGCAGCGTCCACGCCCAGTAGCCGGCGACCGGGCCGAGCGCCGCCAGCGGGGTCAGCACCAGGGCCGCGAACGGCGGGTAGACGAAGGCGTACCCGCCCCGGTCCACCTCGTAGGGTGACCCGCCCGCGAGGACCGCGGCGGCCGCGTCGCGGTAGACGGCCAGGTCGCCGCCGGGAGCCCAGGCGCTGCCGGTGCGGGCCGCGACCCACGAGACGGCGGCGATCCCGGCGGCCGTGAGGCCGGCGGCGAGCAGGAGCACCCCGGCGGCGGCGCCCGTGCCGGCCCGGTCGCGGCCCCGCGTGCCCGGGCCCGCCGGTGTTCCCGGCGCGCCGGGAGCGAGCACGCTCATCGGGAGACCCCGACCGAGGGGGCGACCCGCCCGGCGGGGCGGCGCAGGACCCGCCGGGCGGACCCGACGGCCGCGCCGGCCGCGGAGGTGAGCTGGTAGAGCAGGTGCACCCCGGCGAAGCCGAGCCCGAAGCGCGGGCCCCGGTCGGCGATCACCCGGCGGTACGTGCCGGCGTCCAGCGCCACGGCGCCGGCCAGCAGCAGCGCGGGTCCCAGGAGCCCGGCGGGCCCGGCGACCAGCGGCAGCGGTACCGCGAGCACCGCGGCGAGGACCAGTCCGCTGGCCAGTACGCGCGAGGCCGCGCCGCCGAGCACCTCCCCGGGGCGCACCTCGGCGGCGCTGGCGTGCGCCCGCAGGAAGACCTTCGGCAGCAGGACCCGCAGTTGGCTGTCGTGGTCGTGCACGCCGGCGATCGCGGCGGTGCTGCGCACCTCGTACCGCTGCCGGAGCCGGTACCCGTACTCCGGTGCCTCGGTGTGCCGCAGCGTGGGGTCGAACGGCCCGATCTCGCGGAACACCTCGGCGCGCATCGCGCAGAGGGCGGTGTGCAGCCCTTCCAGCGGGCCCTCGCGCGCCAGCCACCAGTGGTACATCTGCAGCGCCCGGTACCGCGCGACGAGGTTGCGGGAGACCAGCGACTCCGGCCTCAGGACGCCGCAGATCGCGCCCAGCCGGGGCTCCGCGCGCAGCGCCGCGACGGCCGAGGCGACGCTCTCCGGTTCCAGCGCGACGTCCGCGTCCAGGAAGAAGAGAATGTCGCCCCGCGCGTGCTCGGCACCGAGGTTGCGGGCGGCCCCGGGGCCGCTGTTGCTCGGCAGACGCAGCACGGTCGCGCCGGCCGATTCGGCGATCCCGGCCGAGTCGTCGCCGCTGGCGTCGTCGACCACGACGATCTCGATGTCCGGGTACGTCTGCCGCCGTACCGACCGGACGCAGAGTCCGATGGTGCGGGCCCGGTTGTAGCAGGGTATGACGACTGAGACCAGCGGATGCACTGTGCCCTCCTCGGGTCACGGCGGCGCGGCCGAGCACCGGCCGTGGCCGGATCGGCTGGCGACGCGCCTGATCGAGTGGTTTCGCGTGGTTGCCGGGGCCTTCGTTGGCCGGATTCCGAAATGGGGCGTGGTTTTGCGCTTACGCGCCTGCTCGCGGTACCGGAAATTGCGAAGCCATCACGAGCCCCCGCGAAATGATGGGCGGCTATATTTTGCGGCCCTCGCGGTCGGGCAGTCAAGGACTCGACATCGCCCGGTCGGATTCGTCGCCGGATGCGGCCGGTCTCCCGCGAAGGTATGGCCATAAACACCTGAACATCAACGACTGCTGCTTCGAAAGCTCGATAAAGATCAATATCGTGCATTGGGTTCGGGAGGTGACGTTGGCGGCGGCTTTCGGACACAGTGGACTGTTGTGCCCGGGATCGGCCGGCATCGTTCGGGATGGACCGTGCGCCTGGTTCCGCCGTCCGGCGGCGGGTCGCCGGCGCCGTCGATACGGCTCCCACCTGCGGAAAAACGCGTCGCCGTCGTCGACGCAGTCGGCCGGGGAACCGCTTCGACGGCGGTCGGGGACGCGGTGCGCGCGGTACGGGCGGTGCCGGCGCGCGACGCGCCGCCGGCCTCCGGTCGCCGATGAATTCGTCGCGGCGCCCGCCGGAATCGTTCGGAGTGGCACAAGGTTCGCCGATTGCCCAGGGACCCGGCGGAAGCGGCACAAGGCCCGTCGATTGCCCGCCGTCCCGATAATCGGGAAGTGTCGCGCGCTGTGACGGAGGTGTGCCCGATGTCGCGCGGGGGCGGATCGGGTGGCTATCCCGTTCCGTGGGGAAGAAATAGTTTGGCCAAGAGTCTGAAATCGTTGCGCAAGACGTTACTGATCGTGACGGGGTGCGTGCGGACGGCGGATCCGTTCGGGTCGAGGAACCGGGTCGACCGACGCGTTCTCCGGGTGGCCGGTCAGCCCCGGCCTCCCGGCCGGATCGGTGTCTCGGCGACGGCCGCGAGCAACTCGATCGGAAACTCGGGGTCCGCCTGACCCACGGCGAGCGCCACCCACCGAACCCCCGGCGGTCGCCAGACGTCCATCGCGCCGCCGAGCTGGCAGAGCCAGCCCATCGGCTCGGGCGCCGGGTCCGCACCCCACAGGTAGGGCGCGAGATCGACCGTCTCGGGGTCGCCCCAGCGCGCCGACAGCGCCGCCGCCACCGCGCCGAAGGCGGCGTCCACCGCCGCCTGGGCCTCCTCGACGACCTCCGTGCCACGGTCGTCCCAGAAGTCCCGGCTGGCCGCCAGTACGCGGAGGTGGAAGCCCGACCCGCTCACGAGGTTCCCCTCCCGCAGGCCCCGGTCCGGAAACGGGAGGGCGAGCAGGCCGTCGATGATCGCGAGCTGATCCGGCACAAGCATGCCCGGGAGGCTACCGACCTGGGCCGGACTCCGGGGGTGCACCGCGGACGCGGTCATTCACCCGTTAGGCTCCGCCGACGGTGCCGGATGCGGGGGAGGGCGCGGTGCGTCGAGGGTGGAGGGTCGTCTGCGGTGCGCTGGTGCTGGCGTCGCTGGCCGGGTGCGGCGCGCCGGCCGGTACCGACGGGGACCTGACCGACCACTGGTCCCGGCTACCCGCGGCGACGCAGTTCACCCCGGAGACCGGGACCTGCCACCCCGATCTCGACGCGGTCGGCTACCTCTCGACCTACACGGTCCTGGACTGTGCGCGACCGCATCGGACCGAGACCGTCTACGTGGGGCGGTTCTCCGGCGCGCAGGCCGACCGGGCCAGCGCGCCGGCCGCGGACTCGGCGGAGCTGCGGACGGTCTTCCCGGAGTGCGACGCCAGGGTGAAGCAGTTCGTGGGCGGCGACTGGCGCGGCGCGCGGATGTCGATCCGGGTGGTCCCGCCGTCGCCCGGGGGTTGGGCGGGCGGCAGCCGCTGGTACCGCTGCGACGTCTTCCTCCTGAACGCCCTCGACGGGGGCGACGACGAGCGGGTCGTCGACAACACCGGCAGCCTGCGCGGGGTGCTCGCGAAACCGTCGCCGCTGGCGTACGGCTGCTTCAACGAGAACCAGTTGGAGCAGCTGACCCCGATCGACTGCGCCAGCTCGCACCGGTTCGAGTACGTCGGGATCTTCAACGTCCGGGCCGACGCGTCCCTGGACGCGCTGGTCGACAAGCCGGACAACACCTACGCGGCCTGCTACTTCGTCATTTCGGCGTACGTGCGGGTGCCGAGCGTGCTGACGGTCGGCGCGCGGTTGGGGGTGAGCTTCCGAACCCCGTCGGCGGAGGCGTGGGCGCGCGGTGACCGGGGCATCCGCTGCTTCCTCTGGTCCGACGACCGGGCGCTGACCCGCTCGCTCAAGAACGCCGGCCCCGCCGGCCTGCCCAAGCCCTGAACCGCCTTCGCGCCGTCGCCGGCACGCCCGCCCGCGCGGAGGCGACGGCGCGGTCAGCCCCGCCCGAACGGCGCGACGGCGCCTCCCTCGCGGCGCACCACGAGCCGGCCGTCGGCGATCTCCAGCCGCTCGTCCGGCCAGTCCTCCTCGTACCAGCGGAGGTAGCCGAAGAACCGGTCGTGCTCGGCGCGCCGGCCGGCGAGCCAGTCGAAGAGCGCCGCCACCTCGCCGTGCTCGTCCGGGTGGATCTCCCATCGGCAGGTCAGCGCCGAACGTGATCCGGTCCGGCCGTCCTCCTGGACCAGCGCCGAGAAGGCCACGCCGCCGATCTTCGAGGCCGCGTACGGCGCCCGCCCCCAGACCGGATGCGGATCGTTCTCGGTGCGCCAGCCGCCGTCCGGGTCCTCGACCGGCCTGCCGTTGTCGTCGAACACGAGAGCCGGAAACTCGGTGATGATGGTGAGCCGCTCCGGCCGGGGGCCGAGGCCCAGGTGCCAGCGCAGGTCGGCGAGTTCGGCGTCCGACAGCTCGCCCGACAGGTCCATCGAGACCATGAACTCATGGATGTCCGCCACGGCGGCACCATAGCGGCACGGCCCGACACGACGGGGCACCGCCGCGGGCGCCCGGCGGTACCCGTACCGTGGCACGGGTGAGTTCCGCGGTTCAGATCACCTGGTGGGGGCACAGCACCGTCTGGCTGGAGGACTCCGGGGTACGGCTGCTGACCGATCCCGTGCTGCGGGACCGCGTCGCGCACCTGCGCCGCCGGCGCGGCACCACCCCACGGCTGCCCGGACCGCCGGACGCGGTCCTCGTGTCGCACCTGCACGCCGACCATCTCGACGTCGCCTCGCTGCGCGCGCTGCCCGACACGGTGACGCTGGTGGTGCCGGCCGGCGCCGGCCCGTTCCTGCGGCGGCGCCTCGGCGCGGACGCCGCCCGGCGGGCCGTCGAACTCGCCCCCGGCGAGCGGACCCAGGTCGGCGCGGTGACCGTACGCGCGGTGCCGGCCGCGCACGACGGCGGGCGCGGCCCCTGGTCGCGGTACCGCGCGGCGGCGGTCGGCTACACGGTGCACGGGGTGGCGAACACCTGGTACGCGGGCGACACCGGCCTGTTCGACGGCATGTCCGAACTCGGCCCGCTCGACCTGGCGCTGGTGCCCGTGGGCGGCTGGGGGCCGACGCTCGGCCCCGGTCACCTCGACCCGGTGCGGGCCGCCGAGGCGGTGCGCCGCAGCGCCCCCCGGTACGCGGTGCCGGTGCACTTCGGCACGTTCTGGCCCGCCGGCCTGCGGCTGAGCCCGGTGATGTTCCACCAGCCGGGCGCGCGCTTCGTGCGCGAGACCGCCGGGGTCGCGCCCGGCACCCGGGTCACCGAGCTGCAACCCGGTACGGCGCTCGCCGTGGACCGTGTCCGGTGACCGACCCGGTCGGGGTACTGACCTCGCTCTTCCTGGTGGTGGCGTTCGGCGCGGTGGTGCCCGTGGTGCCGACCGGCGCCGCGGTCAGCGCGGCGGCGGCGCTCGCCTTCCACCAGCACTCGCTGGTCGTGGTGCTGGTCGTCGTCGTGGGCGCGGCCGGCGCCTACCTGGGCGACGCCGTCACCTACCTGGCCTGCCGCCTCGGCGGCGAGCAGCTGGCCCGCCGGCTGCGCTGGGTCCGGGGCCGGCAGCGGCTGGACGGGCTCGCCGCGCGGCTGCGCGAGCGGGCCGTACCGGTGCTGCTGGTCTCCCGGCTGCTGCCCGGCGGGCGGATCCCGGTGCTACTCACCATCGCGCTGATCGACCTGGACTGGCGCCGCTTCGCGCTGGCGAACGCGCCAGCCTGCGCCCTCTGGTCCGGCGTGTACGCCGGCATCGGCGTGCTCGGCGGCTCCATCTTCCCCGAGCCCTGGCAGGGGGTGCTGGTCGCGGTCGGCCTGGTGGTGGTCGTCACGCAGCTCACCAGCCTGCTGCGGCGCCGCGCGACCCGGGCGCAGCCCGAGCAGGCGCTGCCAAGCGAGTAGCTGCCGGTGCAGGCTCTCCGGCCCGACCAGCGGTTCCTCGGTCAGCGGCCAGTCGGCGGGGTACACCAGGAAGGCGTCGTTCTGCCCGCCGCCGAGCCCGCCGTGGCTGCCGACCAGCTCCTCGAAGGCCGAGACCTCCTCCATGGTCGGATCGACCGAGCTGATCAGGACCAGGTCGCCGACGTGCGCCATCCCCTGGTGCCGGAGCAGGTCGGTCCGGGCGTACGGACCGTACTCGGCCAGTGGGTCCTCGCCGACGACCCGCCCGTCGCGGAGGTGGTGCTCGCCCCGGCCGCCGATCGCGACCGGCCCCTCCTCGTCACCCACCACGACCAGCCCGATGCCGGGGTGCGCGGCCAGCCCCGCCAACACGCCCGGGTGGTCGGCCTCGATCCGGGCCCGGGAGAGCTTGCCGGGCCGCCCGGTGAAGTAGACCATCGCGAGGTTCCCGGAGGCGACGACGACCGTACCGTCCGTCCGCGCCGCCGGGTCGTCGCCGTCCGCGCCGTCGACCGTACCGATCCCGCCGGCCACCGCGGCCGGCGCGGACCGGCCCGCGAGTTCGGTCAGTACCGTCTCCGCCCCAGCCGGGGCGCCCGCCGCGACGGCCACCGGTAGCCCGCCCCCGGCGGCGGCCAGGGGCGCTCCGCCCGCCTCGGCCCCCCGCGGCTCGCCGGCGGCGGCCAACCGCCGGATGCTCTCGACGGTCGCCGCCTCGACCAGCCGGTTCACCACCTGGGCCAGCGACTCGCCGTACCGCTGCTGGAACGTCTCGCCCTGGCTCTGCCCGTGATCGGAGAGGACCACCAGGTGGTACCGGCGCTCCGCCTCGGCGGAGAGCCGCTGCACCACGCCGAGCACCTGGTCGAGCCGGCCGAGCGCGTCCAGCGCCTCCGGGCGGGCCGGCCCGGCGTGGTGGGCCACCTCGTCGTAGTCGACGAAGTCGCAGAAGATGACCGGCGTGCCGAGCGCCATCTGCTCGGCGAGCAGGGAGACGTTGACGTCCCGCAGGATGCCGGTGAGCGGACGCAGCGCCAGGAACGCGCCGGAGCGGCCGATGCGGGGCCGGATGTCGCGCAGCCGCTGCGCCCGGGCCTGGTACAGCTCCCGCAGCAGCCCGCCGACGCCGAGCGCGATGGCCCGGGTCAACCCGTACGGGCTGGTCATGAAGGCCGCGTAGCCGCGGGTGGCGCGTCCCGGCAGCGCCGCCCGGCTGACCGTGAACAGGGCCGCCGTGGCGTCACCCGTGAAGACGTTGCTGATGCTCGCCCCGCCGTCGCGCAGCAGCCCCTCGCCCGTGGAGATGCGCCGCTCGATCTCGGCGGCGTCCCGGGGGCGGCTGGCCACCATCAGCCGGCCGGTCGGCTTCTCGTACCAGCGGAACGCCGGCACGCCGCGGCCGTCGCCGTGCAGGATGCCGGCCTGGGCCGCCGGGGTGGTGGCCGGCAGGCCGGTGTGCCAGGAGGTCAGCCGGTGACTGCGCATCCGCAGCCAGCGGCCGAGATTGGGCAGGTTGCCGGCGCGTACGGCCCAGCGCAGCAGCGGGGTCGAGACCCCGTCGAGCTGCACGACGACCAGCCCGTCGCCGCCGCTCGGCGTACCGTGTTTGGCGGCGGCGCGGCGTACCTTGCGCATCAGCCGGCGGGTCTCGCCGACGAAGGCGTCGTCGGTGCCGGCGTCGGTGAGCCAGTTGACGATGGCGGCGAGCGCGACCGCCGTCCACGAGGCGGCGAACGCGGCCGGCAGCCCGGCCAGGTGCGCCTGGGGGGCGAGGCTCAGCGCGACGTAGAAGACGACCGTCTGAACGCACGCCCCCATGATCAGTACGGCCAGCCCGCCGAGCACCGTGGCGAGCGCGAGCAGCAGCGGCCGTAGCAGCGCGCCGACGCAGGCGACCAGGACCACCACCCAGAGCACGGCGGTGAGTCCGTTCGCGTCCACGCCGGGCAGCAGCCAGAGCGTGCCGGCCAGCACGACGAACGAGGTGACCGCGCTGCGGAGCAGTTCGCCCAGCCGGGCCACGGTCGGCCGCCAGGCGCGCAGCTCCCGGAGCACCAGCCGGCCCCGCCCGGGTGGAGGTCCCGCCGGTGCGGTGGGCGGAGGGGTGTGCTCGGTCACCGCCCCACCTTGGCACACGGCCGCACCCGGGCAACCGGCAGCGGGCCGCCGCTGTCGCGGATGTGACCAGCCCGACAGCGCTACCCGGCCGGGCCGGGCGGAGCCCTCGACCGCCGCCGGAGCCGGTCGCGGTCACCGCGCAAACGCCGGCACCACGGGGGGCCCGTCCGTGCTGGACGCGACCGTCCCGTTACGGCTGGTTAGCGGCGGTGCGAGGGGTTTCCGCGCGAAAGCGCCCGGGTACCAGGGCCGACATCCGCAACCCCACCCCCGGGACCGAGGAGGGCGCATGTCCACCGACGCGATCGTGCTGCTGAAAGAGGACCACAAGGAGATCAAGCGGCTGTTCAAGGAGTTCCAGGACGCCGGTGAGGACGCCAGCGCCAAGAAGGGGCGGCTCGTCGAGCAGATCATCGAGCAGCTCACCGTCCACACCTACATCGAGAACGAGTGCATGTACCCGGAGACCCGCGAGCTGCTGCCGGATCTCGAGGACGACGTGCTGGAGTCGTACGAGGAGCACCACGTCGCCGACGTGCTCTGCCTGGAGCTCGCCTCGATGTCCCCCGACGACGAACGCTTCGACGCCAAGACGATGGTGCTGATCGAGAACGTGACGCACCACATCGAGGAGGAGGAGCAGGAGTGGTTCCCGAAGGTGCGTGAGGGGCTCGGCCGCAAGAAGCTCCAGGAGATCGGCGCGCGGATGCTCGAACTGAAGGAGAAGGCCCCGCGCAAGCCGACCGAGCCGGGCGCGCTGAAGAAGGCCGTCGACGCGGTCAAGGCCTGAGGCCCGCCGGTGCGGGCGCGATGGTGGGCGGTGCTGCCGGTCGCGGCGGTGGTGGCGGTCTGGGGCGTCGGCGGGTACCTGTCGACGTCCCCCACCGACCGGCAGGACTACCGCAAGACGGCGGTCCGGTCCGCCCAGTCCGCCTACAACGCGGTCGGTACCGCCCGGCTGGCCGGCCGGGCCCGGCTCGACGGGCGCCTGCCCGGCCCGTACGTGACCAGCACCCTGGACGACGCCCGCGCGGCGCTGGCCGGTGCGGCCAAGCGGTTCGCGGGTACGGCGCCCCCCGACGAACCGAGCGCGGCGCTACAGGCCCGGCTGCACCCGCTGCTGACCTCGGCCGACGTCGCGCTCGGCCGGCTGGAGCGGGCCACCGAGGAGGGGGACACGGCCGCGACCCGGGCCGCGGTGGACGCCCTGGAACCGGTCGCCGCCGGGCTCTCCGGCTTCGTCGAGGAGCACAGGTGAAGCCCCACTTCGTCGAGGAGCACGGGTGAAGCGACTCCTCGCCATCACGCTGGGTATCCTCACCGCGATCGGCGGCTTCGTCGACATCGGCGACATCGTCTCCACCTCGGAGGCCGGTTCGCGGTTCGGGCTCGCGCACGCCTGGGTCCTGGTCGTCGGGGTGATCGGCATCTGCGTGTACGCCGAGATGGCCGGCCGGGTCGCCACGGTCTCCACCCGGCCGGTCTTCGACCTGGTACGGGAGCGGCTCGGGCCACGGGTGGCGCTGGTCAACCTGCTCGGCTCGTACCTGATCACGCTGATGACCCTCGCCGCCGAGATCGGTGGCGTGGCGCTGGCGTTGCAGCTGCTCAGCGGCGCGCCGTACCTGCTCTGGGTGCCGCTGGTCGCGCTGGTGCTCTGGCTCGCGCTCTGGCGGGCGAAGTTCGAGACCCTCGAACGGATCTTCGGCCTCGGCGGTCTCACCCTGGTCGTGCTGCTCGTGGCGGTGCTCTGGCTGCACCCGCCGGTGGCGGCGCTGCGGCACCAGGCGTTCAGCCTCGCGCCGCCGGCCGGGGAGAACTGGCCCACCTACTGGTTCATGGCGATCGCGCTCTTCGCCTCCGCGATGACCCCGTACGAGGTCTTCTTCTTCTCGTCCGGCGCGGTGGAGGAGGGCTGGTCGGCCAGGGATCTCGTGATCTCGCGGGTCAACGTCTTCCTCGGGTTTCCCCTCGGTGGGCTGCTCGCCTTCGGCTTCCTCGCCACCTCCGCGATCGTGTTCCAGCCCGGCGGGATCCAGGTCGACACGCTCGGCCAGGCGGTCCTCCCGGCCGGCCTCGCGTTCGGCAAGATCGGGCTCGCGCTGCTGATCCTGGGCGTCTTCGCCGCCACCTTCGGCGCGGCGATGGAGACCGGGCTTTCCGCCGGCTACACCGTCGCGCAGTACCTCGGCTGGTCCTGGGGGAAGCTGCTGCGGCCCCGGCAGGCCGCCCGGTTCCACACGGTGGTGCTGGTCGGCATCCTGCTGGCCGTCGCCGCCCTGCTGACCACCATCGACCCGGTCCAGCTCACCGAGTACATGCTGATCTTCAGCGCGGTCGTGCTGCCCCTGACCTACCTGCCGATCCTGGTCGTCGCCAACGACCGCGGCTACCTCGGCGACCGGGTCAACGGCCGGCTCGCCAACGCCTTCGGCGTCGTCTACCTGATCATCGTGGTCGCCGCGGCCGTCGCGGCGATCCCGCTGATGGTCATGACCGGGATGGGAGGCTGACGGATGCCCCTACTGATCGGCTTCGACCTGCTCGACCGGCAGATCGTCGACCGGGACGGCACCCCGGTCGGAAAGGTCGACGACGTCGAGCTGGCCCCGGGCCCCGACGGGATCCCGTACGTGGCCGCCCTGCTCACCGGCCAGCAGGCGCTCGGCGCGCGGTTCGGCGGGGCGCTCGGCCGCTGGATCACCGCCACCGCCGCCCGACTCGACACGCACCGGCTGGGGCCGCGCCGGATCGGGTACGAGCTGGTCGCCCGCGTCGACTCCGCGGTCCACCTGTCCGTACGCCGGGAGGTGCTGGCCGCGCCGGCGCTGGAGCGGTGGCTGGACGAGCACCTGATCGGGCGCATCCCGGGAGCCGACCATGCCGCCTGAGCGGAACGTACCGCCCGACCCAGAACCGCCCGACCCAGAACCCCCCACCGAGAGCGCCCCGGCCGAGCCCGGTCCGCCGGCGCCGGAGCGTGCCCCGGCCGGGCGGCCGTTGCGCGCCAGCGACCTGCTCGGCCGGGCCGCCAGGGACGCCGAGGGGCGGCACCTCGGCCGGGTCGTGGACCTGCGCGCCGAACCCGGCGACGACGGCCGCCCGTACGTCAACGCGGTCGTGGTCGTGCGCGGGCCGTGGGGGCGGCTGCTCGGCTACGAGCGGGAACAGGTACGCGGACCGTGGCTGCTGGAGATCCTCGCGCGGGCGGTCCTGCGGCGGAGCACGCGTACCGTGCCGTGGCGGGACCTGCACCTGGATTAGGCCGCGTTTCATGAGGACTGGCCGGCCTGCGGCCGGCCCGGACGACGGCCGGCCGCGTTGCGCCTCCGTCCGGCTACCACACCGGTATCCGGACGAACTCGCGCCTTGCCGGACCGCCGTCCGAGCTCCGCCTCGGTTCGACCGCCCTCATGAAACGCGACCTAGCGGCGGATCGTGAGCTTGTGACTACGGTAGGTTTCCCAGGTGTGACCGCTGCCGTGCCGGATGGCCGCTCGATGCGCGAGCGGATGCTCGCCGGCGACCGCTACCTCGCCGACGATCCCGAGCTGACCGAGCGGCATCTTCGCGCCATGGACCTCATGAGCGCCTACAACGCGACCTCGGCCCGGGAGCCCGACGAGCGGCGCCGGCTGCTGCGTGAGCTGCTGGGCGCTGTCGGCGAGGATACCGAGATCAGGCCACCGTTCTACGTCGACTACGGCGAGCACCTGCGCGTCGGCGCCCGAACCTTCGCCAACTTCGGCCTGGTGGCGCTGGACGTGGCGCCCATCACCATCGGCGACGACGTGCAGATCGGTACGAACGTCCAGCTGCTTCCCCCGAGCCACCCGCTTGAGCCCGAGCCGCGCCGGGCGAAGTGGGAGTCCGCCCGCCCGATCGCCGTCGGCGACAACGTCTGGCTCGGCAGCGGCGTCATCGTCCTGGCGGGGGTGACGATCGGCGAGGACAGCGTGGTCGGCGCCGGCTCGGTGGTCACCCGGGACCTGCCGGCCGGGGTCGTCGCGGTCGGCAACCCGGCCCGGATCGTGCGCCGCCTCGGCGCGGGGACCGACGCCGGGCGGCGTTGACCACCCGGGCTGCCGGCGCCCGGTCCGTCGCCGGCCGTGCCACGGCTGGGCGGACCGGGGCCGACGGCCGGTGCCGGCCGCCGACCCCTCCCATGTGCCGGGTCAGCGCAGCGCGGGTTCCATGTGCCGGGTCAGCGCAGCGCGGGTTCCACGTGCCGGGTCAGCGCAGCGCGGGCGCCGCCGTGACCGGCGCGTCCCAGTCGATCGTGTAGCGGTGCTCCGGGCCGAGCATCTTCTCCGGGTTCATGGCGACCTTCACCATCATCGGCATGAGCACCGGCATCAGCACCCGGGCCACCGGGCCGGGGGCCTTGGTGTGGTTGATGCGCGCCGCCCGGGCGGCGATCCGCTCCACCCGCTCGCGCCGCAGCCGCACGAAGGCGGCGTACGCCGACGGGATGTCGGGCAGGTCGCGCAGGCATCGGGCGAGCTGCACCGCGCTCTCGATCGCCAGCGACGCGCCCTGACCGGAGCTGTTGGAGGGGGCGTGCGCCGAGTCTCCGACGAGCACCATCCGGCCCCGGTACCAGTGCGGTACCGGCGGCATGATGTGCAGGGAGCCCACCGCGAGCAGGCCCTCGGCGGTGCTGGTCCGCATCAGGTCGCGGCCGGGGTCGTCGTTCCCGTACGCGGTGCGCAGGGTGCGCAGCCAGTCGGCCGGGGGGACCGCCCGCGCCTCGGCGGTGCTCATCGGGCGCTCCTGCGGCAGGTTGGCGCCCCAGCGGGTGCCGCCGCCCGGCTCCGGCCAGTAGAGGTAGTAGGCGTGCCGGCCGAAGGCGAAGGTCATCGTCCCCGGCTCGGTGTCCACCTCGTGGCTGGCGAGCGCCTCGAAGCCGAGCATTCCCGTGTAGCGCGCCTGCGGGGCGTCCGGGTCGATGAGGCGCCGTACGGTCGAGTGCACGCCGTCGGCCCCGACGAGGATGTCCGCGCTCGCCGTGCTGCCGTCGGCGAACCGCGCGGTGATGCCCGTGCCGGACTCGCTGACGTCGACCAGGCGCTTGCCGTACTCGAAGCCGACACCCCCGGCGACCGCCCGGTCGTGCAGTACGCGATAGAGCGCGCCGCGGTTGACCACCTGCAACGGCGGCAGGTCGGCCAGGCGGGGCAGTTCGATGCGCTTCTCGCCCACGACCATCACCTGCCGCGAGATCGGCGTGGCGATCGCGGTCACGGCCGCGTCGGCGTCCACGACGCCCAGCGCCGCGAGGCCGTTCGGCGCGAGCGCGATCGTGCCGCCGATACCGTCGGCCGTGTGCGGGTACGCCTCGTGGACGGTGGCCTCGATGCCGGCCTTGCGCAGCGCCAACGCCGCCACCGGACCGGCGATGCCGCCGCCGACGACGATCGCCGTTCTTGCCTTGGACATGATCTTCTCCCTGGTTTTCTCGGTTCTCGCAGGTGGCCGAACCGTCCAGGGAGGGAACCCGGCTATCCTCGGTATCGCCGCTTCGGACCGAGTGCCTTCCCTGGTGCGGTTCGAGGTACTGACCCCGGTGCGGTGTTGGCGCACCGCACCGGGGTCGCTCGTTACTCCGTGAAATCGGTCCTTTCCGCGAGTTCGGCCAGCTCGGCCGGGATCTCGCCGGTCTCGTGGAAGGCCCGCCAGGCGTCCAGCCCGGGGTAGGTACCCGAGGTGAACTCGGCGAGCAGGGATCGGATCCACGCCGCCTCCGCCTCCTGGATGGCCAGGTCGTACTCCGACTCGACCAGGAACAGCCGCGGGATCTGCCGGGCGTGCTGCCCGAGCGCCTCACGGGCCGTGGTGACGTCCCGTTCCAGCAGGTCCAGCCGCTGCCGCAGCAGCCGCGTGGCCTCGTCGGGGTGGAGCACGGCGAGCACGGAGAGTCCGGCGCGGAAGTGCGAACGCTCGGGCACGGGAGTGGAGACCAACTCCCGCGCCCAGTCCGACAGCTCTTCGCGGCCGGCCTCGGTGATGCGGTAGACGGTCCGCTCGGGCCGGCGGCCTTCGCGGACGCTCTCCACGGCCGCGATGAGGCCGTGTTTGTCCATGTTGCGGACGACCGTGTAGAACGATCCCCACTTGAGCCCCATGTCCTGGTCTTTGCCCCAGGACCGCAGCGCGGTGGCGATCTCGTACGGATGCATGGGTCGTTGGGCGAGCGCCGAGAGCACCGCCAGCGCCAGCAGGTTGCCGACCTTGCGTCGCTTCGTCATGCGCCTCACCCCCGCGATCCTCGTTCCCGAGTACTCGCGTACGAATATATGGCTGCGAGCGTCGCGGGTCAAGCGGCCTCGACCGGAGCGGCCCGACGGGCGCCGGGAGTCCCGCGCGGCATCTCCCGGGCCTGCACCAGCCGGCCGGGACGGCGGTCGGCCACGGCGAGGCGCGACCGGGAACCGCGCCGGCCGGAGCCCTCTCGTTGGAGCGGTCGGCCGCGGCCCGACGGGACCGGGAGCCGTTCCGGGCCTCGGTGGACCACGGAATCCTGTCGGGCCGGATCGGAAAGCGCCCGCGGCGTGCTGGCCGACCTGCCCGGAATGGTGCTGCCCCGACGCGAAATAGCGGCATTCGTCGGTCCCTTTCGGCGCGGGTCGCCGGTTGGTCGGACATGCCCCGATCCGTTGGTCGTAATGGCGACAACGTAACCGCGCCTTCGCGTCACCTTCACCGGGAGGCCGCACTGTATCGGGTATCTCGGGTGTCCACTGTGGTGCGAATTTCCCCGACGCGGACGATTCGGCGGCGAATGTCGACCTCATGTCGACGTGTTTTTGTTGCGCCTCCTTTGGTTGTCGCGAACCGGGCAGAATATGCGGCGGGCGTCGATGGAATGCCATGCTCTCCCGGGGCCAAACAATGGCCCATTCATAGGGGGAGGAATTGCGGTGAAAACCAGAAACGCCGCGGCGCCCGGGCGGGCCGCGCTGGCCGCGCTGGTGGCCGGGGCACTGGCGGCGCTCGCGGTCGGGGTCGGCCCGGCCGGCGCCGACCCGGGGGAGGCCGAGAAGGCGCGCGCCACGCCGGCGTACGAGCCGGAGCGGGGCGCGCGGTGCGGCCTGCGACCGTCGGCGGGCAAGAGCGAGAAGGACGAGCGGCTCAGCTGCCTCGGGGTGGAGGCGAAGCTGGACGGGGCGCCGGCGGTCGGCGGTACCGCGACCCTGTCGGTGACCGTACGGGCCGACGCGACGCTCGGGCCGGCCGACATCAGCGTGACGCTCCCGCCCGAGCTGGAGTGGGTGAAGGCCCCGGCCGAGCTGGCCGTGCGCGAGGCCCGCAGCGTCCTGCCCGAGCGGGCCGGTGCGGTCTCGGTGGCCCGGACCAGCCGGACCCTGCGCGCCGGTGAGCGGGCCGCCTTCACCGGGGTGGTCCGGGCGGTCAAGCCGGGCAGCGTGCAGATCCAGGCCCGGGCGACCGCCGCGGTCGGGGAGAACACGGAGGCCGGCCAGGACAACGTCTTCCTCACCATCGCCGAGAAGTCCGGCGCCTCCACGTTCGGGTACGCGGCCAAGTCCGGCGACGCCGGCACGGCGGCCGTACCGACCTCGACGCGCGCGGCCCGGCCGGGCTGGCTCAAGCCGCAGAGCGTGGGCACCGAGGGGCTGACCGTCCGTCCGCCGGCCGACGCCGGACCGGAGGTCAACACCGTCGCGCCGCAGTCGCCCTGCGACACCCGGGTCGCCGGCAACTGGAGCTTCCAGGACCAGAACGCGGCCTGGCACAACCAGATGAACCTCCAGGTGCAGGTCTGGGACGCCGACACCTTCGGCGACTCGCTGCTCGCCACGGGCATCACCGACGGCGCCGGCAACTACAACATCTGCTTCGACTCCCAGTCCGAGGGCTTCCCGGACAGCGGTACGGCCGACATCTACGTGCGGTTCGTGACGGAAAACTCGCAGTGGAAGGTGCAGCGCGGCGGCAGCCCGCTGGCCTTCCGCACCGGTACCACCAACGACGTCGCCACCGGTAGCACGCTGAACCTCGGCTCGCTCACCTCCGGTGACGGGGCGTTGCAGCGCGGCCTGCACGCCTTCGACTCGGCGAACGACGCGTGGCTGTGGATCCCGAAGCCGACCAACCTCTGCTTCGACCAGGACGACGCCAGCTGCCGGCAGCTCGTCATCAACTGGGCGCCGGACTCCACCGACGGCACCTACTACTCGCTCGGCGGCAACGACGTGCACCTCGCCGCGGACGACCCGAACGCGCCCGTGACGGTCGTGCACGAGATCGGGCACGCGGTCATGGACGACGTCTACAACGACGCCTTCCCTGCGGCGCCGAGCTGCAACCCGCACAGCATCACCGGCGCCAGCTCGGCGGGCTGCGCCTGGACCGAGGGCTGGGCCGAGTGGTTCCCGGCGACGGTCTACAACGACCCGTTCTACCGCTGGCCCGACGGCGGCTCGCTCAACCTGGAGAACGCGAGCTGGGGCAACGGCTGGGGCCAGGGCGACACCACCGAGGGCCGGATCGCCGGCGCCCTGATCGACATCACCGACGCGGCGAACGAGGCGACCTGGGACCGCTACAGCGAGGGCCCGTTCAACATCTGGTTCACCTTCACCCACCACAACTCGAACAACTTCGCGGAGTTCTGGTCCCACCGAACCGGGGACGGCTTCAACGTCGCCGACTCCGGCGCGCTCGCCTCGGTCTACCAGAACACGATCGACTACCAGTTCCGTGACCCGCTGGGCAACTACGCCCCGCTGTCGCGGCCGGCGCCGGTGCCGCCGCACAACTTCGGCTACTCCACCTCGACCGTCTACTGGTCCGTCGTCGCCCTGCGCCCCAACTCGGGCGACCTGGACCTGCAGCTCTACGACGACCGCGCCCAGACCGCGTACCTGGCCGGCAGCGCGTGGGGCGGCACCACGGTCGACTTCGTCGCGGTCGACTCCAACCGCCGGGCGCTCGGCGACTACTACCCCCGGGTGCAGAACTTCTCGGGCGGCGGCGGGTACCAGCTGGAGCTGGCGCAGGGCTCGCAGCAGCTCCCGTCCGGTGCCAGCACCGTCGCGATGGGCTCGGGCAACGTCGTGGCCGTACGGGACGTCTCGCTCACCGCGGGCGTACCGGTGACCATCTCGGTGGCCGCGACCAACGCCGGCCAGGACGCCGAGCTGTTCGTCCTGGACAGCGACCCGGCCAACGCGGCCACCTGGATCCGGACCCGCTCCACCGCCGTCGCCGCCTCCACCGGTGGCGGGGCCGGCGCGACCGAGCAGGTCACCTTCACCCCGACCCGCAGCGCCTGGTACGGCGTCGTACTGGTCAACCGGGCCGGCTCGGGCAACTACACCGTCACCCGGTCCTGACCCGGTAGGCGGACACCACCCCCGGTGGCCGGCCGGCCACCGGGGGCGTGACGGAACAGGGAGTGGGCGCCCCCCCGCGGGGGGGCCCCCCAGGCGCGGGCCGGCCCGGCGCGCGGGGGGGGCGGGGGCCCCCCCCCCCGCG
>NZ_JBFAPK010000035.1:0-13965 GCF_040676675.1 Micromonospora sp. NPDC049559 | reverse complement strand
CCCCGCTCCCATCCCGTTCCCGGCGACCCCCCCCGCGGGGGGGGGCCGGCCTCGGGGGGCGTCCCCTAATTCGTGTGGGCCCCCCCCGCGGGGGGCGGCCACTCCTGTCGCGAGCCGACGCGGACGCTTCGGCGGCCGGCCGCAACCAGCCCGCGGCGGGATACGTCCGACAGCGGTGCGAACCACGAGCGGGAGGACCGCGATGAAGCCCCACCGACCCGTCCCCGCGCTGCTGGCGCTGCTGGCGCTGGCCGGCTGCGCCGCCGCCGACCGCGCCGAGGTCGAGCCGCCGGGCGACCCGGGGGCGCTGGTACTGCGGGTGACCGAGCTGCCGGGCATGCTCCCGCCGGGCGGCGGCGCGGCCGTACCGCCGCGCTTCTCGCTGCTCGCCGACGGCCGCCTGATCGGCCCGGCCGGCCCGGCCGGGGCCTGGCCCGAGCTGGTCGAGCACCGGGTCGCCCCGCGGGACGTCACCCGGCTGCTGCGCGTCGCGGCCGGCCTGCCGAATCAGACCGAGAGCCAGGTGCCCGACGCGCCGGTGCTGCGGGTGGTCACGGTCTCGACCGGCGGCCGGCGGGAGGTCACCGTGGCCCGCACCGACCCGTCCGCCGAGCGGTTGCGCGCCGCCCTGGCCGCGCACGCGGAGGGTACGGGCGTGCCGTACCGGCCGTCGGCCGTCGCGGTGATCGCGGTTCCGGACGACCCGACCGCACCGGCGCCGCCCTGGCCGCTGCCGGCCCTGACCGGCGCGCCCCTGACCGGTACCGGTGCCGGCGCGTCCTGTGCGGTGCTGCGCGGCGGTGAGCTGGAGACCGTACGTCGGGCGTGGACCGGACCGACGGTCGGGCGGTGGCGCGGCGGCGACGCCGTCTGGCAGGTACGTATCCGCCCGCTGCTGCCCGACGAGACCGACTGCGCGGACCTCTGACGCGCCTCCCGCCGGACCGCCCGCGGGCCGGCGCGATCGCCGTTGTGCGAGGATGCGCCGGTGCGCGCGGTGCTGTTCGAGGAGTTCGGTGGGCGACCCGAGGTCGTGACGGTGCCCGATCCGGTCGCCCCGCCCGGCGGGGTGGTGGTCCGGGTCGCGGCAACCGGGCTGTGCCGCAGCGACTGGCACGGGTGGCGCGGGCACGACCCGGACATCCGCGTCCCGCACGTCCCCGGGCACGAGTTCGCGGGCGTCGTCGCCTCGGTCGGTCCCGGGGTGACGCGGGTACGCGCCGGCGACCGGGTCACCGCCCCCTTCGTCTACGGCTGTGGCCGCTGTCCGGTCTGCCTCGCCGGCCAGCACCAGGTCTGCCCGCACCAGAGCCAACCGGGCTTCACCCGCTGGGGTTCGTTCGCCGAGTATGTCGTGGTCGACAACGCCGAGGTCAACCTCGTGCCGCTTCCCGACGAGGTCGACTTCCGCGTGGCCGCCGCGCTGGGCTGCCGCTTCGCCACCGCGTTCCGGGCCGTGGTCGCTCAGGGACGGGTGGCGGCGGGGGAGTGGGTCGCGGTCTTCGGCTGCGGTGGGGTGGGGCTCTCGGCGGTCATGATCGCCGCGGCCAGCGGCGCCCGGGTGGTGGCCGTGGACGTCTCCGACCAGGCGCTGGCGATGGCCCGCGACTGCGGCGCGACCCGTACCGTGGACGCCTCCGACCGGGCCGACCCGGCGGCGGTCGCGGCGGCGGTACGCGAGGCCACCGGCGGCGGCGCGCACCTCTCCCTGGACGCGCTGGGCAGCCACGACACCTGCGCCGCCGCGCTGCGCGGCCTGCGCCGGCAGGGGCGCCACGTGCAGGTCGGCCTGCTGCCGGCGGTGCTCGGCCCGCCGCCGCTGCCGATGGACCTGGTCATCGGCCACGAGCTGGAGATCCGCGGCAGCCACGGGATGGCCGCGCACGCCTATCCCGAGCTGCTCGGACTGATCACCGGCGGGGTGCTGGAGCCGGCGCGGCTGGTGACCCGGAGCATCACCCTCGACGAGGCGCCGGAGGCGCTGGCGACGCTGGACCGCCCCGGCGCGCCCGGGATCCGCCTGATCGAGCTGTGAGCGCGGGCGGCGCGCGCCGTCAGGCCGGTACGAGCACGTGCTGGCCGAGGTCGTGGTTGAGCCGGACCAGGTCGGCCACGCTCTGCTCCTTCTGGATCAGGTTCGTCAGCATGACCTGTGCGCACTGCTGCTCGCCGATCAGCATCGCCTGGTCGACCAGGACCCGGTAGCTGGCGATCGCCAGGTGCAGGACCCGGATCGCGGTGAGGGCCGCGAAGAGTTCCCGCAGCTCGGCGGTGGGCTGTAGGCGGAGGAAGTGCTCGAAACTCGACCGGAGACCCTCGACCCCGGTGGAGCCGGTCTCGGTGAGCGAGACGCCGAGGGTCCCCAGACAGCCGTCGATGTTCTCCAGATGGCGTTGGATCTCCTCCGCCTGGCGGCGCAGCACCGGCTCCAGGCGGCTGCCCGGCACTCGGTCGATCAGAAGGTCCTGCAGCAGCTCGGCGCTGCGCTCCGCGTCACGGCGGGCGCCTATCTCGTAGAGGAACATGTCCCGCGGATTGTCCAGTGGCATGCGCTTCCTCCTGACCAGCCGATGCTCGCTCCGGCACCGGCTACCCGCTGCCGGGGCGTTGAATCCCACGCCGGGCCAGGTCAGCGGCGGTGGCCGGGCCGCCGGGCCACCCGGCCCCGGCCAAGGCGCGCGGAGAACCGATCATGAAAAGGATCATTGCGAACCCGAGAATCGGGTAGACCAGTCGCTCGGTGCGCATCCCGGCCGATCCGGTCGAGCAACGGACAAGCGCTCGTCCGCTTTTCCGGGGCGCCGCGTTCTGCCCGGGCGTCGCGCGCCGTCGGTGCGTTACGGCCTGCTCCGGAGGCGCAGCAGCTCGATGGCCTCGTCCATCCGCCCCTGCCGGGCCAGCAGCGTCAGCAGCAGCCCGAGCGAGCGCCAGTCGTCGTCCAGCCCCGCGCGCAGCTGGTCGATCGCCTCGTCGAGGCGCCCCTGCTCCACGAGCAGCGCGGCCAGCTCGGCGCTGGCCGTCGGCTCGCCCCGCTCGCCGGCGAGGCGCCAGAAGCGTTCCGCCTCGATGTCGTCGCCCCGGTTGCGCAGCCACGCGGCCAGCCGGGCCGCCGCGTGCCCGTCGCCGTTCTCGGCCCGGGCACGCAGTTCGTCCGTGCGGCCACGGTCGGCGAGCAGGTCGGCCAGGACCCGGCCGGCGGGCGACTCGCCGGCGTCCGCGAGGTCGCGCAGGTAGCCGGTGGGATCGGGTACCGGCACGAGGCCGGCCGCCTCCGGGCCGAAGAAGCGGCTGCCGCCGAAGTCGCGGCGCAGGTCGTCGTCCAGCTCGTCGGCGAGCTCCACCATGCCCCGGATGGCGAGCAGCAGGTGGGTGTACTGGAAGTCCTCGCCCAGCACCGGGATGGAGGCCCAGATGGTGTCGCCGGTGCAGTAGATCCGGCCGATCATCATGGCGCTGGTCAGGTCGGCGAGCCGCCGGTACAGCTTCTCGGTCGGGTGGACGCCGGTGAGCAGGGGCGAGAAGACGTCCACCAGCGGCGGCTCCTCCTGCGCCCGGACGAAGATGATGGCCGAGCCGGTGCGGATCCCGATGTCCCCGTCGGAGTCGACCCGCAACTGGTCGGGCGTGGTGTCCAGGATCTGCGCCAGCACCCACTTGACCCGCTCGGTGAGCTTGTCGGCCTCCGGGCGGGCCGCCGGCTCCGCCGTCCCGTCCAGCCCGGCGCCGCGTACGACCGGCCGGGCCGCCAGCGCGGCGGCCAGCCTGGTACGGGCCGGCAGCGGTACCGAGGCCGTGGTGGTCGACGGGTGGGCGGCCAGCGCGGCGGCCATCCGGCGGAGGAATCCGTCAGGCGCCGTCATCGTCGCTGCTCCCCGGGCGACCCGGATCGTGCGGGCCGGACTGGTCGAGCACCCGGACCTGGTCGAACATCTTCGCGATGACCAGGGGCGCCACCACACCGAAGGTGAACATCGAGAAGGCGGTGGTGCCCAGACCACCGGCGCTCGCCGCCGCGGCGAGGCCGGTGCCGGCGAGCGCGCGCAGGGCGACCGCGAACATCACGATCGGACGGTCCCGCCTGTCCCGCCACGGCCACTGCCAGCGGCCCTTGGACTCGGTGGTGGGACGCATCATCCCGTAGAGGTTCAGCGCTTCGGCGACAGCGCTGCCGATGAGCCCCCAAGTCGCGGCGATCCATAGAGACACGCCCCCACTGTACTGATCGTGGTCACATCTTCACGAACCAGGCATCCCGGCGCTGGGCCCCGGTCCCGTACCGTGATCCACCGGTCTTGGGTTGAACGGTAGCCGTACCGGGCAACCGGGGCCACGGTCCGGAGCGGACGGTGGCCCCGGCGCGGGGTCAGGAGGCCGCGGCGCCCGTGGTGGTGCTGCTCGGGCCGGTGGCGGCGGTGCCCGCGCCGCCGCGCCCGCTCGCGACGCCGTTGCTGGAGACGGCCGGTGCGACGCCCACGCCCGCCGCGGTGAGCGCCGCGAGCAGGAGGGCGATCCACTCGTTGGAGTCCAGCCCGCCGAGCAGGACCGTGGTCAGCACCTGCAACACGCTGAGGACGATCGCGATGGCGGTCTTGGCCCAGCGGTACTGCGGGGCCAGCGGCACCAGGTAGACGCTGACGGCGGTCGCGGTGGCGATGGCGATCTGGACCGCCTCGTCGGGGTCGATGTGCTGGTCGCCGGAGAGCGCGCCGTACGCGACGGTGAGCGCGGCGCCGATCACCGCGGCAAGGGCCTTGCCGTACTTCTTGAGCATTGTCTCTCCAATCGGGATGGATGCCCTCAGCATTGTTGGGCCCTCCCGGAGCCGGCCCGACGGCAGGGCCGGGTCGGGCGGCGCGCCGGGGGTGCTCCGACCCTCCGCTGCCCGACGCGACGTCCCGAGGCGACGTTCGACGCCCGGCCGAGCCGGGCCGTCGGTGCCGCCGCCGGCGGGGCCCGTGACGCCCGCCGGGCGTCCACGGGGCGGCATAGGCAATCCATTGTGGACGTTTGCCGGGTGACCGTCAGCCCTATCGTCGTCGGTAGGGCCGTCGCGACGGTGGCTTCGATGCTCCGGCCGCCCACCCAGGGTGGCAACCGCCGGCCACTCGTGAGGAGAGGGAGAACGACTGTGATCGACACTGAACGGAACGGCACCCCGTCCGCCCCCTCCGGGGCCGGTCTGCTCTCCCGACGAGGCGTGATCCGGGCCGGCGCGATCGCCGCGGGCGGCTCGCTGCTGGCCGGGGCCGCCCAGGCCGTGCCCGCGTCGGCCGCGCCCACGTCCGCGGGGGCCCCCACGCCGGTACGGGCGGCGGCACTGCGCCCCGGTGACCGGGTACGCGTCGTCTCGCCCGGCAGCACACCCGACCCGGCCCTGATGGCGCGCGGCATCGAGATCCTGCGCGGCTGGGGCCTGCGGGTGGAGCTCGGCGCGCACGTCTACGCGAAGTACGGCTACCTCGCCGGTACCGACGCCGAGCGCATCGCCGACGTCAACGCCGCCTTCAACGACCCGGGGGTGCGCGCCGTCTTCGCCGCCCGGGGCGGCTACGGCACGCAGCGCATCATCGACCAGATCGACCTGCGCAACGCCCGGCGGGATCCGCGGGTCGTGGTGGGCTTCAGCGACATCACCAGCCTGCACGGGCGGCTCTGGCGGGACGCGGGACTGATCACCTTCTACGGCCCGATGGTGAACTGGTCGGAGAGCCGGACCGGACCCGACTCGGCCGAGGCGCTGCGCCGGGCCGTGATGACCACCGAGCCGATCACCATCACCCGGGACCCGGCCGAGACCGCTGCCCCGGTCCTGGTCCCCGGCCGGGCCAGCGGCCCGCTGCTCGGCGGCTGCCTGACGCTGATCTCGACCTCGCTCGGCGCGGGCGACGCACCGAGGTACGACGGCGCGCTGCTCTTCCTCGAGGACGTCGACGAGGCGCCGTACAGCCTCGACATGATGCTCACCGAGCTGCGCCGCTCCGGCGTGCTCTCCCGGGTCGCCGGGGTGGTGATCGGGCAGATCACCAACAGCGTCGGCGAGCCGGGCGAGTGGGACGCGGCGGCGGTGCTCACCGACCGGCTCGGCGACCTCGGCGTACCGGTCCTCGGCGGGCTGCGGCTCGGGCACGGGAACGGCCAGCTCACCATCCCGCTGGGCGCGCACGCCACGATTGACGCCCAGGCCGGCACGCTGCGGGTCGAGCCGGGCGTACGGGCCCGCTGAGCCGGTACCGCTCCCCGGCCGGGCGTACGGGCCCGCCGGGCCGGTTCCGGGGTCGGGACGGCCTCCCGGGCCGGGCGGTCGGGCGGGCGGTGGCAGTGGTGGTCGACGGTGGTCGGCCACCACCGGCCGGTGCCGGGGGTGCGGACCGGTGGCGCCGGGGTGCGGGTCAGGCAGACGACCGCGGCGTGGTGCCTCCTGCCGGCGACCCGGCGAGGCGGGTGGGAGGGGCTCGACGATACTGGTCCGCCATGGACCTGGACGAGTATCAGCGCGGCGCCCTCCGTACGGCCGCTCCACGTGACAGGCGGAACGAGCTGCTCCACCTGGTGCTCGGGCTGGTCGGCGAGTCGGGTGAGATCGCCGAGAAGTTCAAGAAGTGGGTCCGGGACCAGGACAGCGAGGAGTCGCGGATCGACCGGGCCGACATCGCCAAGGAACTCGGTGACGTGCTCTGGTATCTGGCGGTGCTCGCCGACTACCTCGATCTGTCGCTGGACGACATCGCGACGGCCAACCTGGCCAAGCTGGCAAGCCGCCAGGACCGTGGCGTGCTGGGTGGCAGCGGCGACAACCGCTGAGCCGGGGTGCGGACCGATGGCGCGGGGGCGCGGGCCAGCGGGCGGAAGCCAGGGGGCGCGGGGGGCTCAGACCGGGGGCAGCCCGAGGGCCCCGTCGACCCGGTTCAGCGCGTCCACGTCGTCGTCGCCGATGGCCCGCAGCAGGTCGATCGCCGTGTTGCGGACCTGACCGACGATGACGACGAGGGGCAGCGGCGGGTCCGCCCGCAGCAGCCGCCCGCCGGTGCGTACGGCGTCGAGCGTGGCCGTCTCGGCCCGTTCGAGCTGGCGCCGTACGTCGTCCTCGGCACCACCGGTCAGCTCGGCGGTGAAGACCTCGTGCGCGGCGCAAACGGCGCTCGCCAGGGACCGCAGGGCGGTGCCGAGTTCCGGGGGCGGGGTGACCGGCAGCCGCACCAGGGTGACGCCGGCCCGCGCCAGCACCCGTACGCTGCGCACGACGTAGTCGACCTGGACGGTCGCCACGTCGACGGCGCGTACCCCGCCCCGGCGGGCCCGCCACCGCAGGTGCAGCCGCAGCGCCTCCTGGGCCGCGAGCACCGCCGTCCGGAGCCGGTCCACCGCGGCGTCGGCGCGCCGCGCCCGGCCCAGCGCCGCCAGCGCGGCCGGTTCGTCGTGCCGGTCGAGCGCGCCGGCCACCTCCTCGATAACCTCGGCGAGCTCGTCGAACGTCTGCCGCAGCTCCCGTAGCAGCGGTGCGACCGGTTCCCGGGCCACCGCGAGCTGGCTGGCGACGAGGGCGACGCCGCCACCGACCAGTGCGTCGACGAACCGGAACGGGATCAGCGTGCCGCCCGGCGGGGCGACCACGACGAGGTAGAGCGCCGATACGGCCGCCTGCACCACCGAGATGGGGCTCGCGCCCACGGCGACCGCGAGGGCGAGGGTGAGCAGGATGACCGTGAAGACGGTCCAGGTGCCCCGGGCGCCGAGGGCCTGGATGACGAGGTCGGCCACGAGTACGCCGCCGGCGACCCCGAGGATCACCTCGATCGCCCGCCACCAGCGCTGACCGCGCGCCTGGCCGAGAACGATCAGCGCCGCCGCCGGGGCGAAGAAGGGCTGCGGATGGTGCAGCAGGCGGGTCGCGATCAACCAGGCCACCGTGGCGGCGGCGGTCGACTCGACCACCGGCGACCAGCCCCGCCGGAGCCGGCCGGCGGAGGTGCGCAGCCAGTCCGTCCGGTTCATCCGCGACAGCTCCCTTCCGGTTCCGGCCCCCCGACGGCACCCTACCGTCGATCATCACGACGGGCCCGCCGAAACAGGCTATCTTCCTAGGCTGCCACACGCGACGTGCGCTGCACCGTACTCGCGAACACGCGACGGCATCGGTGACGCGCGACGGCCGGCGCGGGTCGGGTTCATCCGTGGCTGCCCGGCCTTCGCGGGAGACCCGCCAGCGCCGACTCCCGTGGGGGAGCGGGACGCGTCCGGTACGAGGGCGACCCGTCGGGGCCGGGGTACGGACCGACTCCGGCGCCGGCCCGGGAGACCCGTTTCGGGGCAGACCCCGGGCCGACTCCGGTGCCGGCGCGGCCGGGGTACGGGCCGCGCCGGCACCGCCGGGATCGGTGGTGCTCAGGGCAGGAGCAGGGTCTTGCCGGTGACGGCCCGGGCCTCGATCGCGGCGTGCGCGTCGGCGGCCTTCGTCAGCGGGAACGTCTGCCCGATCAGCGGCGTGAGGTGGCCGGCGGCGGCCGCGTCGAGCGCGGCGACGAGGTACCGCCGGAACTCCTCGGGCGAGAACTGCACCCGCTCGATACCGGTCGCGGTGACGCCGCGTTCCCGCGCGACGGCCGGGTCCGCGACGGCGAACTCCCCGCTGGGCATACCGTGCGCCGAGAACCGGCCGCCGGGTGCGAGCAGGTCGAACGCGGCGCGGCCGTACGCGCCGCCGGCGCCGTCGAGCACCACGTCCAGCCCGCCGACCACCGACCGGACCCGCGCGGCCCAGTCCGGTTCCGAATAGTCGACGGTGTCGGCGCCGAGGTCGGCGAGCCGCCGCAGCTTGGCGGTGCCCCGGGCGGCGGCCACCACCCGGGCGCCCGCCGCCAGCGCCAGCTGCACCAGCAGGACGCCGAGCCCGCCGCCGGCCGCCGTCACGAGGACGCGGTCACCGGGCTCGATCCGTACCACGTCGACCAACCCGAGCGCGGTCACCCCGTCGTGCAGCAGTGCCGCCGCGACGGCCGGCTCCACCGCGTCGGGGACCGGGACCAGGCCGTCGGCCGGTACGAGCGCCCGCTGCACGTACCCGCCGTTCGCTCCCGTGCGGGTGACCACCCGGCGGCCGACCCAGCCGGGGTCCACGCCGGCACCGACGGCGGCGACCACGCCCGCCACCCCGACCCCCGGCCGGTACGGTGGCTCGATCGGGAAGTACGGGGCGCCTCGGCCCTGCCGGATCATCGTCTCCACCCACAACACGTCGGCGGCGGCGACGTCCACCACCGCCTCCCCGGCCCCGGGTACCGGGTCGGGTACCTCGCGTGGGACCAGCACCTCCGGACCGCCGAATCGGTCCACCTCTATCGCCAGCACAGCGTCCTCCCTTCGTCGTCGGCAGCCTCGCGCCTCAACCGCGGTTGAGGTCAACCGCCCGCGACGCCGATCACGTCAACCGCCCGCGACGGCGATCACGCCGGCGGGCGGCGGGTCGGGTACGGTGCGGGCGTGTGCGTGTCGCTCGATCTCGCCGAGTTCTCCGGAACGGTCCTGTACGGCGGCCGCCGGCGGCACCCGCGCTACGGCCCGATCGAGGTGCTCGGCTACCAGAACACGGCGACGAACCGGGCCACCGGACCCAACGCCATGCTGCTGCACCTGCCGGCGCGCCGGCTCGACCAGCGGCACTTCGTCCCGGTGGGACCGCACGCCGGCGTGCTGACCAGCATGCTCGACGCCGTCCGTCCGCTCCCGGTCAACGACGGGATCGACTGGATGGGGGAGCCCGACGAGGTCGAGGTCTTCGAGCACGACGTCTACACGGTGGTGCTCGCCGCCGACCCGACGCTGATCACCGACGCGCTGTCCCGGGTGCCCCGGCACAAGCGGCCACGGGTCGACCCGGCCCTGCTGGCGTTCTACCGGGAGGCGTTTCCGGGGCACGCGTTCGCGTTCTGCTGCTTCGACAACGCGCGAGCCGAGCGCGCGAAGCCGCTGCTGATCTGGTATGAGCCGGTGGACCCGGAGCGGATCGTGCTGCCGGCCCTGGACTGTCACACCGGTGCCGTCCCGGACCTCGACGCCTGGGTGAGCCCCGACCACTGGCTGCTGTTCGGCAGCGACGACGCGGACCCGGAGTGGGGCGAGCCGGTGGAGTACGCCCCGGACCTCGACCCCGAGCTGGGTGCGTTCCTGCCGGACCGCGTCATGGGGGTCGCTTACCGCGGCACGGCGCTGCCGAACGGGGACTTCGCCATCGGCCACGCGGACCTGTTGCGGGGCGAGCTGGCCCGGGTCACCCGCCTGGTGCCGCAGCCACGCCGGCCCGGCCGGTAGCGGAGCGGGTGACGGCGTGACCGGCTCGTACGTGGTGACCGGCGGGGGCCGGGGCATCGGGCGCGCGCTGGTGGAGCGGCTGCTCGACACGGCGGGCGTGGTGGTGGTGATCGAGCGCGATCCCGCGCTTCTGACGTGGCTGGCCGAGCATCCGGAGTCCGCCCGGCTGCGCGGCGTGACGGGTGACGCGGGCGACGAGACGGTCACCGAACGGGCCGCCGACGTGGCCGAGGCCGCGGCTCCGCTCGCCGGCTGGGTGAACAACGCGGCCGTGTTCCGGGACGCCTGGCTGCACTCCGCGCCGGCCGGCGAGGTGTTGAACCTGGTCGGGCTGAACCTCGGGCCGGTGCTGGCGGGTGCCGCCACCGCGGTCCGCCGCTTCCTGGCGGCCGGTACGCCGGGCGCGATCGTCAACGTCTCCTCCCACCAGGCGCGCCGTCCGGTGCGCGGCGCGCTGCCGTACGCCACGGCGAAGGCGGCCGTCGAGGGGGTGACCCGCGCGCTCGCGGTGGACTACGGGCCGCACGGGATCCGGGTGAACGCGGTCGCGCTCGGCTCGATCCACACGGAACGGCACGAGGCGTTGCTGGCGGCGCGGGGACCGACCGCCGCGGCCGGCGTGGAGGAGGAACTGCGCCGGCTGCATCCGCTCGGCCGGACGGGCCGCCCGGAGGAGGTGGCGGAGGCGGTCGCGTACCTGCTCTCGGCGCGGGCGAGCTTCGTCAACGGCGTGACGCTGCCGGTCGACGGTGGGCGGGCGGTGCTCGGCCTGGACCCGGAGGCGGGCTGATCGCCCGGGCCCACGGACCTACGGGCCCACGGACCTACGGGCCGTCGGGACCGGCCGGCCCGCCCGTCGCGGAGCGGGGTTCCGGCTGCCCGGTCCGGGCAGGTGTAGTGGCGGTACGCCGGGGTAGCCAGGTGCGTCGGGAGTCGGGGACGCGCCGGCCGGAACGACGCCGCCCGCCGGACGGTCCCCGGCGCGTCGAGGGCGACGGCGGTGATGGCATGGAGCTGGTGGAGGAGTCGCCGTACCGGTTCCGGATCGACCGGCAGGGCGAGATGCGGGTACCCGGGGTGGTCTTCGCGTCCCGGGAGCTGCTGCCGGACAGCGGTGCGGACCGGTCGCTGGACCAGGTGGCGAACGTGGCGACGCTGCCCGGGATCGTCGACGCCTCGTACGCGATGCCGGACGTGCACTGGGGGTACGGGTTTCCGATCGGCGGGGTGGCCGCCACCGACGTCGCCGAGGGCGGGGTCGTCTCGCCGGGCGGGGTGGGTTTCGACATCTCCTGCGGGGTACGACTGCTCGCCGCCGACCTGCACACCGAGGAACTGTCCCCGGTGTTCGGCCGGCTGATGGACGGGTTGGACGCGGCGATCCCGCGGGGCATGGGCAAGGGCGCGGTGTGGCACGTCTCGGGCCGCCCGGAGCTGGAGCGGGTGCTCGCCGGCGGCTCGCGGTACGCGGTCGAGCAGGGGCGTGGGGTCGAGGGCGACCTGCGGCGGTGCGAGGACTACGGCGCGGTGGCCGACGCCGACGTGGGGCAGGTGGGGGAGCGGGCCATCCAGCGCGGGCTCGCCCAGATCGGCAGCCTCGGGTCCGGCAACCACTTCCTGGAGGTGCAGGCGGTCGACCGGGTGTACGACGAGGCGGTGGCGCGCGCGTTCGGGCTGGCGCTCGGTCAGGTCTGCGTGATGATCCACTGTGGCTCGCGGGGCCTGGGCCATCAGGTCTGTACCGAGCACGTGCACGCGATGGAGGAGGCGATGGCCCGGTACGACATCCGCGTACCGGACCGGCAGCTCGCCTGCACGCCGGTTTCGTCCCCGCCGGGACGGGCGTACCTCTCCGCGATGGCCGCGGCGGCGAACTACGCGCGGGCCAACCGGCAGGTGCTCGGCGAGGCGGCGCGGCGGGTCTTCGAGCGGCTGACCGGCCGGGGGCTGGAGCTGGTCTACGACGTCTCGCACAACCTGGCGAAGCTGGAGACGCACGAGGTCGACGGCGCGCCGCGGCAGCTCTGCGTGCACCGCAAGGGCGCCACGCGGGCCTTGCCGCCGGGGCATCCGGAGCTGCCGGAGGAGCTGCGTGAGGTGGGGCAGCCGGTGCTGATTCCCGGCTCGATGGGGACCGAGTCGTACGTGTTGACGGGCGTGCCGGGGGCGCCCGCGTTCGCCTCGACCTGCCACGGCGCGGGGCGGTTGCAGAGCCGGCAGCAGGCCGGTCGGTCGGTACGCGGGCAGGACCTGCGTCGCCGGCTGGAGGCCCGGGACATCGCGGTACGGGGTGCCTCCTGGCGGGGGTTGGCCGAGGAGACGCCGGAGGCGTACAAGGACGTCGGCGCGGTCGTCGAGGCGACCCAGGGGGCGGGGCTGTGCCGCCAGGTCGCCCGGCTGGTGCCGGTCGGCGTGGTCAAGGGCTGAGGGCCCGTCGTGGTCGAGGGCTGAGGTCGCCCGTCGTGGTCGAGGGCTGGGTCACACGTCGAGGGCCGAACTGGGTCACACGTCGAGGGTCGCCGCGCAGGACCAGCCGCCGTCCGGGCTGTGGTCGACACGCAGTTCGTGCAGGGAGACCGCCTTCGGTACGGCCCCGACCAGCTCCGCGTGCTCGGTACCGGTCATCCGCAGTCGTACGTCGACGCCGCCGTCGCAGGGCGCGACGTCGGCGCCGATCGGGAGCTGTCCGGTCGTGTCAAGCAGGTAGATGACCTGGTCGAGTACGCCGGCGAGCAGGTCCTCGTCGCTGCCGGGTGGGATCCGGAAGTCGACGCTGGCCACCGTCGGCGCGCCGGTGACGTCGGCGAAACCGTCGACCATGGCGGCGACCGCCTCGGCGGTGCACGCCTCCCGGGACGGTCCCCACGCCTCGATCCGTACGTCTGCCGTGTGCGGCATGCTGCGATGCCCGGCCGCCGTCGGTGCGCCCATCGCTGTCCCCCCTCCGATCGGGCCCGGTCCACCTCCCGTCAGCGCCGAGCCGGCCGGCGGTGCTCGACGAGGTTCTCCTTCTTGCGTACGCGTCGGCGCTGGCGGGACGTCAGTTCCCGGCGCCGGGCCTGTTTGCGGTAGTTCTCGATACGCCGTTCGTTACTGATCGGCAGCGGCTCGCCCATCGTCGCCTCCCTCGTCGCGGGTACGTGCCGGGGGCGAGACCAGTCTCGAACGCCCCGGGATGAGCCGGGATCACCCGATCCGGGCGAGGACTCGCGGTTTTGTCGGCCCCGCCGGGTCTGTCGCGTCCGCCGGGTCTTTCGTCCGCCGGGCCTGTCGCGTCCGGTGCCTCGGGTGTGTCCGTGGTGGGCGCGGCGGGTGGCTCGGCCGGCGAGGTCGGGGGTGTGGCCCGCCGTACCCGACGAATCCCGTCAGGCTTGATGTCTTCGCCGGGCACGGCGGGCCCCACCTGCGGAAACTGCCTCCGGGCGTCGGGAATGGCCCGCCCCTGCCGACGGGAGTGCCTCCCGTGACTGGTACGCCGGCGATGTTATCCGTCCCCTATGACGTCGCCGGCGTACCAGTCACGCGTGGAGCTGCTTTCCGTTGCCGGCTGTGCCGTGCTTTCGGCGCCTGGGCGTGGTGCATGCGTCGTTACCTGGACGTCGGGTGCGTTGTCGGTGTCGGGTAGCGCTTCTGGTGTTCAGGTGACGGGTGGCGGTGGGG
>NZ_JBFAPK010000034.1:59920-94545 GCF_040676675.1 Micromonospora sp. NPDC049559 | reverse complement strand
CGTACCCCGGGAAGCCGTCACGCCTGACGGGCTTCGCCGGGGTACGGTGGGCCCCCGCCGGACGCCGGACCTACGCGGTCGCCCGAGCCTCGATCGCCTGCTGGTAGAGCCGCCCGGCCCGGTACGACGAGCGCACCAGCGGCCCGCTCATCACGCCCGCGAAGCCGATCTGCTCGGCCTCCTCACGCAGCTCGACGAACTCCTCCGGCTTGACCCAGCGCTCGACCGGGTGGTGCCGCGGCGTCGGCCGCAGGTACTGCGTGATGGTGATCAGCTCGCAGCCGGCCGCGTGCAGGTCGCGCAGCGCCTGCGAGACCTCGGCCCGCTCCTCGCCGAGACCGAGGATCAGGTTGGACTTGGTGACCAGGCCGGCCGCCCGGGCCTGGGTGATGACGTCCAGGGAGCGCTCGTACCGGAACGCGGGCCGGATCCGCTTGAAGATCCGGGGCACCGTCTCGACGTTGTGGGCCAGCACCTCGGGCCGGGCGCCGAAGACCTCGGCCAGCTGGGCCGGGTCGCCGTTGAAGTCCGGGACCAGCAGCTCGACGCCGCAGCCGGGCTGGAGGGCGTGGATCTGCCGGACAGTCTCGGCGTAGAGCCAGGCGCCGCCGTCGGGCAGGTCGTCGCGGGCCACGCCGGTCACGGTCGCGTAGCGCAGGCCCATGGTGGCGACCGACTCGCCGACCCGGCGCGGCTCGTCGGCGTCGAACTCCGCCGGCTTGCCGGTGTCGATCTGGCAGAAGTCGCAGCGGCGGGTGCACTGGTCACCGCCGATGAGGAAGGTCGCCTCCCGGTCCTCCCAACACTCGTAGATGTTGGGGCAGCCGGCCTCCTGGCAGACCGTGTGCAGTCCCTCGCGGGAGACCAGGCCGCGCAGCTCGGTGTACTCGGGACCCATTTTCGCCTTGACCTTGATCCATGGCGGCTTGCGCTCGATCGGCGTCTCGGCGTTACGGGCCTCGATCCGCAGCATGCGGCGTCCCTCGGGAGCAATGGTCACGAATCCGAGCCTACGCGCCGGTCCGGACGGGTGGCAGCATGGGCGACGGGACTCACGTTTCCGTACGGGGTGAGCCCACTCACCCGTCGTGGGTAATTCGCTGTCGGCCCGGCCCGGGCCGGCACTAGCATCGCCGACCAAGGCGATGACGGAGCCGAGTACCGCCTCGACCACCGGAGCCGAGAGAGCCGCCCCCAGCTGTGAAGGCGGCCTCCGGCCGGGGCGGGAAGACCCTCCCGAGCCGCGGGAAGAACGGCGCCCGGCGCGCCCGGTAGAACCCGCCGTCCGGCCCACGACACGGGCGACGAACGAGGCCCCCGCCCGCCGCGGCGGGGGCGAAGGTGTGGTGGTACCGCGAGTCCCCGCTCGCCCACTCCATTCGGGAACGGTGCCGGCGCCCGTACGGCCGAGAAGGCCGGGACGCCGCGACGACGAAGGAGTGAGGCACGTGGTACGCGTACCGTCCACCGCCCTGCCCGGTCACGCCGGCGAGACGGTGACCGTGGCCGGCTGGATCCACCGCCGCCGGCTGCTCAAGTCGGTCGCCTTCCTGATCCTGCGCGACGCCGCCGGCCTGGCCCAGGTGGTGGTCACCGACCCGGCGGTGCGCGCGCGGATCGAGGAACTGCCCGAGGAGACCGTGGTCGAGGTGGTGGGGACCGTGGTGGCCAACCCCGCCGCGCCGGCCGGGGTGGAGGTGACGGAACCGGCGGTACGGGTGCTCGGCGAGCCGGCCGTACCGCCCCCGTTCGACCTGTACCGGCCGGAGCTGACGGCGAGCCTGCCGACCCAGCTCGACCACGCGGCGGTGGCGCTGCGCCACCCCACCCGGTCCGCGGCGCTGCGGGTCTCCGCGGCGGCGGTGGCCGGGTTCCGGGCCACCCTGGACGCGCTCGGATTCGTGGAGGTGCAGACCCCGAAGATCGTGGCGTCGGCGACGGAGAGCGGGGCGAACGTCTTCGCCCTCGACTACTTCGGCCGCCCGGCCTACCTGGCCCAGTCGCCGCAGTTCTACAAGCAGCTGATGGTCGGGGTCTTCGAGCGGGTCTACGAGGTGGGGCCGGTGTTCCGGGCCGAACCGCACGACACCACCCGGCACCTGGCGCAGTACACCTCGCTCGACGTCGAACTCGGCTTCGTGGCCGACCACCGGGACGTGATGGCGGTGCTGCGGGAGGTGCTCGCCGGCATGGCGGCCGAGGTGGCGCGGCGGGCGGGCGGCGCCCTGGCCGGGCTCGGCGCCGAGCTGCCGGCGGTACCGGCGGAGATCCCGGCCGTGCACTTCACCGAGGCGCTGGCGATCGCCGGGGCGCCGGCCGACGAGCCGGACCTGGCCCCGGCGCACGAGCGGGCGCTGGGGGAGTGGGCCCGCGAGCGGTACGGCTCGGAGTTCCTCTTCGTGACCGGCTACCCGATGGCCAAGCGGCCGTTCTACACCCACCCCGACCCGGCGCGTCCCGGCCACTCGAACGGCTTCGACCTGCTCTTCCGCGGGGTCGAACTGGTCACCGGCGGCCAACGGCTGCACCGGTACGCCGACTACGTGGCGGCGCTGGCCGACCGGGGCGAGCCGATCGAGCCGTACGCGTCGTACGTGGACGCCTTCCGGCACGGCATGCCGCCGCACGGGGGCTTCGCGATCGGGCTGGAGCGGTTCGTGTCCCGGGTGACCGGTGCCGCGAACGTACGGGAGGTCACCGCGTTCCCGCGTGACCTGCAGCGCCTCACGCCCTGAGGGTTCCGGGGGCCGGCGCGCCGGCCCCTGGCCTCGCGGCGGCCCCCGGCCTCGCGGCGGTCAGCCGAGCAGCGTGCCGAGGTGGCGCTCGACCACGGCGAGCGTCTCGGCCACGGTCACCCGGCGGCCCAGCTCGGCGCTGAGCGAGGTGGTGCCGGCGTCGCGGATGCCGCACGGCACGATGCGGTCGTAGGCGTCCAGCTCGCAGTCGCAGTTGATCGAGAAGCCGTGCTGGCTGACGCCGCGGGCGATGCGCAGGCCGAGCGCGGCGACCTTGCGGGCCGGGCCGCGGTCGTCCTCGGGCACCCAGGCGCCGCTGCGCCCCTCGATCCGCTGCGTCCGCAGGCCCAGCTCGGCGCAGACGTCGATCAGCATCTGCTCGGTACGGCGGACGAACGCCACGACGTCGACCGGCTGACCCGTCTCCGCCCCGGGCAGCTTCAGGATCGGGTACCCGACGAGCTGCCCCGGCCCGTGCCAGGTGATCTTCCCGCCGCGGTCGACGTCGATCACCGGGGTACCGTCCGTCGGCCGGTCCCACGGCTCGGTGCGCTTGCCGGCCGTGTAGACGCTGGGGTGTTCGAGCAGCAGGACGGTGTCGGGCTCGGTCCCCTCCACCACCGCGGCGTGCAGGCGGCGCTGCTCTTCCAGCGCGGTCAGGTAGTCGACTACCCCGAGCTTGGTGGCCCGAAGGCCTACAACGGTGCTGGTCACCAGGCCAGCGTAATCCGGTTCGGCGCGGCGGGGACCGGTGAGCCCGGTCACCGGCGTGCCGGCGGCCGGGGCGTCAGGCGGGCGGGATGCGCCAGAGCAGGACGTCGTCGACCCGTTCGGGCGGCCCCAGCAGCTCGGTCGCGGTCTCGCGCAGCGCGTCGACGTGAACCGGGTACTTCGCCCCGTGCACCCGGTCGGCCAGGACCACGACCTCGACCCGCCAGTGCCGCAGGTCCGACAGCGCCTCCTCCCGGTTGGCCCGGGTGATCCGCGGTACCTCGCCGGTCCGGCCGACGTCGGCGAAGAGCGCGTCGGTGGCCCGGGGAACGGGCCCGATCCGTCCCCGGCCGCCCGGCCCGCCCGGGCCGAGGAAGAAGCCGGCGGGGAGGGCGAACTCCTGCTGGTCGTGGGTGAGGGCGTACGACTGCCAGCGCTGCCCGTCCGGGGTCACGTCGATGGTGAACGGCAGCGGGGTCAGCACCCCGCCGGGCGAGACGTACCGCTGCCACTCGCCGGAGGTGATGAAGCGCGGCAGCGGCTCGCGGTCGAGCGTGAGCAGCGGCACCGGTACCAGCGGCAGCAGCGCCACGACGAACGCCGCGGTCCAGGCGGCGGCCCGGAGTCGGTGCCGCCGGCCGGCGCCGGCACCCCCGGGCCCCGGCCGCTCGCCCGGCGCGGAAGCGTCCAGCGGCTGCTCGCCCCGTACCGGGGCGACGAGCAGGTCCACGGTGTGGGCGAGGAGCAGCCCGATCACCGGCGCGACGACCAGGGCGAGCCGCGAGGGGAGCGCGGCGTTGAAGACCGGCAGGTGCCCGAGGAGCGCGTACGGCAGCGGCACGTCCGTGTGCGCCCCAGCGATCTTCACCCGGGGTCCCCAGGAGAGGACGGCGAAGACCACGGCGGTGACCCCGAGGGCCCGTACGCTCGGCCGCCGCTGCGGGTCGCCGCGCCGCCAGAGCAGTACGAAGCAGGCCACCGCCAGGACGAGCAGGGGCAGCCCGAAGAAGGAGTTCTCCTCGGTGGGGTTGGGCGCCAGGCGCGTGTCGAGCCCGACCTCCCCGGCCAGGGAGCGCTGCGGGAAGACGCCGTAGGCGGCGATGTCCTCGGCGTGGATCACCGGGTTGAAGCCGGTACCGCCGAACCGCTGCGGCCCGGCGAAGTGCAGCCAGAGCGGGTACGCCAGCAGCGCGGCCGAGACGAGCGCGGCGACGCCGAGACCGCGCAGGAACGCCGGGAGCGCGTCGCGCGCCTCGCCGCGGCGGCGCCGGTCCAGCGCCCAGACGAGCAGGAAGACCCCGCTGGCCAGGGCGGTGAAGAAGAGCGCCTCGGCGGCGATCGAGAAGCCGATGGCGACCAGCACGCCCAGCAGGACCCCGTTGCGTACGGCGTGCCCGGGCTCACGCAGCCGCAGCACCCGCCAGACGATGAGCGGCGCCAGCCAGCCGGCGCTCCAGTTCAGGTGCGCGTTGGCGTGCGACACCATGCCGGGTGAGAAGCCGATGAAGAGGCCGCCGAGCAGCGCCGCGACCGGGCTGCGGACCAGGTGCCGGGAGAGCAGCCAGTACCAGGCGAGCGCGGTGCCGGCGAGGTTGAGCGTGAGGATCACCAGGAACGTCGCCGGCGGTCCGATCAGGTACGTCAGCGGGGCGAAGACCACCGCGTAGACGGTGATCGAGGTGTTGACCGCGAGGTTCACCCCGTCGGGGACGTTGAGCAGGTACGTGAAGAGCGGGTTCTCGCCGTGCGTGAGCGCGTGCGCCCCGTAGGCCAGCAGCCACTCGAAGAGCGCCTGGTCGCTGGTGTTGACCGTGATCGCCCGTTGGTTGGGGTCGAGCCAGAGCCCGCCGGTGACCCAGAAGGCCAGGCCGACCGCCGTGACCAGGGCGATCAGGTCGGCGCGCCAGTGGGCCCACCGGGCCGGCGCCGGCACTCCGGCTGACTCCGGGGTCGGACCCGCGACCGGGGCTGGGGAGGTCGACACCGCCGGAGGTTATCAATCGTGGCCCGACACGCCCATCGGACCGGGAAACTTGACGAAGCTATTGAAAATGATTTCCAATGCAAATGGTTGCCGAAAGTGTACTGGAGGAACTCGTACCGTGAAGATCTCGTTCGTCGGCAAGGGCGGTAGCGGCAAGACCACCCTGGCCGCCCTCTTCGCCCGCCACCTCGCCGGTGGCGGGCCCGCGTCGCGGCTGCTCGCCCTCGACGCCGACATCAACCAGCACCTCGCCGCCGCGCTCGGGGCGGGCGAGGGGGAGGCGGTGCTGCTGCCGGCGCTCGGCGACCACCTCGCCGAGATCAAGGAGTACCTGCGCGGCGACAACGCGCGGATCTCCTCGGCCGCCGCGATGGTCAAGACGACGCCGCCCGGCCGGGGGTCCCGGCTGCTGACCGTCGCCGATCCCAACCCGATCTACGACGCGCTGGTCCGCGAGGTCGGCGGCGTGCGGCTGGCGGTTACCGGGCCGTTCGCCAGCGAGGACCTCGGGGTGGCCTGCTACCACTCGAAGGTCGGCGCGGTCGAACTCCTGCTCAACCACCTGGTCGACGGCCCCGGCGAGTACGTGGTGGTCGACATGACCGCCGGTGCCGACTCGTTCGCCTCCGGCCTGTTCACCCGCTTCGACGCGACCTTCCTGGTCTGCGAGCCGACGCTGCGCAGCGTCGGGGTCTACCGGCAGTACGTCGGCTACTCCCGCGACTACGGCGTACGGATCCACGTGGTCGGCAACAAGGTCGACGACGAGACCGACGTCGCCTTCCTGCGCGAGCACGTCGGCGACGACCTGCTCACCTGGGTCGGGCGCTCGGCGTACGTGAAGTCCACCGAGCGGGGCGCGCCCCGGCCGATCGACGCGCTGGAGCCGGCCAACCGGCGGGCCCTCGAACTGATGCGGGCCACGGTCGACGCCACGCCGAAGGACTGGGCCAGGTACAGCCGGCAGGCGGCGGAGTTCCACCTGCGCAACGCCGGCGCCTGGGCCAGCGAACGGGTCGGCGAGGACCTGGCTCACCAGATCGATCCGGACTTCGTACTTTCCCCGATGGCTATCGATGTAGCGGTCCGTAACTAATAGACTGCCGTAAGTCAACGGCAGCCCTCAGTACCGAAGGAGAGAGCATGTCCCTCGACGTACCCGCCGCCCTGTTGGAGCGGGCCGAGTCCGGACGGGTCGACGACGACGAGTTCGTCGACTGCGTCCGGCGGTCGCTGCCCTACGCCTGGGCGGTCGTCTCCGACGTGGCCAAGCGCTCGGTCGACACGACGGCCGAGTTCGCCGACCACGCCGTACCGCCGCCGAGCGAGGCCGAGCGCGGCCAGCTGCTGCGGGCGCTGGCCAGCGACGCGATCCGGGGTGGGCTGGAGCGCCACTTCGGGGTCAAGCTGGCGTTCCAGAACTGCCACCGGGTGGCCGCCTTCAAGCTTTCCGCCGTGGGTGGCGAGACCTACCGGGACTTCATCTCCCCGGTCGCCCAGATCCGCAACCAGTCGCCGGAGCTGCGCGACTGCTGAGCGGTGAGCGGGGTCCCCTGCCGGCACCGACGGCGCCGGCAGGGGGCGCCCGCGTACCGACAGGGGACCGTCCCGTCGATCATGGAGTCGTGGCGGCCGCGAAAGCCCCGTCCCCGGACATATCCCCGACCACAGCTCCCTGATCGACGAGCGGTGCGTCACGACTCTTTGCCTTTCAGCACGCGTTGTCGGGAAGCTGAACGCGTGACAGGGCGGGATCGGCGCGACGGGCGGCGGGCGTCAGGCGGCTCGCCCCGAGGCGGCGCCTCCGGCGGGCGGGGTGCAGGCGGGGGACGAGGTGGCCGGGGCGCCGGAAGCCGCCGGGGCGCCGGCGGTGGGAAAGACGGCCGGGGCGCCGGCGGCGCCGGGGGCGGTCGCGGGCACGACGTACGCCGGGACGGCCGGGCGGCGAGCGCGGCGCCGGGCGGCGGGCTGCTCGACGAGCTGAAGTGGGTACACGGCATGCTCCGGCGCGACCTGGCCACGGTCCGGCGGCTGGCGGCGGCGACCGGCGCGGGCGAACCGGCCGGTGGGATTCGCGCGGGGCTGCGCGAACTGCAGAGCCGGGGACCGCTGTTCCAACTGCGGGTGAACTGCCTGAGCTACTGCCAGTTCGTGCACGGCCACCACGGCAACGAGGACGCCGGCATGTTCCCGGCGCTGCGCCGGATGGCCCCCGAGCTCGGTACCACGATCGACAAGCTGGAGGCCGACCACCGGGTGATCTCCGACCTGCTCGACCAGGTCGAGGGGGCGGCCCGCAACCTCGGCGACGGCAGGGACGCCGCCCTGCGGGGACGGCTCGTGGAGGCCCTGGACACCCTCTCCGACCGGCTGCTCGCGCACCTGGCCTTCGAGGAGGAGGCCCTGGGGCCGGTACTCGGCGGGCAGCCGCGACCTCGCCGACGCTGACGCCCGCGCCGGACGCCGGCGTAGGCGCTCGCCCGGTACGGCCGGACGCGCGCCGACCGGCGCGGCGAGGTACCGACGGGGGCCGGTGGCTCAGGCCAGGAGGTCCGCCAGGGCCACGTTCGGGTCGGCGAGTTTCGCCAGGTCGACGCCGCGCCCGGCGTGGCCGGCGCGCACCAGGTCGGCGATCGGCTCGCTGACGTCCCAGATGTTGACGTTCATCCCGGCGAGCACCCGGTTGCCGCTCACCCAGAAGGCGAGGAACGGCGGTGTCGCGCGGTCGCGAACGGTCGGGTCGCCACGGAAGGCGACCCGGTCGAACGCGCCGGGCTCGACGTGGCCGGTGTATTCCATGCCGAGGTCGTACTGGTCGGTGAAGAAGTACGGGACGCGGTCGTACGCGACGGGTTCGCCGAGCATCGCGTGGGCGGCCAGCTTGCCGCCGTTGAGCGCGTTGGACCAGTGCTCCACCCGGATCCGCCGACCCAGCAGCGGATGGGCGATGTTGGCGACGTCGCCGGCGGCGTGGATGTCGGGGTCGCTGGTGCGGAGCCGTTCGTCCACGAGGATCCCGTTGTCGACGGCCAGTTCGGCGGCCTCGGCGAGTTCCGTGGCCGGGCTGATCCCGACCCCGACGATCGCCAGGTCGGCGGCCAGCTCGGTGCCGTCGGTGAGCACGGCCGAGGCCAGCCGCCCATCCTCGCCCGCGCGGAACTCCCGGACTCCGGCGCCGAAGTGGAACGTGACGCCGTGCGCGCGGTGCAGGGCCGTGTAGACCTCGGCGACGTCGTCGCCGAGGACCCGGCGTAGTGGCGCGCGGTCCAGTTCCACGACGGTCACCTCGGCGCCGTGGCCGCGCGCCGCCGCGGCGGTCTCCAGGCCGATCCAGCCGGCCCCGACCACCAGCACCCGCGTCGCGCCCGGGACGCGCTCGGCGAGCGCGTCCGCCTCCGGCAGGGTACGCAGGTAGCGCACGCCGGGCAGGTCGGCGCCCGGGACGTCGAGGCGGCGTACCCGCGATCCGGTGGCCAGCAGCAGCTTGTCGTACCGCACCGGGTCGTGTCCATCGAACGTCAGCAGGTGTCCCCTCGGGTCGAGACCGGTGGCCCGTACCCCGAGCAGCAGCTCCACTCCGTTGTCGGCGTACCAGCCTTCCTCGTGCACGTACGCCTTGTTCCGTGGATCGGTACCCAGCAGGTAGCCCTTCGACAGCGGTGGGCGTTCGTAGGGCCGCTCGGTCTCCTCCCCGACCAGCAGGATCCGGCCTCCGAAGCCGGCACGGCGTAGTTCTTCGGCGGCCTTCGCGCCGGTCAGCGACGCCCCGACGATGGCGAACAACGGCTGGTCGCGCACGGGCGGATCTCCTTCGCAACGAGAGGGTGGCGGTTCGGGGAGGGATGCCGGTTCGGGGTGCCGGCCGGTACGGGTGCCAGCGGTCAGTGGGTCAGGCCGGCGAGGCTGAAGAACTCGGCCCGGGAACGGGCATCCTCGCGCAGGGCGCCGAGCAGGGTGGAGGTGACCGTCGTGGCACCCACGGCCTGCACCCCGCGCAGGGTCATGCAGAGGTGTTCGGCTTCGATGACCACGCCGACGCCCTTCGGGTGCAGGTGGTCGGCCAGCCAGTCGGCGACCTGTTTGGTCAGCCGCTCCTGCACCTGGGCGCCGTGGGCGAACAGTTCCACCACCCGGGCCAGTTTGGACAGCCCGAGGATCCGCTGCCCGGGTAGGTAGCCGACGTGGGCGACGCCGATGAACGGCAGCAGGTGGTGTTCGCACACGGACCGGATCGGGATCCCCCGCGCCAGCACCAGTTCGTCGTACCCCTCGTCGTTGGCGAAGGTGGTCAGCTGGAACTCGCGCGGGGTGAGCAGCTCGGCGTAGGCGCGGGCCATCCGTCCGGGGGTCTCGCCGAGGCCGTCGGCGCTCAGGTCGACGCCGAGGGCGGTCAGGAACGTCGCCGCGGCGTTCTCGGCCGCGGCCAGGTCCGGGGCGGGCCGTTGCCGGGCCACCCGCAGTGGGGTAATCGTCATCTCAACCGCCGTTCACGCCGAGGGACATGGGCAGCGACCCGGTCCGGAACACCGTGCTGGCGGCCGGGTGGGGAGCGGGTCCGGGCACGCGGACGTCCCGGCCGCCGTGGCCTGGTCCAGGACGTGCACGCCGGGGCCTCCCCACATTTTCACCAACCGGGGCTGTCGCTAATGCTCATCCTGGCTCCTGTGCAGAACAATTTCAACAGTGCCGGTTGGTGTTAATGTCGGTGGGTGAGCGCGCATGACCCGTGGGCCGGCATGACCGCCCTGGTCGACCCGTCCCGGCGGGCCCTGTACGACCATGTGCGCCGCGCCGGGCGCCCGGTCAGCCGGGAGGAGGCCGCCGACGCCACCGGCATGTCCCGCGGCCTGGCCGCGTTCCACCTCGACAAGCTCGTCGATGTCGGCCTGCTGCAAGCCCGCTACCAGGCCCCGCCCGGCCAGCCCCGCGGCCGTGGCCGGTCCCCGAAGGTGTACGAGGCGACCGGCGACGAGATCGCGGTGAGCATCCCCGAGCGCCGCTACCGACTCGTCGCCGAGATCCTCGCCGCCGCCGTCGCCGACGACCCGCGCTGCGCCGACCGGGCCGCCACCGAACACGCCCACCGCCACGGACACACTCTCGGGTCCGCGCTGCGCGCCGGGCACGGTCCCGACCTGCTGGCCGCGCTCACCCAGCTCGGCTTCGAGCCAGAGGCCACGACCGGGCGGGTGCTGCTGCACAACTGCCCGTTCCACGCCCTGGCCGCCCGGCACACCGGCCTGATCTGCGGGCTCAACCACGCCTTCCTGGCCGGGCTCCTCGACGGTCTCGGCGCCACCGAGGTGCACGCGCGGCTCGCCCCGCACCCCGGCCGCTGCTGCGTCGAACTGTCCCCGGCGGCGCCGGTCAGGGACGCGGCCCCTTGAGCACGATGTCCGGGTACGGCTCGATCGTCGGGCCGCGCTCCGGTTGGTTCGGCAGCGCCGAGATCATGGCGAGCACCTGGAGTGCGGTGACGTCCGGGCGGCCCGCTTCCGGCGCGGGTGGCCCGGCTCGGGCGGGAAACCCGTGGAGGTCGCGGTGGCGGCGCGGGCAGAATGCGGCGATGTCGATCCGAGCCGCGCGCGAGGCGGAGCTGACGGTACTGCGGGAGATCGAGGTCGCGGCGGGGCGCTGGTTCCGCGACGTGGGAATGCCGGAGATCGCCGGCGACGAGGGGCTGCCGCTCGACGTGCTCGACGGGTACCGGCGCGCGGGGCGGGCCTGGGTCGCCACGGACGCGGCGGACCGGCCGGTGGCGTACCTGGTCGCCGAGGTCGTCGACGGCAACCTGCACGTCGAGCAGGTCTCGGTGCACCCGGCGAGCGCGCGGCGCGGGATCGGCCGCCGCCTGCTCGACCACGCCGCCGAACACGCGGCGGCGGAGGGTCTGCCGGCGCTGACCCTCACCACCTTCGTCGAGGTGCCGTGGAACGCCCCGTACTACGCGCGGTGCGGCTTCGAGGTGATGGCCGACGGCGAGATCGGCCCGGGGCTGCGGGCGATCCGGCGGCACGAGGCCGCGCTCGGGCTGGACCGCTGGCCCCGGGTCTGCCTGCGCCGCCGGTTGTGAGCCACGGATCCGCCGAGGGCTCCGATGTGGACCCCCGACCGCGCGGCACATGGTGACGGCGGCGAATGTGTGATCGCGGACCATGTCTTAACTCCGTCATACGGACGTAACGTCTCGGCAATTCGGGGGTGACTCTGCTCACACACTTGCCACCAGGAGGCCGACCGTGCGTCGATCCGCACTTGTCCTCGCCCGGCTCGCCAGAGCCGCCGCCGTACCCGTCGTGCTCGCCGCGGCCGTGCTCACCGGAGCCGCTCCCGCACAGGCCGCCAGCCTCACCCAGGTCGCCAGCTTCGGCTCGAACCCCGGCAACCTGACCATGTACGCCTACCGGCCGGACAACCTGCCGAGCGGCGCGCCGGCCGTGGTGCTGCTGCACGGCTGCACCCAGAACGCGAACACCTACTTCACCAACTCCGGCTGGCGGAAGTACGCCGACCAGTGGCGGTTCACCCTGATCGTGCCGGAGCAGAAGAGCGCCAACCAGGCGCTCTCCTGCTTCAACTGGTTCACCGAGGGCGACATCAGCCGGGGCCAGGGCGAGGCGCTGTCGATCAAGCAGATGGTCGACTACGCGAAGAGCAACTTCGGTACCGCCGCCAACCGGGTCTACGTCAGCGGCCTCTCCGCCGGCGGCGCGATGACCTCGGTGATGCTGGCGACCTACCCGGACACCTTCGCGGCCGGCTCCGTGATCGCCGGACTGCCGTACCGCTGCTCGCCCCCGGCCGCGACCAGCACCTGCCAGTACAGCGGCGTCGACAAGACCCCGGCCCAGTGGGGCGACCTGGTCCGCGCCGCCTACCCCGGCTACTCGGGGGCGCGGCCGAAGGTGGCGATCTGGCACGGCACCTCCGACACCACGGTCGTACCGGCCAACGCGACGGAGTCGCGGGACCAGTGGACCAACGTCCTCGGCGTCTCGCAGACTCCCACCAGCACGTCGTCGCTGCCCGGCGGGACCAGCCTGGAGGTGTACGGCAACGACGCGGTGCGCCTCTACCGGGTCTCCGGCATGCAGCACGGCACCCCGGTCGACCCGGGCTCCGGCGCCGACCAGTGCGGCACCGCCGGAGCGTACTTCCTGGACACCATCTGCTCGGCGTACCGGGACGCGCTCTTCTTCGGGCTCGACGGATCGGGCGGCGGCGACCCCGGACCGGGAGCGCCGGCCGCGCCGACCGGCCTCGCCGTCACCGGTACCACCGCCAACTCCGTCTCGTTGAGCTGGAACGCGGTCGGCGGGGCGACCGGCTACCACGTCTACCGCAACGGCACCCGGGTCACCTCGTCCCCGGTCGGCGGCACCTCCTACGTCGACAGCGGGCTCACCGCGGCGACCACGTACTCGTACGCGGTCAGCGCCGTGGGCTCCGGCGGGGTGGAGGGCGCCCGTTCCGGCACGGTCTCGGCCACCACCGGCGGTACCGCCCCGGTCTGCGTCACGGCCAGCAACTACGCGCACGTCCAGGCCGGTCGCGCCTACACCTCGGGCGGGTACGCGTACGCGCTCGGCTCGGGGCAGCAGATGGGTCTCTACAACACCTTCTACACCAGCACGCTCAAGCAGACCGGCCCGAGCTACTGGGTGGTCGGCTGCTGATCCGGCGCCCGCTCCACGGACGCGGCGACGGCGCCCCACCCCCGGGCGTCGGAGCAGGGGCTCCCGCCGCCGCCCGGCGGCGGGAGCCCCTGCCCGTCCGAACGGTCGGCTCCGCCATCTGGACGGGGGCGGCAGGGTATCGACGGCGGTGATACCGTTCCGCGCCATGCGGAAAATGATCTCTTTCTTGCTAGCGGGGGCGAGCGTGTTGGCCGGACTCTCGGTCGGGGTCGGGCCGGCGCGGGCCGCGACCCCCACCACCGGCGCCGTCTTCAACAACCCCCTCGGCACGGCCGCCGAGCAGCAGGCGATCCAGACGCGTCTGGTCGAGCTGATCGACGGCACGCCGACCGGGTCGCGCATCCGGATGGCGATGTTCTACGCCGGGGACACCCCGGTCCCCGACGCGCTGGTACGGGCGAAGGGTCGCGGCGTCAACGTACAGGTGATCTTCGACTACAACGATCCGGCGGCGGCGCCGTACGCCTCCCTGGTCACCGCCCTCGGCACCGACCTGGGCGCGGCCTCGTGGATCCTCTTCTGCCCGCAGGGCCGGGGCTGCATCGGCAACCGCACCCTCGGCGACGTCACGTCGCTGAACCACAACAAGTTCTTCCTCTTCTCCAGCACACTCGGCGCGACCAACGTGGTGGTCCAGTCGACCGCCAACCTCTACCGGGGACGGGACGGGCTGCGCGGCTGGAACGCGGCGCTGGTGCTGGTCGGCAACACCGGCATCTACAACGCCTACAGCGGCTACTTCGACGACCTCAAGGGCCGCAAGGTCAACAACAACTACTACGACACCGGCCGCGCCCCCGTCACCTCCGGCAACGCGAAGATCCACTTCTACCCGCGTCAGGAGAGCAACGGGCAGCCGTACAACGACCCGAACGAGGACACGGTGATGACCGCGCTGAACAACGTGGCCTGCACCGGCAACACCCGGGTCGGCACCCAGGACGGCACGTACCGCACGATCATCCGGGTCAACCAGACCTTCATCAGCCGTACCTACCTCGCCAGCAAGCTGTGGGACCTGGACAACCAGGGCTGCTACGTGGAGGTCGTCGAGCGGTACGACCCGTCCAGCTCGTCCGAGGTCACCAGCATGAAGAACCTGCTGCGCTCCACCAGCAGCGGCTACGGCGGACCCGTGGTCAGGTACTACTGCAAGGACCCCGACCCGGTCTGGACCCACTCCAAGTACCTGCAGATCGAGGGGAAGTACTACGGCGTACCGGACCGGACCATCACCTACGTCGGCAGCCACAACCTGAGCTACAACTCGCTGCGGCAGGCCGACGAGACCATGCTGCAACTGGAGGACACCGCGGTCTTCGAGGCGTTCCGGGCGAACTTCCGGACCGTACGCGACGCGCCGGGCATCCGCTCGGCGGCCAACGGCGGTACCGCCAGCTGCGCGGCGACCTCGACGCTGCGGCCGGACTACCAGGAGCGGCCCGAACTCGGGTAGCGGTACCGGCGGGGCCCGCCGTCGCTCGCGGCGCGCGGGGCCCCGCCCACGGTCCGCGGGGCTCGCCTCGCGAACCGTCGGCCGCGGTGCGCTGGCCGCGCGGCGCGCTGCCCGCGCGGGCCACTGGTCCCTCGCGGGCGGCGCACCCGTGGGGCGGCCCGCTACTCCCGCAGCGCGGCCCGGAAGGCGGCGCGCAGCTCCGGGTGCCGGTAGCTGAAGCCCGCTCGGGAGAGCACCCCGGGCAGGACGCGAGTGCTGCTCAGCGCCTCGACGGCGAGCCCGCCGAGCAGGATCTTGAGCGCGAAGCCGGGCACCGGGAACACCGCCGGGCGGTGCAGCGCGGCGCCGAACTCCCGGGTGAACTCCCGGTTCGTGGCCGGCGCCGGACCGACCACGTTGACCGGTCCGGCCAGGTCCTCGCGGGCCAGCAGGAACTCGACGGCGGCCAGCCAGTCGGCCAGCGAGATCCACGGCAGCCACTGCCGGCCGCCGCCGAGCGGGCCGCCGACGCCGAGCCGGAACGGCAGCAGCTGCGGCTTGAGATAGCCGCCGTCCCGGTGCAGCGGATAGCCGCTGCGCAGCCGGACGACCCGTACGCCGGCGTCCTCGGCCGGCCCGGTGGCGGCCTCCCACACCCGGCAGAGGTCCGCCAGGAAGCCCTCGCCGGCCGGCGCGTCCTCCTCCACCGGGCGGTCGCCGGTGTCGCCGTACCAGCCGATGGCCGAGGCGTTGAGCAGCGCGGCCGGTCGGCTATCGGCGGGCACGGCGGCCATGGCCCGGGCCAGCGTCTGGGTGCTGTCGACCCGGCTGGAGCGCAGCAGGTTCCGGTACTCCTCGGACCAACGCCGGTCGCCGATGCCCGCGCCCGCGAGGTTGACCACGGCGTCCACGCCGACGAGCGCGGCCGGGTCGAGCTGCCCGGCGGCGGGGTCCCACCGGATCTCGCCCGTACCGCGCGGCGGGCGGCGCACCAGCCGGAGGACGTCGTGCCCGGAGGTACGGAGGCGCTCGCCCAGCCGCGTGCCGAGGAAGCCGGACGAGCCGGCGATCAGGATCCGCATGTAGGTATCTTCGCCGACGTGCCGGGCCGGAGCCCGCGGCTCGCGGTCGTGGCGCCCCGATAGGCTCGCGACGGCCGGCCCCGCCCGGGCCGGAAGTGGCCGGGTGGGGGGCCGCGACGGCCGGCCGCGTCCGGGCGGGAAGCGTTCGGGCGGGAAGCGTTCGGGCGGAAGTGGCCGGGTGGCGACCGCGACTGGCGCCGCCGAGGGCGGGAGGGAGGCCGCGATGGCGGAGGTGCGGTTGCGTACCGGCGTGGACCCGGACGCCCCGGAGGAACCGGTGGTCGTGGTCGCGGTGGATCCGCTGGGACCACCCGGCGACCGCGCCGTGGTGCGCCTCGGCGAGACCTGCCACGAGGGCGACGGGGTCTGGTACCTGGCGCGCGCGGACGGCTGGGCGGAGCGGCGGCTCGACGGTACGCGGCTCACCGTGGACGTGGTCTGCCACCGGTCCGTACTGGCGCGGCTGGAGGTCGAGCTCGACGACTTCGACGAGCGCTCCGAGGTGGACCCGGAGGCGGTCCGGCTGCTGCGGCTGAGCACCGAGGTCGACCCGGCCGAGTACGCCCGCGCCCCCGTGGCGACGGTGGTCGTCGCCGCCTCCGGGGGCGGCACGGTCGATGAGGCGGTACGCGTCATCGTGTCCGGGCTGGAGTGGCCGACCGTCTACGGCCCCCCACCCACCTGACCTCGTCGATCTAGGGCAAATCGCGGTGATTGGAGATTAACTCACGTAGATTTGCCCTAGATCGACGAGGCGGCGGGGTCAGGACAGGCCGAGCTCGGCCTCGAAGTTGCCGCCCTCCAGCCGCTCCTTCACCGCGGTGAGGAAGCGGGCCGCGTCGGCGCCGTCGATCTGCCGGTGGTCGTACGACAGGGCGAGGTAGACCATCGACCGAGGCACGATCACCTCGCCGAGGTCCGGGTCGGTGAGGACCACCGGGCGCTTCACCACCGCGCCGGTACCGAGCATCGCGGCCTGCGGGCTCGGCACGATCGGGGTGTCGAAGAGCGCCCCCCGGCTGCCGGTGTTGGTCAGCGTGAAGGTCGCCCCGGCGATCTCGTCCGGGCTGATCTTGTTCGACCGCGTCCGCTCCGCCAGGTCGGCGATGCGGCGGGCGAGGCCGGCCAGGTTCAGGTCACCCGCGTTGTGGATGACCGGCACCATCAGGCCCCGCTCGGTGTCGACCGCGAGGCCCAGGTGCTCCGCGTCCGGGTACGTGATCGTCCCGGCGTCGAGGTCCATCCGCGCGTTGATGATCGGGTACGTCTGCAGCGCCTCGACGGCGGCCAGCGCGAAGAACGGCAGGAACGACAGCTTCACGCCGTGCCGCTGCAGGAAGTCGTCCTTGGCCCGCGCCCGCAGCTGCGCCACCTTGGTGACGTCCACCTCGACGACCGTGGTGAGCTGCGCCATCTCGTGCAGCGACTCGTGCATCCGCTTGGCGATTACCTGGCGGATCCGGGGCAGCTTGTCGGTGCGGCCCCGCATCGGGCTCGGCTGCGGCTTCGCGGCCGGCGCCGGCTTGGCCTCGGCGGCCGGTGCCGGCCGCGCGGCGGCGGCCTTGGCCTTCTCGGCCGCCTCCAGCACGTCCTGCTTGCGGATCCGGCCACCCACGCCGGTACCGGTGACCGAGGCGAGATCCACGCCGTGCTCGGCGGCGAGCTTGCGGACCAGCGGGGTCACGTACCCGGCCACGTCCTCGCCGTTGGTCTGCCGCGGCGCGGGTGCGGCCGGGCGGGCCGGCGGGGCCGCCGGGTGCGCGGCCTGCTCGGTGCGGGCCGGCTCGGCCGCCCGCTCGGTCTGCGCGGCCGGGGTGCCGTAGCCCGCGCCCGCGGCCGGCGCGGGAGCCGGCTCGGCGGGCTTCGGTGCCGGGGCGGCCGCCTGCGGGGCCGGCTCGGGCTCGGCCTGCGGCGCGGGCTGCGCCGGCGCGGGCTTCCCGGTCGGCGCGGCGCCGGGCGTACCGATCACGGCCAGCTCGGCGCCGACCGGCGCGGTCTCGTCCTGCGGGACCTTGATCTCCAGCAGGGTGCCGGCGACGGGGGAGGGGATCTCGGTGTCGACCTTGTCGGTCGAGACCTCCAGCAGCGGCTCGTCGACCTCGACCGAGTCGCCGACCTCCTTGAGCCAGCGGGTGACCGTACCCTCGGTGACGCTCTCGCCGAGGGCCGGCATCTTCACCGGCGTACCCGTGCCGCCCGCGCCGCCCTCGGCGGCCGGGGCCTGCTGCGGCGCGGGCGCCTCCGCCTGCGGGGCGGGGGCCTGCTGCGGCGCGGGCGCCTCCGCCCGCGGAGCCGGCTCCTGCTCCTCCGCCTGCGGGGCCGGGGCCGCGCCGCCGGGCGCCTCGTCCTCGCCCGCGATCACGGCGAGCTCGCTGCCCACCTCCGCGGTCTCGTCCTCGCTCACCACGATCCGGCTCAACACGCCGGCCGCGGGGGAGGGGATCTCGGTGTCGACCTTGTCGGTCGAGACCTCGAGCAGCGGCTCGTCGACCTCGACCCGGTCGCCCTCCTGCTTCAGCCAGCGCGTGACGGTGCCCTCCGTGACGCTCTCGCCAAGCCGTGGCATGGTGACCGATACCGGCATCTCTCAAGACTCCTTCGTGGCCTGGTGCCATCCTCGCCCGCTTGCCGCCGGGCGCCGCGGAAAAAATGTGTGTCAGGCGTGGGCGTGCAGCGGCTTGCCCGCCAGGGCCAGGTGCGCCTCGCCCAGTGCCTCGTTCTGCGTCGGGTGGGCGTGCACGAGCTGCGCCACCTCGGCCGGGTACGCCTCCCAGTTGAAGATGAGCTGCGCCTCGCCGATCAGCTCACCGACCCGGGCGCCCACCATGTGTACGCCGACGACCGGCCCGTCGGAGACCCGGACCAGCTTCACGAAGCCGTTGGTCTTGAGGATCTGGCTCTTGCCGTTGCCGCCGAGCGGGTAGTTGTAGGTCTGCACCTTGTCGGCGCCGTACTTCTCCTTGGCCTTCGCCTCGGTCAGGCCGACGGAGGCCAGCTCCGGGTCCGAGTAGGTGACCCGCGGGATGCCGTTCTCGTCGATCGCGGTCGGGTTCCGCCCGGCGATCTCCTCGGCGACGAAGATGCCCTGCTGGAAGCCGCGGTGGGCCAGCTGCAGGCCGGGCACGATGTCGCCGACCGCGAAGATGTTCCCGACGCCGGTGCGCAGCCGCTCGTCGGTCAGGACGAAGCCGCGGTCGAGCCGGATGCCCTGCTCCTCGTACCCGAGGTTGGCGGTCGTCGGGCCGCGACCGACCGCGACCAGCAGCAGCTCGGCCTCGAGGGTCTCGCCACCGGCGATGGTGACCCGGACGCCGGAGTCGGTCCGCTCGACCTTCTCGAACGGCTTGCCGGTCTTGAAGCCGATGCCGCGCTTGCGGAACGCCCGCTCCAGCGCCTTCGAGGACTCCTCGTCCTCGGCCGCCACCAGCCGGGGCAGCGCCTCGACCACGGTGACCTCCGCGCCGAAGGAGCGCCAGGCGCTGGCGAACTCGACGCCGATGACGCCGCCGCCGAGCACGATGGCCGAGGTGGGAACCCGGTCCAGCGTCAGGGCGTGCTCGCTGGTGAGGACCCGCTCGCCGTCGACCTCGATCCCCGGCAGGCTGCGCGAGTACGAACCGGTTGCGAGGATGATGTTGCGTCCGGTGTACCGCACGCCGTCCACCTCGACCGCGTCCGGCCCGACCAGCCGGCCGGTGCCCTCGACGTAAGTGATCTTCGCAGCCTTCACGAGGCCCTGGAGGCCCTTGTAGAGGCGGGCGACGACCCCGTCCTTGTAGCTGTTCACACCGGCCATGTCGACGCCGATCAGCTCGGCCTTCACGCCGAACTGCTCCGACTCGCGGGTCTGGTCGGCGATCTCGCCGGCGTGGAGCAGCGCCTTGGTCGGGATGCAACCCCGGTGCAGGCAGGTGCCGCCGAGCTTGTCCTTTTCGATCAGCGCCACCGACAGGTCGAGTTGCGCGGCCCGGAGCGCGGCCGCGTAGCCGCCGCTGCCACCTCCGAGGATCACGACATCGAAGGTCTGGCCGTTCGGCTCGCTCACAGTTATCTCCCAGGTCGCGTCGCTGCCACTAGGGTCATGCCGTGGAAAGGGGCATATCATCCCTTCCGGCCTATGCCTCGTGGCCGGAGAGCTTCTACCTCGGTCATCTTGTCACTTGTCGGTGCGCCCCGCGTAACGAGGTGCCCAAGGACACGTCGGCGGGACGTACGCTTGCCCCAGCCGCCGGTGACGCACCGTGCCGGCGCCGGGGAGGAGGCGACGGGTGGCCTGGTTTCGACGCGGCAGGCGCACGGGTGCGGCGGCCACGGGCCGTCCAGTCAGCCGGGCCGATCTCGATCACCTCGAGGCGTTCGTCCGGTCCCGACGCGGGGTCGAGGCGTTCATCGAACCGCGGACCACGGTGACGGAGACCACTGTCATCCTGATCGCCCACGATGGGGAGTGGACCCGGCGGCGCGTCGACAGCCCCGAGGGGGCCCGCCGCTTCGCCCACCGGCTGGCGATACCCATCTACGACGTACGGCTGGTCGGCTACCCGCAGCGGATGCGCGACTTCAACGCCCGCCGCCGCCGGACGGCCGGCGGACCCGCCGCCGGCTGACCGGCGCCGGCGGGCCGAGTGTCCGGCCGGCCGGCGGCCGGCGGGCCGAGCTTTCACCGGCGGCCGGTCCGACCCGCGGCGCGGGACGGACCGGCCGGGCGCCGGCCCCGGGTTTCAGCCGTTGGCGGCGATGTCGTCGACGAGTTCGAGCAGCGTACGCAGCGGGACGCCGGTGCCGCCCTTGGTCCAGTAGCCGGTCGGCTCGCCCGCGTGGTAGCTCGGGCCGGCGATGTCGATGTGTGCCCAGTCGACCCCGTCCTCGACGAACTCCCGCAGGAAGACGCCGCCCTGGAGCATGTGTCCGGCCCGGTCCATCCCCGCATTGACCTGCGAGATGTCGGCCACGTCGGAGTCCATGCCCTTGCGCACGTCCTCGGGCAGCGGCATCGGCCAGGCCGGTTCGCCGACCGCGTCACCGGCGGCCTGCACCCGGGTGCAGAACTCCGGCGTACCCATCAACCCGGCGATCCGCTTGCCGAGCGCGACCACCTGGCCACCGGTCAGCGTGGACGTCTCGATCAGATAGTCGCAGCCGTCCTGGCAGGCGCGGGCCATCGCGTCGCCCAGGATCATCCGGCCCTCGGCGTCGGTGTTGAGCACCTCGACCCGCTTGCCGTTGCGCATGGTCACGATGTCGCCCGGCCGGTACGCGCTGCCCGAGGCCATGTTCTCGGCCATCGGCAGGTACGCCCGGACCGACACCGCCGGCTTCAGCTCGGCGATGGCGATCATCGCGGCGGCGACCGCCGCCGCACCGGCCATGTCGGACTTCATCTCCCACATGCCCTGCGCCGGCTTGATCGAGACGCCGCCCGTGTCGAAGGTGATGCCCTTGCCGACCAGCGCGACCCGCTTCGTACCGCCGGCCGGGGCCGCCTCCGCCGGCGGGTCGTACGCCAGCGTGACCAGCCGGGGCGGCGCCTCCGAGCCGAGCCCGACGGCGAGGATGCCGCCGTACCCGCCGTCGGCCAGGGCCCGCTCGTCGAGGACCTCCACGGTCAGGCCGGCCGCGCGGGCCGCGTCCGTCACCGCGTCGGCGAACGCCGGGGGGCGCAGGTCGTTCGGGGGCGTGTTGACCCAGTCGCGGGTGAGCGCGACGGCCGCCGCCACGTGCCGGGCGCGGGCCACCTCGGCCTGCGCGCGGGCGTCCCCGGCGTCCGGGACGTGCACCGCCACCTCGCGTACCGGCGGCCGCAGGCTCGGCTGCGGCCGGGTCTTGTAGCCGGCGAACCGGTACGTGCCGAGCAGCGCGCCCTCGGCGATGGCCCGCAGCGCGGCCGGCGCGTCCTCGTCGTCCGGCACCGGCAGGGTCAGCGCGACCCGCTCGGCCCCCGCGAGCGCGCGGACCGCGCCGGCCGCGGCGCGGCGCAGCGTCTCGGGCGCCGGCGCGGCCCCGGTCGGCTCGGGGCCGAGCCCCACCGCCACGACCAGCGGAGCGGTCACCGTGCCGAGAGTTGCGATCTTGGTCACTTCGCCCGGTGCACCGGTGGCGCCCAACAGGGCCAGGGTCTCGGTCAACCGGCCGTCGAACGCCGCGGCGATACTCTCCGCCCCGGTCGCCAGCAGCAGGGTGGCGGCGAATCCGCCGGGTCCCGGCGGGGTGGGGGCGTCGGTACCGGACTGGCTGTGTACGCCGATCACGACGGCGTCGACGGTCAGTTCGGCGGGGTCCGTGTCGGCCAGGCTGAGGGTGGTGCTGGGCGATGTCACTCGGCGGCTCCGGGCGGGACTGGCCGGCCGCGTCGTGTGCGCCCGGCGGTGGGTTCTCCGGCGCAACCTACCCGCCGGACGGCATGGTGTCCCGCCGACGGCCCGTCAGGGGATCTCCGTCGAGCCTAATCAGGTGGTCACCGGTGCTTATCAGGTGGTCAACGCCCGGTAAGTTGCCATCCATGACCGAGCCCACCGCAGACGTCCCCGCCGACTCGTCGCGCCGATCGCCGCTGCACGAGCGGCACGCCGCCCTGGGCGCCAGGTTCGCCCCGTTCGGCGGCTGGCAGATGCCCCTCGACTACGCCGGCGGCGGCGTGATCGCCGAACACACCGCCGTGCGCGAGGCGGTCGGGATCTTCGACGTCTCGCACCTGGGCAAGGCCCGGGTGGCCGGTCCCGGCGCCGCCGCCTTCGTCAACTCCTGTCTCAGCAACGACCTCGGCCGGATCGGGCCGGGGCGGGCGCAGTACACGCTCTGCTGCGACGAGGCCACCGGCGGGGTGGTCGACGACATCATCGCGTACCTCTACGGCGACGAGCACGTCTTCCTGATCCCGAACGCGGCGAACACCGCCGAGGTGGTCCGCCGGCTGCGCGCCGCCGCGCCGCCGGAGATCGTCGTGGAGAACGAGCACGAGGCGCACGCCGTACTGGCCGTGCAGGGGCCCCGCTCGGCCGAGGTGCTCGCCGCGCTGGGGCTCCCCACCGGACACGGCTACATGAGCTTCGCCACCGCCGGCTTCGTCCCCGGCGCCGGTACGGTCGACCCCGCCGGCCGCCCGGCCGCCAGCGGGCCGGCCGAACCCCTGGCCGAGCTGGTGGTCTGCCGCACCGGCTACACTGGCGAGCACGGCTACGAGCTGGTCGTACCGGCCGCCGCGGCGACCGCCGTCTGGGACGCGCTGCTGGCGGCCGGCGAGCCGTACGGCATCCGCCCCTGCGGCCTGGGCGCCCGCGACACGCTCCGTACCGAGATGGGCTACCCGCTGCACGGCCAGGACCTGTCGCTGGAGATCACCCCGGTGCAGGCCCGGTCGGGCTGGGCGGTCGGCTGGGACAAGCCCGCCTTCTGGGGCCGCGACGCGCTGCTGGCCGAGAAGGCGGCCGGACCGCGCCGAACGCTCTGGGGGCTGGAGGCGGTCGACCGGGGCATCCCGCGCGCCGGCATGCGGGTCTACGCCGGCGACCGGAGCGTCGGCGAGGTGACCAGCGGCACCTTCTCGCCCACCCGCAAGCTCGGCATCGCGCTGGCGCTGCTGGACACGGCCGCCGGGCTGGCCGAGGGCGCCACCGTCGAGGTCGACGTGCGGGGCCGCCGCTCGCCGATGCGGGTGGTCCGCCCACCCTTCGTCAAGCCCTCCGTCAAGTAACCGGCCGGGCGGCGCCCGGGTCGAGGCCGGCGAGGTCGACCGGCGGGGGTCAGGACCGCTCCCCGGCGTCGAGCACCGCCTGGGTCCAGCCGCCCTCCAGCACGCCGGTCTCGTCGAGCAGCGCCCAGTCGACGACGTCGGCGGTGGCCACCTCCACCGGCTGGCCGATGCGCACCGCCGGGTCGGTGGCGGCGTCGCTGGCGCTGGCGCCGTGGATCCGGTCGGGGCTGGCCCAGGAGGTGACCCCGGCCCAGACGAATTCGGGGCCGTCGGCGCTGGGGAGCGCGTACTTGACCACGAGCTGGGTGCCGGCCGGCAGGCCGCCGGCGAGGAAGCGCTCCCGTACGTCGGGCAGCCCGTCCCGCGCGGTCGCGATGGCGCGCGCCATGGCGTCGTCCGGGCGGGCGTAGCGCGGGTCCGCCGGGTCGCCGCCGAAGAGGGTGGCGCAGAGCGCGGCGTAGTACCGCCCGGGCGGCCCCGGGTGCCCCTCGGGTGGCAGCAGGCTCAGGAACGAGTCCGCCTCGGGATCGGTCGCCGGGTCGAGTTCCAGCCGCAGCAGCGTCGAGCCGAGCGGCCGGCGCAGCCCCGGGTCGTCGCCCGGGCCCCGCCGGCGCGACCCGGCGTCCGGGTCGCCCGGCGCGGGGTTGCCGTACGCGGCGGCGATGTCCCGGCCGCTGACCGGCACCAGCGTCGGCAGCGGTACGAAGGCGGGCGGCTCCGGGCCGGCGAGCCCGTCGATCCAGCGGCGCAGCAGCCGGCGGGCCGCCCCGGCCATCACCGCGCCGAAGCTGCGGGTCAGGTGCGCCGGCACGCCCCGGGCCTGCAACTCCAGCAGACCGAAGCGGCGCAGCCCCTTGGTGGTGAACCAGAGCCCGTCGCCGTCCGAGGAGTACGGCACCAGCACCCAGTCCACGAGCCGGATGCGGCCGTCGGTGCCGGGCAGCGAGCGCAGCGCCCGGGCCGGCTCCAGGAACTGCAGGCCGAAGACGTCGACGAGGTCGCCGCCGACCGCCTCGGCGAGCGCGGCGGCGAGCGCCCGGGCGGCCCACTCGTGCGCCGGCGGCCAGCCGGGCCGGTAGCTGGCCTGAACCAGGATCAGCTCGGTCGCCGCGGCCAGCCGGTCGAGCTGCCGCTCGGTGGCCCCGAACGCGGTGAGCAGGTCCGGCGGCAGCTTCGGGAACTCCCCGACGGGCCGGGTGCCCACGGTCATCAGCGGGCTGTCCAGCAGTTCCCGGGTGAGGTCGTACGCCGGTCCGGCGAGGCGTCCCGCGAGCATCGAGACCGCCTCCGCGGGGCTCGGTACGTGCCGCGCCGAGGTCGGCACCAGGTAGGTCGCGCTCAGCGTCTCCGGGGCCGGGACGGGCAGGAAGTCGTCGATCATGACCATGGTGTTTTTCCCCGTTGAAGGGTGGACGGGTCGTCGAGGCGAACGCTACCCGGATCCCGGGCCGCGATCAGCCGGTCAGCACGAGACCCAGGTAGACGAGCGTGGTGGCGACCTCGACCTGGGCGCCGAGCACGTCGCCGGTGACCCCGCCGAACCGCCGTACCGCGTGCCGCAGCAGCAGTCCGGCCGCGGCGAGCGCGACCAGCACCGCGACCGGCCCCTGCCAGGGGCGGCCCGGCACGGCGGGCAGCGCCAGCGCCGCGACGGCGACCGTCGCCACCGCCGGCACGGCCGCCGGGAGGCTGCCGGCGACCAGCGCGCCGAGCCCGTCCGGCCGGGCCGCCGGCACCCCGCGGCGGCAGGCCCAGCTCACCGCGAGCCGGCCGGTGGCGGTCGCGGCCGCCACGCCGGCCAGCAGCGCCGGCCAGCCACGGGCGGGGAGCGCTTCCAGCGCCGCGGCCTGGGTCAGCAGTACGAGCACCAGCGCGGCCACGCCGAACGGCCCGACGTCCGGTTTCTTCATGATCTCCAGCGCGGCCGGCCCGGCGCGGTACGACCCGAGCGCGTCGACGGTGTCGGCCAGCCCGTCGAGGTGCAGCCCCCGGGTCAGCAGCGCGAGCACGGCGACCGTGACGCCGCCGGCCACCAGTCCCGGCGTACCGGCGGCGCGCAGCCCGCCGAGCAGCGCGGCGGCGGCGAGGCCGAGCCCGGCCCCCACGGCCGGCGCCAGGGCCATCGCCACCGCGGCGGCGGGACGGTCCACCCGCCCCGCCCGCAGCGGCAGGATCGTGAAGGTGGTGAGCGCCAGGCGGGCGCCGGCCGGGAACCGCCCGTCAGGCACCGGGGAAGGTGCCGCCGCCGGAGCGGGCCGAGGTCGGGTCGTCCCGCTCGCCGGAGCCCGGCCGGTCGGCCTCCCGCTCCGGCGCGGCCGCCTCCCGGTCGGCGTCCCGGTCCGGCCCGGCGGGCGCATCCGGCTCCCGGTCAGCGGGCGCCGCCGGTCCGGGCCCGGCGGGCACCGGCTCGACGAACTCCTCGTCCCGACCCGGAGCGCGCTCGTCGTCCGCCTTCGCCGCGCCGTTCTCCCACCCGGTGGAGCCGGCGGCCGGCCGGGCCGGCTCCGGGGTCCAGTCGGTGCTTCCGCCGGTGGTGCTTCCCGGCGTGGGGTCCCAGTCGGTGCTCGTCGTGGCGGGTGCCGGGGTGGCGGCCCAGTCGGTGCTTCCCGGCGTGGGGTCCCAGGCGCTGCTCCCGGTGGGCGCCGTGGGCGTGCTCCAGTCGCCGGCGCCGGCCTGCTCCCGGGCGTCCGGAGTTTCCTCCGGCCGGGCCAGGGCGGGGTGCGCCGGCAGCGAACCGGCCAGCGTCAGCACCGAGCGCAGGATCGGCAGGGTGGCCAGCACGCTCGCCCCCTCGCCGAGGTCCAGCCGCAGGTCGATCAGCGGGGTCAGGCCGAGCACGTCGGCGCCGAACCGCACGCCGGGCTGGTCCCCGGAGTCCGGCAGCAGGCACCAGTGCCGGGCCTGCCCGGCCAGCTCCCGGCTGATCAGGCCGGCGGCGATGCCGACCGGACCGTCCAGCAGCACCGGGGTCCGGCGCGCGGTCGCGCCGAGCAGGATCCCGGTCGCCACCGCGATGTCGCCGCCGGCCAGCTCGGCCAGGATGTCCTTGGCCGTACGCGGGCTGCGGCGGGTGCGTTGCAGGGCGTCCCGTACCGCGGCGCAGCGGCGCATCCAGGCCGTGTCGTCGACCACTCCGCCGGGGCCGACGACCCGGCCGAGCACGGCCGCCGGCTCGGCCCCGGCCGTGGCGGCCAGCACGGCCGCGGCGGCGGCCTCCGTACCGGCACCGCAGGCGGCCAGCACGATCGCCTGTACGCCGCTGTCCGCGGCCTCCTCGGCCAGCCGCCAGCCGTACCGCAGGGCCGACTCGACGGTCCCCTCGGCCAGCGCCGGGCCCTCCTCGATCGGGGCGGCCAGCGGCGCGTCGATCACCTGGAGGCTCGCGCCGGCCTCGGCGGCGAGCCGGGCCAGCGCCCCCTCTCCCTCGCGCGCCTGGGTGGCCCGGCGGGCCGACTCACCCGGTACCGCGCCCGCGCTGACGTCGCCCTCGTGGTCGCCGTGCACCAGCAGCACCCGCACCGACCGCCAGGGGACCGGGTTCGGGTTGGCCTGGGTGGCGGCGGCGAAACCGACGACCTGCTCCAGCTTGCCGAGCCCGGCGCCGGCGACGTCGAGCTTGGCGAGTCGCTCCAGCGCCTCCGGGCCGGCGTAGTCGTCCGGCATCGGCAGCTCCATGCCGGGCTGGATGATCAGGCCGGTGGAGACCATCGGCAGGGTCATGGTCGGCGCGGTCCAGGCGCTGTCCCGGGGCGGTTCGGCCGGGACGCGGGGCGTCAGCACGTCCGGCCAGGCCGACGGGACGGCGCGGGGGGCCGGGTCGGCGCCGCCGGTACCGGTGGCCGGAGCGGCTCCGGTTGCCGTCGCGGCGGCCGGCGCCGGCCGCCCGGCCTCCGCCGCGGCGGGCCGGCCCTGGGCCGGTACGGTCGCGCCGTGCTGGGCCGCCTCCGGCTTGAGCCAGGTCGCCTGGCCGGCGACGACGAGCACCACGGCGTCGCACGCGTCGGCGACGGACCGGTTGGTGTAGCCGAGCGCGTCGGCGAAGGCCCGGCCCAGCGGTGTCGTGGGCACCAGCGAGAGCCCGACCTCGGGACTGACCAGCACCAGCCGCGCGGCGCAGTCGCGGACCGCGGCGGTCAGCTCGTCGATCGTGGCGACGTCGTCGGCGGGCTGGTGGGCCGGGTCGAGCAGGACCGTGACCCAGCCGCCGAGGTCGTCGACGAGCAGGGTCTCACCGGGCCGCGCCTCGGAGATCAACTCGGCGAGCCGGGACGGGTTGGCACCGGCCTCCTCGGTGGGCCAGCTCTCCGGCCGGCGGCGCCGGTGGGCCTCGATCCGGGCGGTCCACTCCGGGTCGTCCGGTTCGGCACCGGCCGCGGTCGCGATATAACGAACGACGCTCGCGTCGCTCAGCAACGACTCGGCGAACTCCGACTTGCCGGACCGGATCCCGCCGAGCACGAGAAGGGTCTGCCACCCGTCTACGGACATGACCGTACCTTAGAGCGCGTGGCTGTGATTTGACCTGCGAGGTGTGCTCGGTACCCGGTCCGGGCCCCGCGCGGGCGTCCCGCCGGGCGCGGGTCCGGCTCAGGACCGGCGTCCGTTGCCCTGGCGGGTCGGATCGTCCGGCTGCCGGGCCGCGTCGCGCCCGGCCGACCTCGCCGAGCGCGGTTTCGCCCGGCCCCGGCCCTGGTCGTTGCGGCCGGACGCGCCGCCGAAGATCTCCCGGTGGTGGTGCAGGTGCGCCCGCAGCGCCGCCTCCCAGGCATCCTGGTCCATGTCCGGGTCGGGCGGGACCCAGCGGTGCGAGCCGTCCTGGTAGTGCATGGGTTCATCGCCGGGTCGCAGGACGTTCATGTGACCTCGGAGCCGGGCGTCACGACTGCCGCCGGCGCTGGTTCGGGGCCGGCCAGTGCCCCCGGTTGAGCGGGACCCGATGTCGGGCCCGGCAGGGCAGCTCGGAACCGCACCGGCAGATCCGCCGCCACCGCTGCCACGACCACGTCGGCTGATGCCGGCGTGCGAACGTCAGCGCGACGGCGGAGAGATACTCGTCGTACCTGACCATGGAACCCCCTCTGCTGCGGGACCCGCGTTCCCGGGACCGGTGTTTCCGGGCTCGTTGCCCGGGCCCGGTCGGCTCCCGCGGCCGGGGCCGGAGGACCGTCGGGCGGCTGCCCCGGGCCGGGACGCCGACCGGGGTAGCCGACCGGGGGCCGCCGTGATCCGCGGAAGACGTTCTAGGAGCCTGCCGAAAGAACGCACTCCGCAAGCGGATCGACACGCTGAGCGACCGAAAATAAATGCCTTACACGTTGTATTTATGGCGTGTGGGGCGTCCGGTGCAGGCCGGCGATGATCGACAGAGGATGGCCTAGGCTGGCGGGGTCACATGGGGCGAGGGGAGACGACGAGATGCCGTGGAGCTGGCGCTACGAGGGCCCGGACGGCAGTCCGGTCGCCGGGCCGGCGGAGACGTTCGGCAGCCAGGCCGACGCCGAGTCCTGGATAGGCCAGACCTGGCGGCAGCTGGCGTCCTCGGGGGTCACGGCGGTCAGCCTGGTCGAGGACGACCGGGTGGAGTACAAGATGAGCCTGCAACCGGCCGCCGAGTGAGCGGGATGAACTTCGACCGGCCCGGCCGCGGCGGGCTCGTGCTGGGAGTACCGCGCGAGGCGTTCCGGCCCAGCCCCATCTTCCTGACCCTGGTCGCGCTCTTCGTCGCCAGCGGGGTCATGGCCTGGAACCGGTACGGCAACGTCCGGTTCGACGTCTTCCTCTTCGTGGTCTCGGGCTGGCTCGTCTCACTCTGCCTGCACGAGTACGCACACGCCCTGGTCGCCTTCCGGGCCGGGGACCGGGAGGTGGCCCACCGGGGCTACCTGACGCTGAACCCGCTGAAGTACAGCAACGTGCTGCTGTCGATCATCTTTCCCGTGGTGATCGTGCTGCTCGGCGGGATCGGCCTGCCGGGCGGGGCGGTCTGGGTCGACCGGCACGCGATCCCGGGCCGGCTGCGGCACACCCTGGTCAGCCTCGCCGGCCCCGCGACCAACGTGATCTTCGCGGTGGCGCTGGTGATACCGCTCGTACTCGCCAGCGACTACGACGCCCACTGGGAGTTCTGGGCGGGGCTGGCCCTGCTCGCCTTCCTCCAGCTCACCGCGAGCGTGCTCAACCTGCTGCCGGTGCCGGGGCTGGACGGCGGGAACATGATCCAGCCGTGGCTGTCGCCGCAGTGGCGGCGTGGCTACGACCTGATGGCCCCGTACGGCTTCCTGCTGCTCTTCGCCCTGCTCTGGAACCCGCGCATCGGCGGCTGGTTCTTCGACGTGGTCTTCACCGTCGGTGATTTCCTCGGCCTGCCCGCACCGCTGTACGGCGACGGACTGCAGCTCATCCGCTTCTGGCAGGGCTGAGCGGGCCGACCGGCCGGCCGGCCGTCGACGGGGGAGGGGTCGCGGCGGGACGCCGGCCGGGCCGGTTCGTGCCCGGTCGGCGTCCCGCCGGCGGTGTCACGGCCGGCGTTCGGGGCTCTGGGTCTTGGCCGGGTCGCGCTCGACGATCGGGCCGACGACCTCGTCGATCGCCTTGAGCAGGTCGGCATCCAGCTTCACGCCGGCCGCCTTGACGTTGTCGTGCACCTGCTCGGGGCGGGACGCGCCGACGATCGCCGAGGAGACGTTCGGGTTCTGCAGCACCCAGGCGATCGCGAGCTGCGACATGCTCAGCCCGGCCTGCTCGGCGAGCGGCTTGAGCTGCTGCACGGTCGAGAGCACGTGGTCGGACATGAACCGGCTGATCATCTTCGACCCGCCGCCGGACTCGTCCGTCGCCCGGGAACCCGAGGGCGGCGGCTGGCCGGGCAGGTACTTGCCGGTGAGCACGCCCTGGGCGATCGGCGAGAAGACGATCTGCCCGATGCCGAGCTCCTCGCTGGCCGGTACCACCTCGGCCTCGATGACCCGCCACAGCATCGAGTACTGCGGCTGGTTCGAGACGAGCTGGATCTTCAGCTCGCGGGCCAGCTGGTGGGCCTGGCGGATCTGCGCGGCGTTCCACTCCGAGACGCCGATGTAGAGCGCCTTGCCGGAGTGCACGACGTCGGCGAACGCCTCCATCGTCTCCTCCAGCGGCGTCTCGTAGTCGAACCGGTGCGCCTGGTACAGGTCGACGTAGTCGGTCTGGAGCCGGCGGAGCGAGCCGTTGATCGACTCCATGATGTGCTTGCGGGACAGCCCGCGGTCGTTGCGACCCGGTCCGGTCGGCCAGTAGACCTTCGTGAAGATCTCCAGCCCCTCCCGGCGCTCGCCGGCCAGGGCGCGGCCGAGGACGGACTCCGCCTTGGTGCCGGCGTAGACGTCGGCGGTGTCGAAGGTGGTGACGCCGACCTCCAGCGCCGCCCGGACGCACGCGGTCGCCGCGTCGTCCTCGATCTGGGAGCCGTGGGTGAGCCAGTTGCCGTACGAGATCTCACTGACCAACAGGCCAGAGCGGCCAAGGTGTCGGAATTCCATGATCTCGATCCTAGTGCTTCCGCAGGTCCGGCACCCGTTACCGGTGCCGGCGGCGTCCCGGCCGGCACCGCCGCCGCCCGGATCGCCCCAGCGTGCCGGCCGCTGGGCGGAATCGCCCGGACGTATCCGGCCAGTCCGAACTGGCGCGGCCGGCCCGGACTGGCCAGGTTGCCCGCATTGACTGAATTGCCCGGAAGCTTCCGGACTGCCCGATCCCGCGACCGGGTACGGCCGTCCCGGGACCGGTCCGGCGGCCCACTACAGCACGGGCTTGGTGTCCGCCAGCAGCCGGTCGATCTCGTCCATCACGTCGGTACGGCTCGGGTGGACCACGTCGATCAGCGGCTCGCCCCGACGGTCCAGCGCACCCCACTGGCCGGTACCGCTGCCGATCAGGAACGCGACCGGATGGATCACCAACGCCGGGTGCGCGGGCGGGACGATGACCCGCCCGGTACGGTCGACGACGCCCTTGCGCCCGCCGGAATCCACGATCGCGAGCCCCTCGTCGGTGAAACCGTCGAGGTAGCGGCCGTCGGTCAGCGCGGTGACGAAGCCGGTGTACCGGTTCGGCACCACGATCTGCCCGCTCTTGTCGACCGCGCCCCAGCCGCCGCCCCGGCGCACCGCCGCGACGCCGCGCCGGAACGGGCGTACGTCGTCGAAGCCGATCGAGATGACCACCTTGTTGGACTTGTCGATCGCGATCCAACTCCCCGTACCGTCCCGGGAGACCCAGGCGAGCCCGTCGGAGAAGGAGCCCACCCCGAGGTACCCGGCGGCGGCCTGGATCAGCAGCTCACCGGACTCGTCGATCAGCTCCCAGGTCTCCGTCTCGGGACGGCGTACCCAGGCGACACCGTCGCGGAACGGCTGCACGTCGGCGTAGCTGGGCGCGATCGCCAGCTGGCCGTCCGGGTCGGCGTACCCCCAGCGCTGCACCCGTTCGCTGAACTTCGGTACCGGTGGCCGGTGCACCTGGAGGATCTCGTCGCGCCCACGCGGGTACGGTCCCCAGCCGTTCTCGGCCACCTTGTTGAAGACCGCGTCCAGCGCCAGCTCGGTACGGGCAATCAGGTCCGGGTCCTCGACCTTGCGCAGCTCCAGCGCGCGCTCGAAGTGGTTGCACGCCTCGATGTAACGGCCCTGGTCGTAGCAGGAGCGCCCGGCGTGCTCGTGCATGGTGGCGCGGAGCCGGTCCGGCAGCTCCGAGGAGTTCGCCTCCTCGAAGAGCCGGTCCGCCTCGGCGAAGTCGCCCCGCCACTGGAGCACGTGCGCCAGTCGCGCCTGCGCGATCGCGATCCGGCGCAGCTCACCGGTGGCCTCCGCGAGCGTCAGCGCGAGCCGGGCGTCCGTGAGCGCCTTGCCCAGGTCGCCCAGGATGCGCGAGACGACCGCGCGCAGGCTCAGCAGCCGGGCCCGGCTGCGGTTGTCGACCGCCCCGTCCAGCTTCTCGGTCAGCCGGTCACGGATGGTCCGCAGCTCGTCCGGGTTCTCGACCAACTCGCGCAGCGTCTCGTGGTGGAAGCGCCACTCGTACGTCGCCAGCACCTGCTCCGGATCCGCGGCCGGCGGCGCGGGCTCCTCGGCCGGCGTCTCGGTCGGCGGGGCCGGTGCCGGCGCGGTCGCGGACTCGCCGATCGACACGATGGGCGTGAGCATCGTCGGTGCGCGCAGTGCGGTCGCCGCACCGGCGGCCGGTCCGGCGGGGGCGGGCAGCACGGTGTCCGGGCTGGCCTCGGCCACCTCGTCCGGGCCAACCTCGACGGCGGACGGGGGCGAGCTGTCGGCGGACGGGGCGGGCGCCGGCGCCGGGTCGTCGACGGGAGTGTCGTCGGGGGACGTGCCCTCGTCGGCGGGGGAGTCGTTAACGGCCATCAGGTCGGAGGGGGCCTTGTCGTCGGTGGAGGCGGCGTCGGCTGACGCCGCGAGGGACGGTCCGTCCGGGACTCCGGGGACCGGCGGGTCCGCGGCGGGCGGCTGGTGGATCGGTACGTCCGTGGCGGGCGCCCCGGCGACCGGGGAGTCCGCGGTGACGGGTGGTTGCGCGGGGTCCGGCTCGGTCTCCTCCGGCGTGCCGCCCCCCGTTTCGCTGGTTGCCGGTGGTGAGGATACGGGTACCGCGTCGGCGGCCGGCGTGGTGGACCCCGGTACCGCGTCGATCTCCGCCGCCGTCTCGGCCTCGGCCTCGTCCGTGGCCGCCGACCCGGGCTCCGGCGCCGCCGTCGATCCGGCCGACGGGGTCGGGTTCGGCGCTCCCGTCGGTCCGGCCGTCAGGGTCGGGTTCGGCGGTCCGGAGGCGTCGGCGGCGGATGGTTCCGGGGCGACCGGAGGCATGGCGGCCGGTACCGCCCCGGCGGGCGCGTCCTCGTCGTCCGTATGCCCGGGTACGACCTCGCCGGCCGGCGCGGCGCCCTCGGGCGCGGCCGGGGGCGCCGGCACCGGCGCGACGGGCTCCTTCGCCGGCACCGGCGCGGGGGCTGGTGGCGCGTCGGACGGTGGCGCGGCGGCCGACGACCCCGACAGCGGCGACGGTACGTGCGGCGCCGGTTCGGCTACCGCCGGTACCTCCGGCGCCGGTTCGGCTGTCGTCCGCTCTGCTGTTGCCGGCGGCGTGTCTGTCGGCCCGGGCGTCGGCTCCGCTGCGGCCGTCTCCGTTGCGGAGGTTTCCAGTGCGGCCGGGTCCGACGCGGCCAGGTCGCCTGTGGCCGCCTCCGCTGCGGCGGCGTCTCCTGTGGCCGCGTCCGGTGCGGTGGTGGCGGCCGTCGGCTCGGGTTCCGGGGCGCTGCCGGCGACCGGCGTCGAACTGTCCTCGATGGACGCCACCGCCGGCGCGCTGCTGGCCGGCGCGTCGGATGCCGTCCCGTCGGGTACCGGCGTGGCGGACGGTTCCGCCTCCATCGCCGGCCTGCCGGCCGGGGCGGCGGGAACCTCCGGCGTCGCCGGCTGCTCGGTCGCCGCCGAGGGCGTCGCGGCCGGTGCCGGTGCCGGTGCCGGGGGATTGAACACCGGTGCGGCGGGCGAGGTCGCCGGTGGTACGCCGGTCCTGGGCGTCTCGCCGGCTGCCGGTGTGTCCGTGTTGCTCGTGGACGGAGTCGACCCGCCGGTCGCGGGCGCGGCCGGAGCCGGTCCTGCCGGAGCGGTTGCCACGCTCGGAGTGGTCGGGGTGGCTCCCGCTGGGGCGGGCGCGGCGCCCGTCTCCGGCGTGACTCGCGCTGGGGCCGGCGTGGTGCCCATGTCCGGTGTGGTCGGCGCGGCCCCGGTCGCCGGCGTAGCTGCGGCCGGTGGCGGCGCGACCGGTCCGGTTGGCGTGGTGGGCGTGACCGGCGTGGCTGCGGCTGGTGCCGGCGGGACCGGTCCAGTCGGCGCGGTCGGCGTGGCCGGTGCCGGGAGCGGGGCGGCCGAGGCGGGTGCCGCGGGCGTGGGCGGTCCGGCGACCGGTGCCGCCGGTCCGGCGGCAGGCGTGGCTGGCCCGGCGGCCGGCGTGGCCGGGGGCGGTGGCACCGGCGAGGCCGGCTGGGCAGGCTCCTGTGGCCGAGTCTCCGGGGCAGGCAGGAACTCCAGCCGCAGCCCGGCGGACGGCGGTCCCGACATCGGCGGGCGGGCACGCTCACCCGCGTCTGGCGGAGAAACCGGCTGATCGGGCGTGGCCGGGCGCTCGGGCGGCCCGGGACGGTACGGCGGGCGCGGCTCGGCCGGCCGGTTCGGGGTCAGCCAACCGGTGGCGGCGGGGCGAGGCGCTTCGACCGGACCGCCCGAGACGGGCGCACCGGT